>DASPUY010000168.1:0-33025 GCA_035622655.1 Polyangiaceae bacterium
CTTCGAGAAATTCGCGGATGGGCTCCACGTTTTCGGTCGCGCCAATGACGCTCTCGCGTTTCTCTTCGAGACGACGCTCTACTGGGGGCTCAACGTTTTCGGGATGTGGCTCCTCGCCTGGGGCTGCGGTGTGACGCACGCCGACGGATCGTCGCCGACGTTCGGAGAAGCATGTGCTCTCATGGGGATGCTCGGGTGTACGGTCCTCATTCCCGGGCCGCCGGGCCTCCTCGGAGTATTCCAGGCGGGGATTTACGCCGGAATGACCATGTTTTACCCGACGACCGTCGTGACCGGCACGGGTGCGGCTTACGTGTTTCTGCTCTACGCAGCTCAATGTCTCTTCTCGGTCGCTGCGGGGGGGCTCGGATTGGCCTTCGACCGCCAGGGACTTCACGCGCTCGAGCAGACCGGCGAGATTCTCTCCGGAACGGCGGGAGCCGCCCAATGACGGCCGTGGTTCTGGCGCCGCCCGTCTCCGGATAGGATGCCGTCGTGACCGGCCGCTTCGGGGCAGCGCTTACCAGGTCGCTGTGGGGGGGCCTTGTCACGGCCCTGTTGCTTGTTGCGGCGACCCGCGCCGAGGCGAAAGCGACGTGCCGATCGCCGTACGGTTACGATCGCACTTGGAACGCCGCGCTTCGGCTCGTCCGGGTCGACAACGGCTGGAAGGTGACGGAGAAGGACGAAGCCAACGGTTATTTGCTTTTCGAATACACGTCGCCGGAGAACCGGAAGCCCGCGTCCGGCTCGCTCGAGCTCATCCGCAGCCGAGACGAGGACACCGTCGACGTCGTCGTCCAGATCGCGCAGATGCCGCGGTACCACGAGCAGATCGTGATCGATGCGCTGTCGGCAAAGATGCGGCGCGAGTATGGAGACCCGCCCGCTCGCCCTCGACGCGAGCCGCCGGAAGGGTCCATCGACGCCGGCGGGCCCGCGGATTCGGACTAATTTCGGGAAGCCACCGGGGTGCCGCCGACCTCGACGGGGTGAGCGTCACCGCAACAGCGAAAGCCAATTTGGTAGTAGCGGAACTGCTCGTCGTGGGCCGTGGTCATCGGGCGGCAGCGCGTCCGCACGGGCCCCCAATAGCCTCCCTTCAGGCCGCTCATGTGGGGCCATCCCGACTGGGAGACGTTGACCACCCATTCGTCCACGTTCCCGACCATGTCACGCACGCCATAGGGGCTCACGCAAGCGACGCGCGACCCGCTCGGTTCACGCTGATCGAGCCGTGCGAGCTCGTCGGCCTGCGTCTTTGGATCGAATACGCGCACCGCATCCGGCAAGATGTACGGCTTGTCGATATTGCACGCGCGGTCATCGCGCTGGTACCCATCTCCGTAGGGATAGGGCTGGCGCTCCGGCCCTTCGCACGCGAGCGTCCACTCCGTATCGGAGCACAGCCGCTTGCCGATCGATTCGCACGAGGCCTTGGCTTCGGTCCAGCTGGCCATGTAGGTCGGGAGGACACCAAGCCGGTTCGGCCACTCATAGCGATCAATGCAAAAGTGCTTGTGTTGCGTCGGCAGCGTGCAGCGCCCCGCCGACGGCGCCTTTTGGAACTCGGCGCATTGCAGTTTCGTCTCGGAATCGAGCCAATGCAGGCACTGTTGCTCCAGGTACGGGCAATACTCGCCTTCGACATCGACCATGTCGGGCGAGCATGCCGTGTCCGCAGGCAATACCTCAGCCGTGGGCGCCGGTTCGATGAACCGTCCGAAGCCCGCCTGGCTCTTGGCAAGCATCGGCACAAGTCGTGGACCGTAAGCGCTCGGCCATTCGAGCGGGCTGCCGTGCGGCCACCCTTTCGCGCCCGCGGCTTGCGAGCGGACGCTGACGGTCGCTACCGCAAATAACGTGAGCAATCCCCCGAAGATGACCAACGCCCTACTGCGACGCATGGATGTTCCCGTCCGCGCGTGCATCGGCACGCGCAACCCCCAGCTGAGCCTCGGCTTGCCCGGCGATCAAGTCGGGGCCCGAGACCTTCGTTTATCGGCGGCAGCGGGCGATTGGCGCTCGCCCCAGTTCGTCTCCTATTGCAGCACGCAAGTAAGCAAATATCGGTCCCGGCATACCGAGCTTTTCCGGACTGCAGGCGCTCCACCGGCCATGACACGGGACCATGCCGTGATTCCCGGCAGTTCCAACCGGAATCGACACCTCTCGCCTCGAGCCGCGTGGTTCGTCATCGCAAATCCTACCGACAAGGCGATCGCGAAGTCACGTTTGTTGCGGGCCGCCGCTCCGCCGCGCGCGAAATTTGCGTGAATACGACTCCCAGCGAGGCGTGACTGCCAGACGAACGACGCGTCGCTGCGAACTCGGGACGGCGAACGTAGCTTCGCAGCGCACAAGGCTGTTCTCGTTCACGACTCGCATTGGCGCCCTGCGCGCGACGCACCGAGTCGGTGACTGCCCCGAGATCTCGACTGCGGTCAGCTCTCGATGAAGCTCTTCAGTTGTTTGCTTCGTGACGGGTGTCGGAGTTTACGCAGGGCCTTTGCCTCGATCTGGCGGATGCGCTCCCGCGTAACCTCGAAGTCCTGTCCAACTTCTTCGAGGGTGTGGTCGCTCTTCTCCCCGATGCCGAAGCGCATACGTAAGACCTTCTCTTCGCGAGGCGTGAGCGTCTTGAGGACCTTTCGCGTCTGCTCGGCCAGGTTCATGTTGATGACCGCCTCGGCCGGCGACACGACGCTCTTGTCCTCGATGAAGTCGCCGAGATGCGAGTCTTCCTCCTCGCCGATCGGCGTCTCCAGGCTGATGGGTTCCTTGGCAATCTTGAGAACCTTGCGAACCTTGTCGAGCGGCAATTCCATCTTCTCGGCAATCTCTTCGGGGGTCGGCTCGCGGCCGTACTCCTGAACGAGGTACCGGCTGGTTCGAATCAGCTTGTTGATCGTTTCGATCATGTGCACCGGGATTCGAATCGTTCTCGCTTGATCGGCGATTGCGCGCGTGATCGCCTGGCGGATCCACCAAGTGGCATATGTCGAAAACTTGTAGCCTCGCTTGTATTCGAACTTGTCGACGGCCTTCATCAGCCCGATGTTGCCTTCCTGGATCAGGTCCAGAAACTGCAGCCCGCGATTCGTGTACTTCTTCGCAATGCTGACGACGAGACGCAGGTTGGCTTCGACGAGCTCGGCCTTGGCTTTGTCAGCGATTCGCTCTCCGCCCAAGATCGCGTCGTAGGTGTCGCGAAGCTCCTTGACGTCGAGCTGGAGCTCCTCTTCCACCTTCTTGAGATTCTTTTGTGCGGCGGAGTGCGCGCCGAGGACGTCGTCCGGGGATAGACCGTATTTCCGCTTGTACTTGCGCTCCGTCGCCGCGTCGCCGCGCGATTGTCGTGCCTCCTTGCGCAGCAGATCGACGTCCGCGCCTGCGTGCTTCGCGAGATCGAGAATGCTGCTCTCTGCGCGCTCGATTTTCTGGATCAACCCCCGAAGCTTGGCGACGACCTTGTCGATCGTCTTCTTGTTCAATCGCATCTCCTCCAAGGTCTCGACCATTTTTTGCCGGTTGCCGTCGACCTCGGCTTCGATGCCCTTCTTTCGCGACGGAGCACACGAAAGAAGGCTCTCTTCGAGCTCCTGAGCGACCTTGTCGAGGTGCTTCACCTTGTCGATGAGGCGAAGGATGCGGCGATCGGCTTCCTCTTCGTCGAACTCCGCGTTGTCGTCCTCGCCGTCCCGAATGATGTCCTTGACCCGAATCTTGTGCTTGCGGAGCTTGTCGCCGAGGTCGATGATCTCGCGCACCGCCACGGGCGAGTTGAGGATCGCGGAGAGCACCATGTGCTCACCTTGCTCGATGCGTTTCGCAATTTCGACTTCGCCCTCGCGCGTGAGAAGCGAAACGCTTCCCATCTTGCGCAAGTACATGCGAACGGGGTCGTTGCTCTTCGAGTAATATCCGTCGACGTCTTCCTCGCTCTTCGACGGGCTCGGCGCCTGCTCGCGCTCGCGCGCGACCTTCTGCTCGGCCTGTTCCTCGGCGATCCGCTTCGGAGCGATCTTCACCTGTGTCGCGGCGTCGACGATCTCGATGTCCTCGTCGCCGAGAACGCCCAAGACATCGTCCATCTGATCGGCAGCCACCATATCGGCCGGCAACGCGTCGTTCACTTCATCGTACGTGAGAAATCCTTTGGATTTACCGATCTCGATGAGTTGTTGAACTTCTTTCCGGTCTCGATTCTTCGTCGCCATCGCTGTCCTCGGATGCTTCTACCGCGCACGCGCGAGCTTCTTCGCCCACGCAGGCTTCCCTCACCTACGAATCAACCCTTGCCGCTGTCGCACGAGCGCATCGACATGCCTCGCCAGCTCCACCTCGGTCTCCCAGTCCCCCACCACCCTGTGCTGCTCACGTACCGTTTCGCGAGTCTCGCGCGCCACGTTGGTCTCCCGAAGCTTCTTCATGTTCGCGATTACGGCGGTGCGCGCTTCGTCGACGGTGTCGTGCTCCGGCGCGGCCAAACGCGCGGACGCGAAGGCTTGGATCGGCGGAGGCAATTGCGCAAGGAATTCGACAGGGTCGAGTGCTTTTTCGCCGCGCTCCGAGATGCGGATGCATTGGCCGAGAGTCGACACGATTCGTGCCGACTCCCCTTCGAGCGCTCCGAGACTTGCCCTCACCTCGAAATCGTCCACGAGCACCGGAAAATCCAGAAGAGCACCGACGATCGCCTTTCGCTCCTCATAGCCCGGCGTCCGATGCTTGACACGCGCCTCGGAAGGCCGGGGATACGCTGCCACTCTCGCCGCCCTCGCCGCCGTCACGACCTTTCGCTCCAGTGCCCCGAACGCGTTCGGAGCGGAGCGTACCAGATCGAGACGGCTCGCGGCGTAGTCGGCGTAAGCCTTCAACATGCCCCTGACGACCGGATCTTTCTGGCGAGCCAGCAGAGCGGCCACCCGCTCGATACGTCCCGTGCGCTCTCGCAAGTCGGCGGCATTGAAGGAATCGTCGAGCTCGACGTCGATCAAGTATTCGAGAAGACCCCGGGCTCGATTCACGATGTCGCGAAGGGCCTCCGATCCCCGAGAACGAATGAATTCATCGGGGTCCAGCTGCTCCGGAAGAAGCGCGACTTTGGCTTCGAGACCGGCTTGTTCGCAGGGATCCTCCGCGGCACGGGCGGCCTTTCGACCCGCGGCGTCTCCGTCGAAAAGAAGTGTTACATCGACAGTGTATCGGCGAAGAAGCTTTGCCTGATCGACCGTGAACGAGGTCCCAAGTGGCGCGATGACGTTCTGCAGGCCGCGCGCATGCAGGCTGACGGCGTCGAAATTGCCTTCGACGAGAAGCGCCCGGCCCGTTTGTCGGATTGCGTGCCTCGCTTGCCACAAACCGAACAGGGTCGCGCCTTTGACGTAGATCGGGCTCTCGGGCGAGTTGATGTACTTCGGCGCAACATCCTTCGGCAATTCGTGGGAAACATCTTGGACATCGTCGACGGGGGGTAACGCGCGACCGCTGAACGCGACGACGCGGCCCTGGCCGTCGTGCACCGAAAACATGAGCCGGTGGCGAAATCGATCGTAGTACCCGGAGCCGCTCGAACGCGGGACGACGAGGCCGACCGACTCGGCGACGGCCGGCGATACACCCTGCTTCTTAAGGAAGCCGAACAGCCCCTCCCAGCTCGATGGCGCATAACCGAGTCGAAATTCCTTCGCCGCGTCGCTCGAAGGGTCGACGCCGCGGCGCGCAAGCTCGCCGATCGCAAAGGATCTCTGAGGGTGCTCGCGCAGCTGCGATTCGTACCACGTCGCCGCAATCTGCATGGCAGCGTAAAGCGCGTCCCGCTCCTTCTTGTGGCGCTGAGCGTCGTCGACGGACGGAGCGCTTCGGTCCTCCTCGATGGGGATCCCCGCGCGCTCGGCCAGCGCGCGAACCGCCTCGGCGAACGTGTAGCCCTCGACCCGCTCGAGAAACCGAAACGCGTCGCCGCTCTCCTTGCAGCCGAAGCAATGGTAGAGACCCACGTCCGGGTTCACGTGGAAGCTCGGCGTTTTCTCCTTGTGGAAAGGGCAGAGGCCGACGAAGCGTCGACCGCGTTTCTTGAGTGAAGGCACGCTCTCCGTGATGACGGCGACGATGTCGGTGCGATCGCGAACGAGCGAAATCGTGTCCTTCGAGATCATCGACCAGCGCTCAACGATCGGCCCGATTTCAGACGCGCCTCGCGGCGCGAGGCCGGAGCGTCGGCCCGTCGCTCCGCCTGCGAACTCCGTTTCGAGCTGTAGTCGGTCGCACGCCGTGCAGGGCCGGCCCCGGTGAAGTCGAGGACTCCTTGATCCGACCCCATCCTGCCTTCTCACATGCGCGCTTCATCGGGTCAAGAGATGCGCCGACTCGAAAGGGCGTGAACCTCCACGGCCCCCGCCTCGAACCAACCGCGCACACACGTTCGCCCCAGGCGCCGGGGGCGAGGCCGACCAAAAGTCGCGCGCCGGGCCCGCGGCCGGTACGATTCTTCCGTGGGGACCTCGTGCCACCGCCTTCCGCCCCGCCCCCTCGAATCGTGAGACTCCTCCCGCCGGCGACGCGCCCCGGCCGACGGGGAGCCCGCGTTGCGGAACGACCCCCGGGGGGAGACGTGGCGCTACGCATGTCGATAGCCCGGGAAGGAATTGGCCTGGAGCTCGCGCAAGCGACGCCCATCGGCTGCCTGCGCGTGATCGCGCTCGCCTCCACCTTCGCCGGCGTGCGCTTCCCCGTGAACGTATCGGGCGGGGTATCGCGTTTTCGCCACCGGCGGGCACGACTCGAGCGCCTCGAGCTCGAGCTCAGCTCGCGCGCGCTCGAGCGATGGGCCGCTCCGCGGCTGAGAGACGCAGGCTGGCACCAAACGCCGGACGTGTGGGTGGCGTTCGACTCGGCCGAGAAAGCCAGCCTCTGCGTGTCGACGGTCCTACCGGCGGACGACGACCGAATCCGCCCTGGCCCCGCCGTGGCCTTCGATCTCCACATCCTGCCGGATCGTGACGACCTCATGCTCATCGTCTCGAACGCTCGGGGCTTCGATCTCCCGGCGCCCGCGACTGCCATCGCTGTCGCGTGCGTCGAGGCCGCGATTGGGGCCAGGGCGACCCGATCCGGGACGAGCTTCACGTTCCACCGATACGTGACCATGCTTGCGCGGGAGGTACTGCCGCCAGCGGGCGCCCGTGTGCCCGCGGCGGATGGCGTCGAAAGCGCCCTGCGGCTCGTCGATCACGACACCTGGCTCGTCAGCGCGACACGCAACGGGCAAGCCCCGGCGCCCGCGGACTCCACACTGCGCGCGCGGGAGGCGGCCGCCCTGTCGAGCGAGGCGGACGACGCACTCGTGGCGGGCGATCTGACCGGCGCCAGAGCCGCCTATCTTACCGCCCTCGAACGAGCGCCACGCCACCCGGAGATCACGCGGCGCGTGATCGAGATCGACGCATGGACGAGCGGGCGCGCCGAGGCCGCGCTCGCCATGCTGGCCGAGGTCACTCCACCGAACGCCGGGCCCCTGGAGATCGTCCGCGGAGAGCTTCTCCGAGAAACGGGCGACGTCGAGGGCTCGGTCCTCAGCTTCGAGAACGCGGGCGAGCGCGAACCGGCGCCTGCAGTCGCGGCGCTCGCTTACGAGCGTGCGGCGCGGTGGACGCTCGATCCCGAGCGGGCCCGTCAGAGCCTCGACCGCGCGCTCGCCCGGGCCCCGAGAGCGACTCCGGCTCGCTGGGCTCGCGTCCGCGCACACCTGGCGGCGGGCCGCGTCCGAGAGGCTTTTGCGGACGTCGAGCATCTCGACGCGATGGCTGGGGGAGCCGCGGCCAAATCCGCCGTCTGGATGTGCGCCGGACGCACGTGGCAGGCGCTCGGCTTGCACGGAGGGGCGAGGACGCTTTTCGAACGAGCGCTCCGATTCGTGCCGGACGACCCGCACGCGCTTGCGGGCTTGGCGGGCGCTCTTCTCAGCGAGGGATCCGCCACCCGAAGCGTGTCGCTTTTGACCCGCGCTCTCTCGATGGCGTCCAATCGCGATTCGTCATCGGCAATCGGCCTCGACCTGGCGCGCGCTCTCGCAGAGCACCTGCACGATCTGCCGGCGGCAATCGCACGCGCGACGGCGATTCCGGAAGATGCTCCACAGGCGCCCGTCGCGCGCGGTCTCGAAGGCCGCTGGCGCGCGAGTCTCGGCGACGCGGCGGGGGCCAGCCTCGCATATTCGCGCCTGCGCGAGCTCGCCGAGTCGCTCGTCCCCGAAATGGAACCGCCGCAAGCACCGGCATTGTCGCTCGCCTCGTCCTCGTCAGGCGGGGGTCTGCCTCTCCAGGAGATCGCGGACCTTCTTCGCGAAGCCGCGCATTGGGAGCTGTCGGAGCGCAACGATACGATCGCGGCCGAGCGCCACCTCGCCGCCGCAGCACGCCTGCGCCCTCACGACGACGCGTCCAGGCGCACGCTCCACGACGTCCGCTCGCGTGCTTCGCCGTCGACCGATGCCGTGCGCGCGGAGCAGCCTGACCTGGAGGACGCAGAGCCTCCGAGCTTCGCGGGCGACGTGCCGAGCTTCGCGGGCGGCCTGCCCCCGCTCGACGAGCTCGATTCCGCCGGGAGCGCGGATGCCGGGGCTCTGGACATCCAGCGGGCTGCGCGCGTGGAGGATCTATCGCGGCGGCTGCAAGCCAACCCTGCGGACGAGGCCGTCGCCGACGAGCTCGCCATCCTTCTCGAGCAGGTCGGACGTGGCCACGAGCTACTCGCGCTGCTGATTGCCCGGCTCGACGACGCGAGCGCCGAGCGACGGGTGGCCTTGTTGCCCCGAGTCCGAACGACGCTCGAACGGCTTGCAACGGCGGCGCAGGCGAACGGCCGCGCCGACGAAGCGGCCCTCTACCGCGACACAGCGCTCAGGCTCGACGAATCGCCATGAGAAGTCATTCCGAGCGGGCTGCGGCCAGAGCGCGGCGAACGTCGGCGAGAGCAACGTCGATCTCCGCGACGTCGAGGCCGCAACCGCGCACCAGCTTCGCGAGGACCTCCCTTTCCACGGGACTGACCTCGCCGCTCGTCTGGGCAAGCAGAGCGGCGATCCGGAGAATCTCGCGCGCGTGATCCTTCTTGGTCACGGCTTTGCAGATCGATCGGACTCGAGCGTCCAGCCCGTCCTCTTTCAGTTGATCGCCGAGGTCGTTCACGAGCGCTGCGATGTGCTGCGGCGGCACCGTTCCCCCGCACGCCGCGAGGACAACGCGCTCGAATGCTCGCCGCTCCTCGGCGTCAAACACCCCATCGGCATTGGCGACCAGGTACGCTCCTTCGATGAGAGCTTCGAAGAGGGCGACCGCGACCGGATCAAAGCCGGTGGGGACCGTCGCATCGCCCGATGGCCGCGAACCGTAGGATGCTGCAGCGAGCGACAGGATCGACACGGAGCGTTCCGGCTCGTCGGACGGAGCGAACCTCGATCGCGCCACGCGCGCGAGGAGATCGATTCGAGTCTCCTTCTCCATGATCACGGCGGCCCGGCGTACCGGCGCGGAGCATACCAGATGACCACCATCGATGGCGATGCCCTCAGACCGGCGGCAACGCAGCCCTTTTCTCCTGCGCTGCGCCCTGAGTCTCCGCGTCCCGCTCGGCGATTTCGAGAAACCAAATCGCGTCGGGGATGCGGCCCGCTCGAACGGCATTGTCCGCCGCGGAGAGGGCGATCATCGCCGGCTTGCGCAAGTCGAACAACGAACCCGACAAAGCGCTCTGGAATGCGTCGACCGACGCCGCATAGTTCCCCTGCGCGGACAGGCGTTCCGCGAGACCGAGAGAGACCAGCGGATGAGGGCCCAGCACGGCCTCGATCTCTTTCAGCTCCCGGAAGCCCGCCCCTCCTCCTTGAACGACGTCGAGCGCCTCCGCCAGCAGAAATGCCCGCAACGCGACGTCGTCCCTCGCCAGTGGATCTCGAATCGCGCCGAGGTGGGCGATCGTCTGCCTAGCGTCTTCCGGGGCGCCGGCGCCACGAAAGCGGTACTCGAGCCCGCGCGCGAGAAGCTGCGGCGTCGCCCTCTCGGGTGAGGCTTCGGCCGCCCCACGGGCTCTCTTCAGCGCGCCGTCGAGATCGCCCCTGCGCGCAGCGATCATCGCCGCCTCCAGCAACAGGACGCTCCGAGCTTCTTCGTCCTGTTCTTTGGTCATTGCGAGCGCGGATAGCGCCTCGCCGAGCTCGACCATGTCGTCCATCCCGCGAGCCGCGGCGACCCGAAGCTCGAGCGCCACCCGAGCGTCGAACAGGCCGCGCTGCACGATTCGCTTGGACAGGTCCAGTGCGTCGTAGAAGTGCCCCGCTGCGACCAGTGCCTGACACGCGCGCATCTCGAGCTCGTCGCGTTCCAAGGGGTCCTGCGCGGCTTGCGCCGAGGCGAGCCACAACGGGGCCGAGGCCCCGGGATCACCCTTTCGGTCGAGGAGGTCCGCGAGATAGCGCCGCGCACCCGGGCTGTCCGACACCTCCTCGAGAAGGCGCTGCAGCTCGGCGCATGCGTCCTCGACTCGATCCAGGCGCTGCTCGAGAATCGCGGCGCGCCGCAAACGGACCGCGCGCAACGTCTCGCTTCGGCCAGAGTCGCCCTTCAACCGTTCTGCGCGGCGTGCAAGATGCTCGGCGAGGTCCGCGTAGCGCCCTTCGTGGGCCATCATCGCCTCGAGGGTGCGATTGGCGTCCTCGTCCGTGGGGTCCCGAGCAAGCACGTCCTGCCAGGCGTGCTCGGCCTGCACAGAATCGCCGTGCCGCTCGTAAGCGCGAGCCGTCCGCTTGAGAACCGCCAGCCGCCCGGCGGCTCCGACCCGCCGAGCGATCTCCTGCAGTGCACGGATCTGCGCCCCGCTGTCGTCGGCAACGACTGCGATCCGTTCGAGCGCACTCCAACGCTCGAGAGGGTCGGGATCGAGCCTGCACGCCTCGAGGACCGCGCCAAGAGCACCCTTCACGTCGAGACGGGCTTCGCGCCGCTCGGCGATGTCCATCCACCTCGCCGCCCTCTGTCGGGGCGACGCGATCCCGTCGTCCGCCTCGCGCCGCACGCGATGCTCGATGTCGACCTCGCGCCCGCTTCCCCGCCAGGCCGCGCGCAGCTCGCGCTCGACGTCGGCCCGCAGGGTCTCGTCGACCATCGTCAGCGCCCGCTCGAAGAGCGAAACCGCTTCCGCAAACTCGCCCTTGTCCACGTGAGCCCGCGCGACGGCGAGAATGGCGGACGCACGGCGCTCGACGGAAACTCGTTCGCCCAGGCGCACCGCAAACTGAGGATCTCGGCGAACCGCCTCGTCTGCGGCCAGCACGGCCGCGTCGTCGTCCGGGTTTCGAAGGGCGACCCCGACGGCAATTCGCCCCCGGAGCGCGTCGTCACCCAGCTCCGCCGCGATTGTCGCCAGCAGTCGCAGCGCCGCGGCTCCGACGTTCGAGTGCGGCTGCTCGCTCGCCGCGAGCATTGCGCTCAAACGATCGGCGGCACCGTCGGCGCGCGCGAGGACCGGTCCGTGCCGCGCGAGCTGGGCAAACTCGTCGACGTCCGGATCGCACGCAAAGGCGCGCTCGATGCACGTCAAACCGAGGTTCTCGTCCTCGAAGAGGTCGAGCACCGCCTCGGCCAAAGCGATGCAAAGCCGCGCGCCCTGCGGTCCGGAGGCTCCGTCGAGCGCCCCACGTGCCGCCCTGGAGAAGCGCATCTGCAGCGCCTCTCGTTCGTCAGGGTCGAGCCGCATGAGGGCGGCAGCCCCCTCGCACAGCAAGCTGACGACGTTTGCGGTCTGGCGAGTCGCGAAAGCGCGCAAGAGAACGTCGATCTTGCGGCGCGCGGCGTCCTCCCCCTCCCCGGCGACAGCCGCAGCGCGAAGCAGCCACGCCATGCGTGTTTCCGGCGCACGCGCTTCCTCGGCGACGATCTCGATCGTGCGCATGGCACCGACGTTGTCATCGGCCCGATTCGCGCTCCGAACGAGCAGCTGAAATCCGGATCCCTCCGACGGCAACGCGCGAAACGCGCGTGCGGCGTGGCGAAGGGCAAGCGCGGGCTCCCCTGCGCGCTCGAAAAAGCGCGCAGCCCGGTAGTGAGCGGCCCGCCGACCGAAACGTCCGAACGCGTTCACAGCGACCGTGTCGTAGAGACCCGAAAGCGCTTCGTAGTTGCCGCACTGCCGGGCGGCTGGCTCCGCGATCTCGAGAGCGGTTCCGTCCCGGGGAAGCCTGGCGAGGCAGCGAGCGCTCAGATCGAGCGCCGCGGCGGGAACCCCCGCCCACAAGGCGGCGGCTGCGGCCTCCCTGGCGATCTCTGCCGCCGCAGCGTCGTCCGGCTCGGCGTCGATGAGCCGCTGCAGGTATTCGAAGGCGAACGACGCGCCACCGAACGCGACGAGGTCGACCGCGAGAACCGCGTACCCACCGCCCGGCGACAGCCGCGCCGCGCGTTGCCACGCAGCGATGGCACCGACGCGATCCTCGGCCGAGTCCCACAGCGCTGCACCCAGCATTCGCCACGCCATCACGGCGTTCTCCGAAGGGCCAGCGTCGAGGGATCGGCACGCCCGCGCGGTCAGCTGCCAGAGCTGCGCGTCCGGCGTCGCCGTACGCCCGACCAGGTGCTCCAGATGAGCGTCGATGTCGGGCGAACCGAGCCCCTCCCGGGCCGTGCGTGCCAGGATCCGAGCCTCCCCTTCGACGTCCCCCATGCGCTCGAAGAGGCCCGTCAGCTGGGCCAGCAGCCATCGCCGTTCGGCTCCCTCGGCGGCGCAAGCAAGCCAGCGCTCGAAGATCGCCGCCGTGAAGGCGTCGTCCGACACGCGACTGGCGACGTGCAGCATTGCGTTTCTAACCCCGGAAAGCTTTGGGCCGAAGACGTCGAGAGTTCTCCGCGCCACCACGGCGGCGCGATCCCGATCGAGGCGCGAAAGCTCCACGAGCGCACCGCCGAAGCGAGACGCGATCGCCTCCAGCGGAAGCGGGCGGGAGAGAAGCCACGCGAGCGTGTCGGCCAGCGGCCCGGCCTGCGTCGAATCGACGAGACGCTCGAGGAGCTTCGCGACGGCGGTGAGATCGCCGGGCCTGAGGCTGGCACAACGCTGGGTCCACGCGAGGCCGTGATCGCGTCTGCCCACAGCGTACAGGGCATCCGCGAGCGACCAGCACCACTCGATGCGGGGCCCGACGATTGCGATGGCATGCTCGAGAGCCGCCAGCGCGGGGGAGTCACAGTCGCCCATCACCGCGTTGGCGTGCACCGCAGCACTCCACGGATCCGTCGGCGCCGCCGCCACCGACGCGGCGGCCGCCCGTCGCGCAGCCGCGCGGTCGCCCCAACGGATGTACCTCTCCGCGGCCGCAGCGAACAAGGCCGCCTTGAGCCACTCCGCCGCGCGGACGGCTCGCGCCTCGAGCATGACCGCAGTTTCACGACTGCCGTCTCCGAGCTCCGTCCGCAATCTCTCGGGATCCGGCAACTGCAACCGTCGCGCTTGCGCATCGAACACCTCGATCTCGGACGGTTCGATCGGTGAATCGACGGCGCGATCGAGAAGGGCGCAGATCGCGCGAGAAGCCTCGGCCGACGCCAGCGCGGATGCAAGCCGTTCGGCATGAGCACGCGATGCCTTTCGTGGATCGATCCGCGCCCACTCGATCGCCGAAGCTCGCAATACCTGGTCGGCGGCCGCCGCCTGCCCGCGAGCCTCCAGAGCTGCTGCGAGCGACCGAACGGCGATCTCGCTCGTGGCGTCGGTCGCGAAGGCTCGCCAGAGGTCCTCGTATTCGGCGTCGCCCCGACCATGCAGCCGATGGCGTCGCGCGGCCTCCACGTACGCCGCAGCCGCCACCCCGGGATGCACCGACGCGGGATCCCACGACGAGAGTCCGCCGAGCAGCTCCAGCGGGGCTGGATCGCTGGAATCGATGGATGCCGCTTCCTCGAATGCCTCTGCGGCGGCGGTCGCTGCTCCTGCGCGCGCCTTGAGCACGCCGGCGCGCACCAGCAGGTACACGGTGTCGGACCCCTCGATACCGGATGCGAACGTGATCGGCCTGAGGGCGCTGGCCGCCCGCGCGGGTTCGCCCACGCTCTCGAGCCAGGCAGAGACCTCCAGCCGGAGATCGCCGTCCGCCGCGACGGAGAGCGCCATCGTGGCAAGCTCGATCGCCTCGTCCAGATCTCGATCGCGCGAAGCGAGCCACCGCGCGAGAGTGGTGCTCGTGGCCCGGAGTGCCGCCATGTCACCGCTCGCCCGCGCCTCTTCGACGCGCGCCCGTAGCCACGCTTCTTCCGCACGCAGGGCGTTGCGCCGCGGAAGCGGGGGGAACACCCCGGCCGCGGCGCTCGACAGCTTGCGCCGAGACAGCTTCCATTCCGGCGGACGCAGCGTCGCTGGGGCCCTGAGCTCGCGATGCTGCTCGCCGGGCGACATCTCCCACGAGAGGATCTCAGGTCCCATGCCGATCGGCGCGGATCCTACGCCAGGTTCGCAGTGCCGGCGAAGCCGCTGCTAGAACGAGGGCGGCGCAACGTACATTTCGTAGCTTCCGTCGGTGCCGGTGATGGCTTCCCCGAGCTCCACCGCGGTCGAGCTGGAAGCTGCTCCAACCGACTGGGACGGCATGCGGAACACCCGGACGAGCGCATCGGCAATGGCGTTGCCCAAGGGGTCCTGGAGCGTGAGGCCGACGGCCATGGGCGCCGGAACAACGATGACGTTCGCAATGACCGGAGGGGTCACCCCATCGACCACGAGGGGCTCGGGCACCGCCACCCAGGGCAAGCGGGTCCCAACGGCAGGGCGAACGCGCAGCGTGTACGAGCCAGGATCCAGCGCGAGGGTGTAGGCGCCGTTGACGTCGGTGGAGGTGACCGTCGACCTTGGAAGGCATTCCGTCGAGCTTGTCGCCGTGGTCACGCATTGCGCTGCGATCGCATCGACCATCGCACCGGCGAGCGGACGCCCGTCGGCGATACGGACGGTGCCCGCAGCCATCTGCGGGGCGCCCACGACGAAGTCGAGCTGCTCGTCTTGCTGGATGGTCGCCGATACGATGCTCACGGCCGCGGCCAAGCTCGAGGGCCGCACGTCGACCTGGTATTGCCCAGGCGGAAGCGTCACCGAGTAGGGCGAGCCGCCGATCGAAGTGACCGACGTCGTAAACTCGAAGTTGGCGGCCGCCACCGACGTGGCCTCGAAGATCAGCGTGGCGTCCACGCTCGCACCATCGGAGGCATAGACGTGGCCCGTGACGGCGACGGGAGACGGGACGGGCGGATAGAGGACGGGAGACAGCATATCGAACAGGTTGAAGACGCCCGTGGGCACAGGCTCGGTCGCCGGGGGCGCGACCACCAGCTCGGCGCCCGAGAGGGCATCGGGATCCGGCTGCCCCGGTTGCGGCGGGGAGCAAGACGCGCCCTCGCATCCCACGCGCTTCACGGCAAAGATGACGGTCGACGCCGTCCCGGCGAGTGGAGCCAGATTGGAGATGGCGCGCTTCGTCTGGGTATCGCGAAGGTAAGCCGTCCAGCCGTCGAGGAGGCCGCCCTGCCGGGAGATCTGGAGCTCGGGCTGCGCGCCTCCTGTCGTGTCGTACGAGATTTCCGGCAGCCCGGGTGAATAGTCACCCACAGCGGATATGAGCTGGGTCACGGGTCCGAACGCCTGGTCGAACGGAGGATCCGGCGTCCACGTTTGCTCGTAGGTCCCGGGGGGCAGGGACGCCATCAATTCCGACCCGGGTCCACCGCCTGGGCCGGGATAGACAACGGCGTTGACCTCGGCGGAGGCCGCCACGATCGGCTCGAGTGGCAGCCCGAGAGACTCCGCCTCCACGAAGCTATTGCCGCCTTGCGGCCAGAGCAGACGGAATGTCGCGTGAAATGGGAGGGAGGCCAGGAGCCCCGGCGGAGTCCCGAGGTCCCACCCCACGATCTGCGCGAGCTGGGGCGACACGGTGTAAACGTTGGCAAAGGGGGGAACGACTTGCGGCAACGCGGCCGACTGGGGGGCGGATGCGTCCGGGGGGCCCGCGAGCGAGGCAAAAGGAAGCGCAAAGGTCAATCCCGCCGCGAAGTAGGCATCGTCGGGCAACGAGACGAGGACGACCAAATCGCTAGTGGAAGGCCCGCCTGCGGGACTGACCACGCAGACGCCAGCGCTGCATTCGACCTCATTCTCCTGCACGTAGGCGTTGCACGGCGAAGCCGAGCACAAGTTCATCGATGCGGCCGACCCCTCTTCCGGCGAACGAAGGGCCCCGCATGCCAGGCCACTGCCGCTGGCAACGACCAGGACCGACGCGACGACTTTGGGCTTTGCGTGCTTCAAATGGCGGCCTGCCGTCGGCCGGCGCCACCCGCTCCCGTCCACGAGCCGATGGAGCGGAACGTCGCACCGATAGCCGACTCCAGGTGGTTTAGCGCACGGTCAACGCGAAAGGGAGGGCGCACGCAAGAGTTTCATTCTGCGCGAGGGGAGTCAGGCTGTTGACGAAAGACGCGAACCCTACGAGCGGCTCGGCAGGCGCCCTGGCCAACGAAACGGTCATCGCGGGCGCGTGAGCCTCGTCTCCCTCCATCGCGCGAAGCAAGCCCGCAGGCTCGTCGGCGACTCCCACGCGCGCATCCGCACCCAGGCCCGCGAGGTCCCTGGCTTTTGCGATGGCCTCGGTCAATCCGCCGAGCTCGTCGACGAGACCTCGAGCCTTTCCGTCACGACCGCTGAAGATCCGGCCCTCGGCGGAGGAGGCGACCTGGTCGAGCGGGATGCGGCGGCCCTCGGCGACCCGCTCGAGGAAAAGCGCATAGATGCGCGTCATCGTATCCAGCACGCGGGCTCGGGTCGCGTCGTCCCAGGGCAGCAGCAGGGATTCGTACGCCGCCCTTGGCGCGGCACCGGGATCGCCAGGCTTCGCCGCGAAGGTTTCCGCGTGGATGCCGATCCGCTCGAGCGCACGATCTGCGGCGATCTTGCCACCGACGACGCCAATCGAACCCACGATACTCGTATCGCTGGCGAAAATGAGCGAGCCGGACGACGCAAGATAGTAACCACCGCTCGCGGCCATATCCCCGATGCTCACGACGAGCGCCTTCTTTGCTCGAAGGCGCATCAAAGCGTGCCAGAGTAAGTCGCTCGCCAGCGCGCTGCCGCCGGGCGAATCGATGCGCAAGACGATCGCCTTCACGTCCTCATCCCCCTCGAGCCGCGTCAGCGTCTTCAGGAGCCGCCGCGCGACGATCCCGTCGGTGCCGCCGACGAGCCCGCCCCCGTCCATCGAAATCGCTCCCGACGCGCGGACGACGACGACGGGGGCGGAGACGAGCGATTGTCCCGCCAAGGCGCGGGCAATCGCGACGACATCTTCGCCCGGTCCCGAGGACGCTCCTGCGCCGACGCGTACTTCGGAGCGCACCGCACCGGTTGCGCCCTCGAGCGCGTTTCGCGCGGCATCAAAGTAGCCGACGTCGTCGACCAGACCGCGCTGCTTCGCTTCCTCGGGGGTGTAAGGCCCCGACTCGGGCGCCGAGTCGGCAAGGTGCCCGCGGCCGTTGCCGATGCCCTCGAGCCACGCGGCGCGCAAGCCCGACAGGGTCGCCTCGAGCGACTCGCGCGCTTCGGCGCTCGGGCCGTCGCGAGTGAACGGCTCCTCGGCACCTTTGAATTTTCCGACCTGGAGAAAGTCGACGTCCAGTCTGAGCTCGTCTGCAAGAAGCTCGTGAAAATAGAGAGTCTGGGCGGCAAGGCCAACCGCGTCGACACTGCTCGCGGGTGCCACCCAGATCCGTTCACAGCCCCGTGCCGCAAGCAGCAGCGTCCCGTTATTGTACTCGTCCGCGTAGCACCACACGGGGCGCTTGGTCCGCAGCCGCGCCAGCGCCGAGCCGATCTCGGCCGCGCGCGCCAGACCGGGACGCGCGCTTCCGAGGCGGACGAGAACGCCCCGCATGTCGGCCTCCCGCTGAAGATGCTCTACCTGCGCGACGACGTCCTCGATGGACGTGCTCCTCGGCGACAGACCGAGAAACCCGCTCGCGTCTTGCTCCGGCACGCCGTCCGAGAGGTCCAGAACGGCGATCGAAGGGCCCGTGGACGGTTCGCCGGTGGCGCTCGATCCGCCGTGACGGTCGAACCGCGGGCGGCCTTCGCAGGCCAACAGGGCGACGGGACCGCCCATGACGAACAGAAGCAGCACCACGCACGCTCTTCTCATTCGGTGCGCTCGTTCGACGCCCCGGCCGACGCAGGGCGCGCGGTCGACGGGCCCGGGCTGGCGGACGAAGCCGAGCTCGCCGACTCGGCGACGCGCTGCGGCACGTAGCGTGGATAGGTTCCCTCCGGAAAGCGATCGACGATATCGACGTACGTTTTGGCCGCGGACGCCCGATCGCCACCCTCCCACTGGGTGTCGGCCAGCCCCAGCAGCGCGGGAAGGTACGAGGGGTTGACGGCAATGGCGCGCCGGTAGGCGCCCAGGGCTCCATTGGAATCCCCTTGCAGTCGCGCGACGTCGCCGAGCCCCGCGATGGCTTCCGAATCGGTCGGGTTGCGATCGACCACGCTCTGGTAGATCTGGCGTGCGCCGTTGAAGTCTGCCCTCCTGAGGGCCAATGCGGCCGACTGCATGGCCAAGCGTGGATCGGACGCGGGCGTGGAAGCCACTCCCCCGGCCGCGGCAGCCGCGGCAGCAGCCGCAGGCGGTGCGGCGCTCCGGGTTGCGGGCGGCTTCGAAGAAGCTTCCGCCCGCAGGCTGCCCGCAGGCGCGGCTCCGGACGTGGCGGAAACCGCTTTATCGACGAAATCGTGGAAGCTCGGCAAAAGCGGATACGGTCGGGCCAGAGCGTCCAATTTCGCCAGCTCGAGCTTCGCACCCGCGGCGTCTCCCGATTTCGCGAGCGCATAGATGAGGGCCGCCTGCGCCCGTCCGGCGTAACTTTCGGCGCCCGCCGCCAAGCGCAAGCGCTCGATGATCGTCGTCCAGAGCGGCACCGGCTCTCCAAGATCGAGTGCCGCGAGCACGTAGGCGGTCTCGGGCTGAGAAGCCTGGCCGACGACTCTCGGCACGTACGCCCTCGCCGCGTCGCGGTCGTCCGCGAGTCGTAGCGCATCCATCTTCGCTCGGATTGCCGGGACGTCTTCGGGGGCACTCGCGAGCGCGTCGTCCGAGAACCGTCTCGCGCGCGCGACGATCTCGGCGAGCTGCGCTTTCGTCGTCCGAATTTCGTCGACCGCCTCGGCAGGCAGCAGCCTGAGCTTCAACCATGGAACGTCCGCCTCCGCCGCCGCCACCCGCGCCTCATCGAGCAACACTCGCGAGTCTTTCTCCGCGAGCACGCTTGCCTTGTCGAAATCCCCCTGCGCCAGGTCGAGACGGCCGTCGGCCAGAGCCCGCTCGCCGTGGGACAGGAGAGGGGCCAGGCGTGGATCGAGCTCTTTGGCCGCTCCCGAATCCCGAGTCACGAAGTAAGGCTTGGCCAGAGCCCATCCGACGACACCCACGGCGAGGAGGAGAACGAACGCCACGACCCAACCTCCGACGGTCCGGCGGCGGGGCGCCGAGTACGAGTCATCGCCGGACGAGGGGGGGCCCTGCCGGGGTCCGAAGCCGTCGTCCTCGAAGCCCTGAACCGAACGCCGCATCGGTTGCGTCGGTGGAGGCAGGAGTCGCCGAGCTTCTGGTGCCGCGGCAATCCTCTGCGCCGGATCCCAGCTGACCTCGACATCTTCGGCAGGAGGGGGAGGCCGCACGGCCGGCGGCGTGGGGGACGGCCACGGCTCGATGGCCGGTGGAGGAGGCATGGCATCGGTCGACGGCGGCCGGAGGGTATCCACGCTCGGGCGCGGAGCCGCCACCGCAGAATTCGCAGGAAGGGACCCGTACGGCTCCGTCGTCTTCGCGGAGGAGACGTGCCTCACAGCCCGCTCGAGTGGGGAGGCGTCGGCCGCTTCCCTCGGCCAGGGAATCGCTTGAGGAAACGCGATGGGCGCCGTCGGGACCCCTTCCGTCGCGCCCGCGTCGAAGGGCGGCGGGGGGCTCGAGATACGGCCTTCGAAGAACGGGTCGAGCTCGGTGATCGAGCCCAGGGGCCGGGGCGACGCGGTCCCCCGAAGCAGGGCATCTGCCCTGCGGATTTGCCGGGCAAGAATCGCTTGTTGCAAATCCCGGAGCGTCCGAAACGTGACCTGCTCGCCATCGCTCGTTCGGATGATCCACCGGTCCTCGGACGACGCGCTGCCCGTCGCCTGACGCACCTTGAACTGATGGCCGCAGTTCGTACATCGAACCGTCGTGCCGCGCCCGCTGACAAGAGCGTCATCGAACTCGTACTCGGTCTTGCAGCGATCGCACTGAACATCCATCGTCGTCTTGTGTGTTCTACTCGCGTGCCGCCCGCGAGGAGGCGACACCGGCCACGCGCGGTATGCTGTTTTGCGAGCTCTTCTCCGAGCGACTGCGCGACCGCGAGCTCGATTTCGCCGCTCCGGGGATTTCTGCCACGTTACATGGTCGCAGGCGCGCTGTCGATCCAGCGTGCGCCTCCCTCCCGTCGATCCCGTCCGCCCCCGGCGCCGCCACCGTCGCCGTAGCGGCCGAGCGCGCGCCGCGCCCCTCGAGCGCGCCGAGACCGCCGTCCAACCTCGACTGTCGGCGAGGGGTGACATCGCGCCCGTGAACGGAAGTCCACACCGACCGCCAAGTACCCGATGAGAGAATCCGCGTTTGCGAACGTGGCTCAGCGGGTCATCATAGGGCACATGCGTTGCTACGGTTCGGGCACCGCTACGAGCGGCATCGGCACGCCACGAACGGGCTCACGCGGCATCGCCGAGAAATCCCCCGGTGCACGTGCCCAGGGCACCGGCAAGAACACACCACGGTGAGGTCATGAAGCGCTCCTTGCTCGCGATCACGCTACTTGGCGCCGGCGCCGTGCTCGCCGGCTGTCCGATCTACTCGGACGACGGCAATTACCGCGTCTGCACACCTTCCGGCTGTTATGACTGCCCGGACCCGTCGCTTTCGAGTGCTTGCATCGTCTGGCAGTGCGGAAGCGACACCGACTGCGGTAGCGGGTACGCTTGCCAAAATAACAGCTGCGTGCCCCTGAGCTCGCAAGTGGTGGTCGACGCGGGCCCCGGAGTGAGCACTTGCGAGATCCCCACGGAGTGCCCCTCCGGATTCACGTGCGGCGTCGATCAGAACTGCCACCCCGGATCCTGCGTGGACTGGGGCTGTCCGGCCGGATACAACTGTTTTGTCGCGCTTTCGACCGACGAGGGAGAATGCGTGAGCACGGTCGACGCTTCCGGGTTGGACGCAGCCAGCCCGGACGCGGGCGATGGAGGCGACGCGGCGTCGCCCTCGGTGCCGACGCCCTGCAATGCGGATGGTCAATGCGGCGGGGGCGGGGCGCGATGCATCAATGGTGAATGCACGCCACAGAGCGGCCTTTGCTCCGACGGTACGCAGTGCTCCTCCGGGGAAGCGTGCGTCGACGGCGTCTGCACGCCGCACTGTGCGGCGAGCAACCCGTGTCCCATCGGATTCGGGTGCGACCTCAATCGCGGTGTCTGCAGCCTCAATGCGACCGTTTGCGCGACGAACGCCGAGTGTCAGGGCGGAACGGTATGCGTGGAGAGTTACTGCGTGGCCCCCTGTGCTCAGCCGGATGCCGGCGCCCTGTGTCCAAACGCGGAAGTGTGCGTGAACGGCGGCTGCATACCGAACCAGGCGGCCTCGTTCACCTGCAAGAACGACGGCTACACCGGCCAGGCTTCCACCACCTGCGACGCTCAGAGCATCTGCCTTCACAGCGACTGTTACGTGCAGTGCAGCCTCGATGCGGGGGTCGACGGAGGCGGCGGGTGCTCGGACCCGACCACCGTATGCAAGCAGGTCACGACCGCGCAGGGCACGTTCGCCGTCTGCGGTCCACCCTCGGAGCTCGGCAGCCAGTGCGATCCGGCGGCCGGCACGTATTGCACGACGGCGGGCTCGCTCTGCATCGACGGCTACTGCGAATAGCCGGGGGGCGCGCGCTCGCCGGCGCGCCGACCGGGGGACGCCGGGGTCAGCCCTCCCGGCGTCCCGTCACGCAGCCGACGTTCACCGTGAGCTCGAACTCGTCGTCACTCCAGTACTTGTCGATCGCGGTGCGCACGTAGGAAAGCGGAGGACCAAGATCTTCGAGCTCGAGCTCGGCGCTCAGCTCCGGGACGATGATGAGTCGCGCGATCGGATCCTCGAAGAAGTCGCGGCCGCTACTGAAGCGAAGAACCGCGGGCCGCGACAGTCCTTCGACGAAGTCGAACCCGGCCTCCTGAAGCTCCGAGGCGAGCGTCTCGATCGTAGGGCGGGCGAGCGCCGCCTGGTCGACGGCATGCCCGAGGCTCGCGTCGTCGTGCTTGAGAGCATACTCGCGCAGCAAGTCGGCGATCTCCTGAAAGCTTCCTCGCAACGGCATGGCGATGATGGCCTGGCCGTGAATGGCGAGCAGGCGAGCGCATTCCGCGATGACCCGCGTGCGCTCGGAGGGGTCGGCCGCTCCGTGGAGCTCGAGGGCGTGTGAGAACGCCGATGCAGGGAGCGGCGTCGGAAGCTCGTCGGCCAGGCGATACTGGCTTACCATCTCGGGCATGGTGGCGGCCTTCGCCCGCGCCAGCGCGAGCGCGGCGGGCGAGGCGTCGACGCCGACGACATAGGCCCCTCGGAGCTTGGTGACGATCCCTCGGTCCGGATATCCGGTGCGACAGTGGAGGTGGACCACCTGAGCATCGTCGCCCTCCGCCATCATCTCGAGGGCGAGCTCGCCGTAGAGTGACAGATAGCGCGGGACCACGAAGGTCTCGAAGATGGCGGCATCGGCGGGGCCGAGGCGTGCGATCGCCGGGGCCGCTCTACCACGTGCCGATGGATCGCGCAGCGGCTCCGTCATGGTCGCGAACCGTGCGTCACGCCAATCTCTCCCTCAGTCCGATTCGCTTTTTTCGAGCAAAGCGCGGGCCTCGGCGGCAAGCTCGCCGATGGTGGCCTCGCCCTCGGCTCCTCCCTCGTCCTCGAGCTGAACACGACGAAGATCGCCGGTCAGCGGCTCGAGCAGACGGATCGCACTCGAATCGCCTCGTTCCACGAGCGCTTCGATCGCGGCCGCCACGACATCGGCGTCCGGATGCATCAGGAGTCGTCCGAGCAGCTTGGCGACCCCCGGCTCTGCCACCTGCGCGAGCAGGTAGGCCAGCTCCGCCAACGCCAGAGACCCCTGCGGGAGCCGGTCGATCGCGCGCTCGACGCCCAGCGCGACCTCCTTGAAGCGGTCGAAGGCCAGTCCGGAGAGAGCCTCGCCTGCCGCGTGCCGTGCTTCCGGCTCGTCGGATCCGAGGATCTCGATGAGCAAATCGACGACGCTTGGTCCCTGCAGCTCGCCGAGCACTTCGGCGAGGCGAACGAGGCGCAGCGACGTCTCGTCCTCGTCGAACTTGTCCAGCTCGAGCGCATCGTGGGTGGCGCGCCGCAGCACGGGGAGCACGACGTCGAGCTCGCTGTCGACCAGCTCGTCGTGTGCGCGTCTCACCGCCCGCTCTGCGTCGAAAAGTGTTCTCAGCGTGGCTTCGAGATCCTCGGACGCCATTGCGGAGACCGATACCTCGTTTTCGGCCTAAGATCATCTGAGCGGATCGCTCGCACACCGACCCCATGCTGCCTCGCACGCTCGCAATCAGCCTGAGCGGCCTCGCGCTGACGTCGCTCGGCGCAGGGTCGGCACGAAGCCCCTTTCAAGGGAAAGTGGAGGCCGGGCGACCGGCACCGGCGCGAGACGTTCCCGGGATCGGGGATGCCGTCTGCCCTCCCCTCACCTTGCCGGACGATTCGGTTTGCGTGCACTGGCCCGACCCTGAAGAAGACGGCGTCGCGGACACGGCGGGCGTCGACGAGCGCTCGGTGAATCGGGCGCGCGCGGAGTCGGACGACATGATTCCGCGACGCCCCGACCGATCCGCGGATTACGCGGCGTATCGCTATCCCGTCCCGTGCACCGCGTGCGTCGTGACGGAGGACGACATCGACCGTTCGGATGTCCCCCAGCACGCGAGGGCGTGGCGTGGCGCGCTCGGTGCAATCGATCTTTCGGTTCCCCGCGGTACGCCCGTGACCGTGCCGGCCCTCGAGCATGAGCAAGGGCCTGCCGAGTTGATCTACGTCGGACCTCTGCTCGGAACCTCGGTCGTGACAAGGCACTCCGTGCGCGAAGCAGGCGACCAACGCGACTACGTCGTCGTTCTCGGGAACTTGGATGCGGCGCCCGGGTTGGTGTCGGCGCCGCCCACCAGCCGCCCGCTGCGCAGCGGAGAGATCCTGGGTTCGGCCGACGATCGCGGATCCTCCGGTTCGGTGCGTCTTCACCTCGAGGTGAGGCGCGTCCGCAGAGGCGTCGATGTGCGAGGGCTCCAACCTTCCGCACTCATCCACGGCGCAAAGACGATCGCCTGCGATCCGCGAAACGTACTGCCGGTGAAATAATCCGCGGCGATAGTAGTGGCATTCGCGCGCGAGCGCTTGCGCTCGAAGCCCGACACACCGCGCAATTGCTGGGAAAAACAGGAAGGTGATAGCCTCCCCGCGCGACATGGATTCGACGCAGATCGACACGCTCGTCCAGCGGCTGGTTGCGAACCCACACGACGAGCAGGCCCTCGCCACGGCTCACCAGGCCGGGGTCACCGATCCAAAGTCGTACGCGCTCCTGCTCGAGCGCGTGGGCACGCAATCGCAAGACCCCGCCTACGCATCCCACTGGCTGAGCGAGGCAGCCAACGTGTGGTCGACCACCGTGGGGGACGCTCACCGCGCTGCGCGCATTCTGATGCAGGCCATCGAGCGCGACCCGACCCAGCGAACGGCGGCCGATCGGCTGGCCGACCTCTATCGACAGAAGGGCGACGTCAAGGCGCTCGCGGCGCTGCTCGAGCGACGCGCCAAGATTCTCACGCCGCGGGCGGCCGAGAGCGACGAGATCCGTCTGGAGCTCGGCGTGATGCACGAGGAGCTGGGTCGCATTTGGAGCGAGAGCTTGAGCCAGCCGAAAAAGGCTCTCGAGCACTTCCAGCGGGCCCTCGAGTTCGACGGTTCGAACGTCTATGCGCTCTACGGCGCGCGCGAGATTTGCAAACACCTCGGTCAATGGAGCGAAGCGTTCGAGCTCTACGACCGCGAGTTCTCGCTCGAACGGGATCCGGCGCGAAAAGTTGCGTTGATGCGCGACGAAGCCGCCGCTCGACGAGCGGCGGGCGATCTCCCGGGAGCATCCAGAGCGCTCCTGCGGGCGCGCGAGAGCGGCGCCGACGATCCGAGCCTCCAGCAGGAATACGCGTCGACCGTGATCGAGCGAATCACGGCCGGTGAGGACGTCCCCGCCCAGGAGCGCACGCTCGCGACCGAGCTGCTCGTCGGACTGGCCGAGGCATTCGACGGCGAGCACGGCCTGGCGTACTCGGTCGGCGCCCTGGACATCGAGCCCGGTCATGATCGAGCGCTTCAGCTCTACGCGTATTACGCCCGTGTGCTCCAGCGAGAGCAGGACGTGGGTTTGCGTTATCTCGCCTATCTCCGGGCCAATCCCGAGGGCCCGATGGCGAGTGAGGCGCGCTGGGTGCTCGCGGCGAGCTACGAGGCCGCCAATCAACCCGAGGAAGCCATTCAACTGCTCGAGCCGCTGCGCGCGAGCGGTGACTCCAGGGCGACGTCGAAGCTGAGCGAGCTCTATGGCCGCGTCGGTCGGCGCATGCCGACGGTGGCGCCGCCCCCTCCCGCCGCCTTGACCGCCGGCAACTTCAGCGCGGCGGCGTCACCGGCACGCACCAAGTCCGACCGCGCGCCCGAGCCCCTGGAGAGGGCGTACGCGCTGGCCAACGCGGGCAAGCGGGACGAGGCATACGTGCAATTCCAGCAGGTCCTCTTGCACGATCCGAGCAACCCGGACGCGCTCTCCTGGGTCGAGGACTACTTGCGCACCAAGCGCGAGTACCGCGCCCTCCGCGACGTTCTGCTGGCCGCGGTCCGGGGCCCCACCGCATCCCCGGAGCTGCGCAAGGAGCATCTACGGGAGGTGGCGGCGCTGAGTGAAGGCAATCTCCGCGACCCCGCCGGCGCAATCGAGGCATGGAAGCAGCTCCTGACTCTGGACAGGAGCGACGAGGTCGCTCGCCAGTCCCTCACACGTGCGCTCGAGAAGGCGCAGCGCTGGGACGAGCTCGCGCAGCTCTTGGAGCACGAGGCGAACCTCGAGAGCGATCTGGAGAAAAAGATTGCGCTCGAAAAGCGGCTCGCCACCTTGCACGAGCAGAAGCGGCACGACTTTGCGAGCGCGGGCGATGCATGGGAGCACATCGCCAACCTCACGCCCGACGACGATCACGCCATCGCCACCGCCTCCGAGCTCTACGAGAGGGCCGGCGCAGTCGATCGGGCTGCGCAGGTGATCGCCAGCGGCGCCTCGGGCATCGAAGACCGTGCGGCGCGCAGCGCGCTGCTCGAAAGACTCGGTGAGCTCCGCGAGCGGCTGCACGATCCTGCAGGTGCCGGCGATGCCTACGCCGAGGCGGCAGAGCCTCGGCAGAGCCCGAAGCTCTGGGACGCCGCGGAACGGTGTTACATCGCAGCGGCGCAGTGGGACACCGCAGGCAATGCTGCGATCCATCGATCCGAGCTGGAGACGACGGCTGTAGCCAAGGCCCGCCATCTGGCGCGCGCGGCCGACCATTTTGCCCGGACGGGCGACGAAACGCGCGTGGTCGCAAATCTCGAACGCGCGACGGAGCTGGACCCGGCGAACGACGATTTCACCCAGATTCTCGCCGATCGCCATGTCGCCGCACGACGATGGTCGGAGCTTGTCGCTCTCTACAACCGACGGGCCGATCGGCTTTCCGACCCGGTCAAGCGCGTGGCTTCGCGCCGACAGGCGGCCCGCCTGCTCGGCACCCGTCTCGCGGACAAGGCCGGCGCGAACGAGGCGTGGCACAAGGTCCTGCAAGACGGAGAGGACGAGGAAGCGCTCGAGCAGCTCATCGAAGATGCCGTCGAGCGCGAGGACTTCGAGACGGCCACGGAGCTGCTCCGCCGCCTCGAAGCAGTCGCCACCCAGGTCGACGAGAAAGCGCGCATCGCGTTGCGCGAAGCCGAGCTCGTCGCCGACGGTCTGGGTGACGTCGACGCGGCGATCGCGCGCTACGAGCGCATTCTCTCCACGCTGGATCCCTCCTGCCGGCCTGCACTCCAGGCCATCGCGGACCTCCAGGAGGCCCGCGAGATGCCAGCCGCCGCAGCTCAAGCTCTCGAGCGCGAGCTGAAGATCGTCTCCGAGCCGTCGGATCGCGGTCCGATAGCCGCGCGTCTGGCGCGGCTCTACGAGCAGCTCGGAGACGCCCGCCAGGCCATCGGAGCTCTCGAAATCGTTCGAGCGGCGGACCCGGACGATTTCGACGCTCTCGCCCATCTCTGCGAGCTCTGCGAGCAAACCAAGCAATGGGACAAGGTCGCCGAGCTGCTCGCGCAGCGCATCGAGATCGAGGCCGACGACGAGGAGGTCAGCGCGCTCACGAAGAGACTCGCCCGCGTGCTCGCCGACGAGCTCGACCGCGGCGACGAAGCCTTGGCCGTTCTCAGCGAGCCGGCGGACGCCGGCGATGCGGGGCTTCGAGCGGCCTACGTCGAGCTGGGCGATCGCCTCGGCTGGAGCGGCGTCGTCGCGAGCAAGTTGGTCGAGTGGTGGTTCGACTCGAAGCCGGGTCCCGAACGCACCTCAAATCTCCGCGGAGCGTTCGAGCGATTCGCGATCGTCGGACGCAACGAGGAAGCCGTGCGCGTGGGCTGCGAAGTCGTGCGCAGCCGTGGAGGCGACGCGGTGCTCGCTCGAAAGCTCGAAGATCTCGCGATGACCACGCACGACCTCGAGGCGCTCGAGATCGCCCACGACGTGCTCGTCTCGGAGCTGAGCGGCTCGGCCAGGGCGCACGAGCTGGTCAGGCAGGCGGAGGAGCGCGTCAAGGCGGGAGCGGCGAGGCTCGATGCGTTGAGCCACGGAGAACAAGGTCTGACGAGCGTGGCTCCGGGGGACGCCGAGGAGCTGCTGCAGCGCCTGGCCACGATCGCGGACGAGGCGAGCAGCGTGATCGATCTCTACGAGCGGCAGATCGGGCGCTGCAAGACCCCGCACGACCGCATCGCGGCCCTGGGCCGCGCGAGCCAGGTCGCCGGGGCATTCGGTCAGTTCGATCGGGCCGGCAACCTCTTCGACATCGCGCTCGGTGGAACCCCCAACGACGAGACCGTGGAGGTGCTGCACGACGCCGCCAGGGACGCCGACAAGCACATGGGCGGCATCGCCATGCGCCGCCAGCTTTGCGCCTCCCTGGCAAACGGGGGCCACGGCGCGCGCGACGGCGGCCGCACCCGCGGTGTGTTGCTCCGGCGGGCGGCGACCATTGCGCACCGGGAGCTGAAGGACGACGAGCAGGCATTCGCCTGGTTCGGCGATGCGCTCGTCGCACACGTCGAACCGCAAACCCTCGACGATCTGGAGGCCCTCGCCCGGGAGCTGAAAGATCCGCGCCGCGCAGAAGCGACACTCTCACGCGCGCTCGCCGAGGTGTTCGACGGACCGCTGGTACGCCAGCTTCTTACACGACGCGCCAAGCTGCGTCGCGACGAGCTGCACGACGTCCCCGGTGCCGCAGCGGACCTGAAGAAGCTCCACGAGCTCGCGCCGGGCGACGCGGCCGCTCTCGAAGAGCTCACGATGCTCTTGACCGAGCTCGGCGACTACCGTGCGATGGTGCAGCTGTACGAGGATCAGATATTGCGGGGCAAGGACCCGCAGGCACGCGCCGAGCTCGCGCGCAAGGTCGCGCGAATGTGGGAGAATCAGCTCGATGATCCGCGCGAAGCGGCGGATGCCTGGCGACGCGTGATACGCATGAAGTCGGGCGACCCCGAGGCCACCGCGGGGCTCGAGCGCGCCAAGGCCGACATGCTGCGCCGACCGTCGGCACCGGCATCGACCGACTCGCTGGAGCCCGCGAGCGGCGAATCTCCGACAGCCGCGGGCAGCCCGAGCCCGACCCGGTCGGTGAGCTCCGGGCCCGCTGCGGGCCGGACGGAGCTCCCTTCCCTCGACGAAGCGGCGCGAGGCTCGGCCGAGCACGACGACGCATTGACTCCCGCGGGGGCTTCGACGGCGACCGTCGCCCGGAGCGACCGTCCGCAAGCCGCTTTTCCGGCGCCGTCAGCGACGCCCGCCGCCGGCACCGACGAACATGCGACGACGGACTCCAAGACCTTCGCTCGCTCGTTCGCCGAGGCCCGGAGCTCCGGAGCGGGCGGCGAGGCGGACGACGGGGAGCCCGAGGACGATCCCGAGCGCGAAGTATCGCGGGAGATTCCAATCACCGTCGAGGACGACGACGGAGCCCAGTCCGCGGCCGTGGAAGAGACGATTCCGGGCGGCAAGACCACGGCCGAGCTGCTGGCGGCCACCGCCCGAGCGGACGCGGCCGCACGTGGTGGAAATCCCGACATGCACGAGCCCGCGAGCGCGACCGAGGACGACGTCACCGACGACGTCATGGTCGCGGACGAGATCGCCGAGCTCGTCGACAGCGAAAGCGCCCCGTCCGACGCGTCGACGGAGCAGGCTCCAGCGAAGGGAAAGCGCACGGTCCCACCTCCCCTTCGCCGCGCGTAGCGCTACTCATCGCTCCCCGACGATCACGTCCCCACCCGCGACGCGGACATTCGCCCCCAGAACGAACGCGTCATTCGGATCGCCGTGGCCGAACGGCATGCCCGCGACGACCGGTATTCCGAGCGCGCGTGTCCGCTCTTCGAGAACGGCATCGATCGTGCGCCCATCGGCACGCTCGGCGCAGCCCTCGAAACCTCCGAAGAGGATGGCCGCTGCGTTTGCCAGGTATCCGCCGAAGAGCAACGAGGTCAGCATTCGATCGACGCGGTAGGCAGGCTCGGCGACGTCCTCGAGAGCAACGACGCTACCCGGCGGAATCTCGAGACGGCCCGCCGCGGCGAGGGCGTGGATGACAGCCAGATTGCCTCCGACGAGCGTTCCGCTCGCTTCGCCGCCGCAAAGGACTCGGGGCGTCCCCCACCGGCGTCGCGCACGCGGCCGCTCGAGCGCCGCCAGCCATGCCGCGCGGACGCGCGGAGACGCGCCTCTTGCAAGAGAGGTCACGTTCGGAGCGTGAATCGAAGCCACGCCGCGGCGCCATGCGGCCGCGTGAATGGCGGTGACGTCGCTGAATCCCACGATCCACTTCGGACGACGCGCGAACTCGGTCCACGGAAGATGCTCGACGATGCGCATGGCACCGTACCCACCTCGAGCGGCGACGATGGCCTTCACGTCGTCGGTCAGCATGGCCCTCGCGAAGTCACGCACTCGGCACGCATCGTCGCCCGCGAAGTATCCATCGCGGGCCAGGGCGGCTGGAGTGATGCGGATCCGATACCGCATCCGTAGCCATGCGAGACCTCGCCAGAGCTCGTCACGCGAATGCGGGCTCGACGGAGAGACCACGGCGACCGTATCACCCGGGCGGAGCGGCGCAGGAAATGTCGGCTCCACCTCGCAGAGCATATCGCCGTTGAACGCCCGCGTTGCGCCGTTCACAATGCACGCGCCGTGGCCGCCGTACCGAGGACCAATCGACCTATCGAGCACGTGGAGCCCCAAGCCCCACAGGGTCCGCTCGTCCGCGTCGCGGGCTCGAGCCCGCCGACGACGCTCGTCGAGCGCGTCAGCAGAGCAATCGAGCGCGCCGTGGACGCAACGCTCGAGCGGCTGATGGGCGAGACGTTCGCCGAACGGATGACGCGCGTTCCACTCGCTCTCGGCCCGAGCGGCGTCGATCCGTTCGGGCTCGATCCGCAATGGGCGCGCTACGTCTTCGTCACCGTCGCGCTTCTGTACCGCAAGTACTTCCGCGCCGAAGTGCACGACATCGACAAGGTGCCGAGCGGTCGGGTGCTGCTCGTGGCAAATCATTCGGGACAGCTGCCGATCGACGGAGCGCTCATTGCGGCGGCGATGTTCCTCGACGCCAAGACACCTCGCATCGTGCGCGCCATGATCGAGAAGTGGGCCGGAAGCTTGCCGTTCGTGTCGCTGGTCTTCACCCGCGTGGGGCAGGTCATCGGCGTTCCCGAGAACGCGAAGCGGCTGCTCGAGCAGGGCGAGGCGCTTCTGGTCTTCCCGGAGGGAACTCGCGGCATCACCAAGACGTTCGATCAGCGCTACAAGCTCACCGACTTCGGGCTCGGATTCATGCGCCTCGCGATCGAGACCGACACGCCCATCGTCCCCGTAGCCGTCGTCGGCGGTGAGGAGCAGTACATCTCGGTCGGAAACGTGGAGCGACTGGCCCGGCTGTTCCGGATGCCGGCGTTTCCGATCGTGCCGCAGCTGCTCTTTCCGGGCGGCCAGCTGCCGCTTCCGACGAAGTATCGCCTCTGGTTCGGCGAGCCCATGCGCTTCACCGGCGACCCGGACGACGACGACGCCGTGATCGACGAGAAAGTCTGGCTCGTGAGACAGACGATCCAGGCCATGCTCCACCGCGCGTTGAAGGAGCGCCAGCACGTCTTCTGGTGAGCGCGATGGTCGAAACACCCTCGATCGATCGGTCGCCCCAATCGGGCGGTGCAGTTCTCATCACCGGCATATGCGGTCGACTCGGCAAGGATCTCGCCCGCGTCCTCCACCGCCACCGCCGGGTCATTGGCGTCGACCGCAGACGGTTCGCGGACAAGCCGAAGGACATCGAGCACGCACAAGTCGACATACGACGAAAGAAGCTCAAGGACGTGTTTCGATCGACTGCGATCGACGCGGTGGTGCATCTGGGGATCATGCATGACCCGCGAGCGTCCGCGGCCGAGCACCATTCCTGGAACGTCGCGGGCTTCACGAAGCTTCTCGAGTACGTCTCGCAGTTCCGCGTTCGCAAGCTCGTGATGCTCTCGAGCGCCAACGTGTACGGACCACAGCCGAGCAATCCCCAATTTTTGACCGAAGACGCGCCCCTGCTGGGAGGACAGAATTTCAGCGACATTCGAGATCTCGTCGAGATCGACATGCTCGCCCAGAGCTTCTTCTGGAAGTTGCCCGAGACCGAAACGGTCATCTTGCGCCCGGTGCACATTCTCGGAACCGTCCACAACGCGCCGTCGAACTTCCTTCGGCTCAACCCGATCATGACCGTCATGGGCTTCGATCCCATGGCCCAAATCGTCCATCAAGCCGACGTGGTGCACGCCATCGAGCGCGCGCTCCGGCCCGGCGTTCGCGGCATCTTCAACGTCGCTGGTCCCGAGCCCGTTCCTCTGTCCCGCGTCATCAAGATTCTCGGCCGCCAGAAGGTCAGCGTTCCCTATTCGCTCGCGCGCGTCGTCCTTCGGCGGTTGTGGACGCTGAGGCTCACGACTTTCCCGCCCCCCGAGCTCGATTACATCCGGTACGTGTGCATGGTCGACGATCGCCGTGCGCGCCTCGTCCTCGGTTTCGAGCCCCGCAAGTCGCTGGAGGAGACTGTCCGAGCGGTCGACGAGGGGCGATGGTGAATCATTCCGCAGGCTGATCGGCAAGAGGTCTCTGTGTGGCTCGCCTCAGCAAGTCGAGGACCTCGCGGGCGAGCGGACGAGCGAGGAGCATTGCCGACAGGACGTACGCGAGCGCTCCCGCCAAGACCTCCGCGACGAGACCAACCCCTCGCGGGATCGAGACCACGTGACCGAGCGCGACGCGGACCGCGAGGACGGCGGCGACCATCGGAAGACAGGCCAGCAGCGGGGCTGCGCACCGCGCGGCCAGCCGGACGATGCTGATTCCGTCGAGCGCCCGCACTACCCACATGCTGGCCAGCGCATGAAGACCGAACGCAATGCCGACCGCCCCGCAGGTCCAGAGCGGCCCGAGTCGGCCCATCGTCAGGAGTAGAG
>DASPUY010000169.1:0-86196 GCA_035622655.1 Polyangiaceae bacterium
TCATCGGGCGACTCCTCGAGCGAGCCAGTTTGCCGGATCCGTCTTCACATGGCCTACCTGGTTATTCGCGGCTCGGTCGTCGGCGCGAAACTCGGATGAAAAGGGCGCACATTAGCCTGCCGCGAATGCGTTACCACTCATCGCGGGCGGGAGATCGAGTCAGTCGTGCGCGCGCCCTGTGGCAAGACCGTGACGCTCGCCGCCTCTTCGCGGCCATCGCCGGAGGTAAAGCGGTGGGGATCACGCTTGTCGTCCTCGTCGCGTGGCTGCTCGGCGATGCGTGGGGACACGCCGCAGGGGCGACGGAGAGCGCGACTGCACACTCCGAGTGCGTCAACCCCATCAACACGGTTTGGACGCTCGTGGCCGCGTTCCTCGTCTTTTTCATGCAGGCGGGATTTCTCTTCCTCGAGGCCGGCTTCTCACGGACGCGTGAGACCGTGAACGTCCTGCTCGAAGGCATCGTCGACACCTGCCTTTGCGGTGCGCTGTTCTGGGCGTTCGGCTTCGCCTTCATGTTTGGATCCGGCAACGGCTTCATCGGTCACCAGTATTTCTTCTTGCAGGCAGCGCCGGACACGTACGGATCGACGGGCGTGCCGATGCTCGCGTTCTGGCTTTTCCAGTTCGCGTTCGCCGACACGTGCAGCACCATCACCTCCGGCGCGATGGTCGGCCGCACGGCGTTCGCGGGCGACCTCTGGTACAGCGTCGGCGTGAGCGGGTTCATCTACCCCATCTTCGGTCACTGGGCCTGGGGCCCCGACGGGTGGCTCGCCTCCCTCAGGCCCACCGCATTCCACGACTTCGCCGGGTCGACCGTGGTGCACACCATCGGTGGGGTCATCGCGCTGACCGGCGCGATGGCGCTCGGGCCCCGTCTCGGACGCAAATTCGCGCGTGACGGCGGGGGCATCATGGCGGGGCACAACATGACGCTCGCCGCGGTCGGGGGCGTCATCCTATGGTTCGGATGGTACGGTTTCAACCCGGGCAGCACGCTCTCGGCGATGGACCTGCATGGCATCGGACGGGTCGCGACGAACACGACGCTCGCGGCCTGTGGAGGGGGGCTGTCCTCACTCTTTTTCATCTACTGGCGGGGCAAGTACTGGGATTGTGGAATCACCGTGAACGGGTTCCTGTCCGGGCTCGTCGCGATCACGTGCCCCTGTTACTGGGTCTCCCCCTCGGGGGCGTTCATCATCGGCGCCGTCGCAGGAATCGTCTGTGTCCTCTCGGTCGACCTCTTCGAGCACCTGCGCATCGACGATCCGGTAGGCGCCGTTTCGGTCCACGGGACGTGTGGCGTCTGGGGAACGCTCAGTCTCGGTCTCTTCGCGACCGGCCAGTACGGCGCTCCCGGACCGTACGGCGCCGATACGTCGTCGGGCGTCGTGAGTGGGCTTTTCTACGGAGGCGGCGCGGCCCAGCTCACCGCTCAGGCCATCGGCAGCGCGTCGATCGCGCTCGCGACCTTCGCAACCTCGATCCTCATGATGTACCTTCTCAAGCTTGCCGGGGTTTTGCGTCTTGCGCCGGACAAGGAGCGCGTCGGCATGGATGTGACCGAGCACGGCGGGCCCGCGTACCCCGAGCTCGTGCCTCGCGCCGCCGCCGACCCTCGCCGCGACCTACTGGCCTCGTGATCGCGCGGCCTCGGGACTGTCGCAAGAACGGTAGTCTCAGTCGTCGAGAACCGGCCGCCCGCGGTACATCCGCACCTGCCGGCTCGACGGCTCGGCTCCATTTGCATCGACGGGGATTTCCGACGGAGGCCACGAGGCGCGCTCGGGCGGAGGGGAGGACGTGCGCTCCGGCGGCTGGCTCGACGCCGGGGGGCCGTGCGAGCCCCTGAGGGTCGGATCGGGCGGCCGGAACGACCGCACCGTAGGATCGAACGTGGCGACGGGCGTCGTCGCTGGATGAGGCGACGGCTGGACCTCCGGATCGATCTTCCGGATCACCAGGTTCGCAACCATCCGGAGCGCGGGCATGTTGACCCCGACTCCAGAGAGGATCCCGATGCTCCCCCAGGCCATGGCGCGCACGTAAAGCTTGTGCTCGGCATAGCGGATCACACAGGCGTCGAGCTCGTCGCCGCCGCTCATGAACGTCTCGTACAGGCGAATGACACGCGGCCCCACCTCGGCCAACAGCTCGGGATCGAAGATCTCGGGCAGATCGCGGGCGACGAGCCCTCCGTTGGCCGCGATGACGAAGCTGCCGTACACGCCTTGCACGTCGCGCAACGTGCGGAGGGTCTGTTCGATCGCGGCCACCGGTCATCCCTTCTCGTCAAAGACCCAGCAGCAGCCGGATCGGACCACAATCGGTCGATGGATGCGGCCGCAGCGCCACGACATCGCCATTGGTCTCGAGGACGACGAAGCAGCGGCCGCGCCGGAACACGCATTCCATCGCCATGAAGCGCTCCGCGCCGAGCTGCGTCCCGATGAGCTCCGTCAACCGGCATGCGTAGGCCACGACATCGGCGAAGTCCTGAGACGCGCCGATGCACAGAGTGAGCGAGCCGTCGGAATCGAGCCGCACGACGGCCTCGAAGTCCTCCCCGCGGAGCGTGCGTCCGGCGAGCTCGAGGGGAGTTGCCTGAAATTCCATGGTTTCGGCCGCAGGCATCTTCGGGCGGGGTGGACGGTTGTCGCCGCGCAGCGTGACGATGGCCGGGGCGGCGGCCCTCTCGTCGCGCGCCTGCGCCGCGCGAAGGAGCAAGCTTTGCCAGCCGCTCGTGATCGTGTCCTTGATCGGCCATTCGCGCTCGATCGCCTCGAACGATCCGTCGTTCCACGAGAGAATCTCGAAGGCGGCCGCGTCGCCCACGAGCGTCCGGGCGGCCGCATGCACGACGGCGCCGCCCCGGAAGTACAGGTAGCCGATGTGGTTGGCGGAGGTCACGCGGACGACGCGCTGCGTCCCGGAGAGGCACTCCATCTGCACGAGGTCCGACAGCGTGGCCCCCTTGATCTGCGCCTGAAAGCCAGCGCGCGCGTCGGTCGTGGGGACCCGGTCGGAGGGGACCTTGGACGTCATGTCGACTCTGGAGGCGTTCAACCTGCCCTGCGTTCACCCCGCGTGACGCTCGCGCCGTTCGCCGCGGCGGAATCGAGCGTAGAAAGCTCCCGTTTCGGAGCGGTGTCCTGCTTGTTGCGATTGTGCGCCCTCGCCTAGGTTCTTTCCCGAACGAACCGGGGCTTTCCTCCGATCCAGGTGCCGGCGATCGAGCGCTCGCTGCCTCCGAACACGAACGACTCGAGCAACGTGTCCACGGTCCACCCTTCGAGCTCCTCCGTCCCGAGATCGATTTCGATGAAATCGGCCCAGAGGCCGGCTGCGATCGCGCCGGCGTCGATTCCGAGCGACCGAGCGCCTCCCGCCGTCGCCGCATGAAAGAGCGTTCGGGCGACTTCGCCGGCGCCGTCCACCAGCGCGCCGCGCTGCCGGCGCGCGAGCCGCTGTCCGTACTCTGCCCACCGCATGTCTTCGACGGCGGAGATGCGTACGTTCGAATCCGTCCCGAACGCCAGCTGCCCGGGAGGGACCGCGAGAAGGCTGGGAACGCCGTCGCCCAGGTTCGCCTCGGTCGATGGGCACAGGCACACGTTGGCTCCGCGCCGAAAGAACATTTCGAGAGCGGCGGGGGGGCATTGCGTGCCGTGGACGGCCGTGAACCGCGGATCGATTTCGACGCGGCCGGTCAGCAGCTCGAGAGGTCCCTGACCGTAGGCCGCACGGCAATCGGTGGTCTCCTGAGCCGTTTCTGCGACGTGCATGTGGATGACGAGCCCGCGCGAGCGCGCCTCGGCGCACACCTGGACGATCTCGTCGAGGCTCGCCGCGCGGATCGAGTGGGGCGCGGCGCCGAGGGACTCGCGCGAGCGGTCGAGTCGGCCCTGCAGAGAATCCATCCGTCGCCAGTACTCCGCGACCGAGCGGGAATCGAACCGGCGCTGGGCGCCCGTCAGCGGCTTTCCGATGCCTCCGGTCCGATAGAATGCTTCGAGCAACACCAGCCGGATCCCCGCGTCACGCGCCGCCGTGAGGATGGCCTCGTCGAGCTCCCATTCGAAGCTTCCGTGTGGGTGATGTACGTAATGGAATTCACCAACCGCGGTGATTCCTGCGCCGATCATCTCGTGGAACGCCCGGCGGCTGAGGTCTCCGAGCTGCGAGGCCGAGAGACCATCGACCAGAGCGTACATGGCCTCCCTCCACGTCCAGAAACTTCCAGCCCCCGAAGGGAATCGCTCTCCGCGACCGCGTAGACCGCGCTGGAACGCATGGCTGTGCGCGTTCACGAATCCGGGCAAAAGCGCGCGCCCGTTGAGCCGGTGGGTCGTCTCCAGACCCGGCGCCCCGATCGAAGCAATTCTTCCGACGTCGTCGACCGCCACACGGAGCTCGCGCTCGAAGCGCTTGCCAGTCCACGTCAAGTCCGGTTCGACGACAATCAAGGATCGCCCCGTCTTCGCCCACCAAAATCAGCGAAATGGTATCCTCCGCGCGAGGGTGGGCGGTGGACAAAACGGTGCCGGCCCCAACAGAAGTTTCGCGGCTGGAGCGCCAGCTCGCTGTGACCCAGCAGCTCACGCACATCGGAAGCTGGGATTGGAACGTCACGGCCGGTAGCGTCACGTGGTCGGACGAGCTCTATCGAGTCTACGGCCTGGTGCCACGAAGCGTCGACATCACGGTGGAGTTCTTCCTGTCCCGCGTGCATCCCGGTGATCGAGACGCGGTTCAGGCGAAGGTTGCTCAGGTGCTCGAACGCGGCGGGAGCTTTCAGTGGCTGGAACGCATCGTACGTCCGGACGGATCGGTGCGTCTGCTCGACACGGTCGGCGAGGCGCTCGTGGATGACGAGAGGCGAGTCACCGCTCTCGTCGGCACGTGTCGAGACGTGACCGAAGAGAACCGGCGGCAGGAGCAACTTCGTCTTTACGAGGACATCGTGCACAACGTGCAGATCGGCCTCAGCGTTTGGAGCCCGCGGGACCGCGGTGACGACCCGTCGTCCCTGCGGCTCGCCGCGTTCAATCCCGCGTCGGAGCACATCGTGCGAATGCCTCTTGCCCCTTGCCTCGGCAAGCGCTTCGAGGACATCGTGCCGTACGCTGCGGGCGGCGAGGTCGATTCGCTGCTCCAGCGCGTCGCGCGCGACCGGAAGGCGGGCGAGGCGACCGTAGAACGCTCCAGAGACCGCCGCGAGACGACCCGAGCGCTTTCGGTCAAGGGGTTTCCCCTGCCGGGAAACTCGGTGGGGCTGGCGATCGAAGACGTCACGGCGCAGACGGTGGAGCGCCGGCTCCGGGTGGCCGAGCACGACGTTCTCGAGATGATTGCCGGAGGGGGCCCGATAAGAGATTCCCTGTCGGCTCTGGTGCTCGCCGTGCAGGATCGATTGCCGGGCACCATCGGGTCCGTGCTCCTGCTTGCTCCGGACGGACAGCACGTCCATCACGCCGCCGCGCCGAGCTTGCCGCAGGAGTACACGCGGGCGATCGACGGCGCCGCGATCGGGCCTCGCGCCGGCTCGTGCGGCGCCGCGCTGTTCCTCAAGAGACCGGTCTTCGTGGTCGACGTCGAGACCGACGCCTTCTGGGAGGACTACCGGGAGCTCGCGCTGAGGCACGGCCTTCGCGCCTGCTGGTCGACTCCCATTCTGGCGAGCGACCGCCGTGTCCTGGGATCGTTCGCGTTCTATTACCGCTCTCCGAGGAAGCCGACGGACGAGGACGTCGAGATCGTGGAGCGCGTGTCGCGCCTTGCAGGGATTGCCATCGAGCGCAAGCAGCTCGAGGAGCAACTTCACGATTTCTCGGCACACATGGAGACCGCGCTCGAAGAAGAGCGAAAGAGAATCGCACGCGAGATCCACGACGAGCTGGGACAAGGACTTACCGCGCTGAAGATGGACCTCGCGTGGATCATGCGTCGCGCTTCGGCCGAGACCCTCACCTGCTCCGAAATGCTCGAAAAGCTGGCGGCGATGTCGGCGTTCACCGACGAGATCATTGGTCAAGTGCGGCGGATTTCCGCGGATCTCAGACCGGGAATTCTCGACGATCTCGGGCTGGTCGCGGCGGTCGAATGGCAAGCGCAGGACTTCGAGCAACGCACCGGAACGCCGTGCGACGTCGTCTCGACTTCGACAGGGCTCGAGGTCGATCCACAGACCACGACGGCGGTGTTCCGCATCTTCAAAGAAGCGCTCACGAACGTCAGCCGGCACGCGGAAGCGCAGCGCGTCTGCGTCCGGATCGACGTGTCGGCGGACGCCGTATCGCTCGAGGTGTCCGACGACGGCAAGGGCATCGATCCGGGCGCGATGCACAATCCGAAGTCGCTGGGGTTGCTCGGCATTCGCGAGCGCGCGGGCCGTCTGGGAGGCTCGGTCTGCATCGGCCCTTGCAAACCGAGAGGGACGCGAGTCACGGCGCAAATTCCACTCGTCAAGCCGAGCACGGAGCCATGATCAAGGTACTGGTGGCGGACGATCACGCGGTCGTGCGCCGCGGTCTACGCCAGATCCTTTCCGAAACTGCCGACATTCTCGTCGCGGGAGAGGCGTCGACCATCCCGGAGGTCAGGAGGCTCGTCCACGAACAGCGATGGGACGTCGTCGTCCTCGACCTGAACATGCCGGGCGGGGGAGGCCTCGCTCTGCTCGCCGAGCTTCGGCGCGAGCTTCCCGGCATGCGGGTGCTCATCCTGACGGTCTCTCAGGAGAGCCAGTACGCCGTGCGAGCCATCAGAGCGGGAGCCGCGGGCTTTCTCACGAAGGAAAGCGTGCCCGAGAGGCTCATCGAAGCCGTGCGCAAGATCTCGGCCGGAGGCCGCTACGTGAGTGCCGAGCTCGCCGAAACTCTCGCATCACTGGTCGCGGGCGAGTCCGGCGGCGCCCCGCACGAGCGCCTGTCCGATCGCGAGCTCGAGATCTTCAACATGCTCGCAGCGGGACAGACGGTATCCCAGGTGGCGCAAGAGCTCGGGCTCAGCGTCAAGACAGTGAGCACCCATCGCACGCGGATCCTCAAGAAGTTGAACATGCGGACGAACGCCGAGATGACCCACTACGCGATACGAAGTGGTCTGGTCGAGTAACCGAGCGGGCTACCGCAAAGCGGCAAAGGGACCCGGTCGTGTAACGCAGGTGCCCGCCCCGCGTAGGACGACACACGTAGGATGCCATGCGTAGGACGAACACCGACGACGGCCGTCGGAACGTCCTACGAACGAATGCTCGGAGGTCGGATTGTCCGCAGGGAGCGACAGGACATAGCTAAGTTGCATGCGGGTTCTCGTCGCCGACGGCCATGCGCGCGTCCGCGAGCGTCTCGTAGCGCTCGTCGCCGAGATCCCCGGCGTCCACGCGGTGCTCGAGGCAGACAGCGAAGCTCGAGCGATTGCGCATATCGTCGAACGTTGCCCGGAAATCATCGTGCTGGATCTCCGCATCGCGGAGAGCGGAACTCTCGCGCTCGTGGCGCGATTGCGCCGGGATTGGCCCTCGGCCACGGTCGTTGCGTTGACGAGCGAGCCGAGCCGTGGACTGAGGCGCGCGTGCGCGGAGCTCGGAGTCGACCACGTCTTCGACAAATCGAAGGACCTGCCATCGCTACAAGAGGTCATCGAAGGCGCGGCGGAGAGCCTGCTCCGGTAAACGATTCGCCTCCCGCGGCTCCGTGCTCCGACGAGAGATCGTCTGACACCACAAAGAGCGCTGCGCCGACGCCGCGCCGATCGGGAACGACTTAGCTGAGAGGCATGATGATGTTCGACGAAGGATGTGGGGGCCTGATGTTCGGGGGAGACTGCGCCGATGAAACGCGAGGGCTGTATCGATGCATCTTCGAAAATGCGCCGGAAGCGATGGCGATTTTCGATGAAGCAAACCGTTTGCTCGTCCGAAACCGCGCCGCCCGAGAGCTTTCCGCCGAGCTTTTCGATCGTCTCTTTTCCGTCGACGCTCCATGGGCGATCGAGGTCGCGGGGTTCCGGACCGAAGTCGTGCGCAGGGGACGGTCCGAGATCGAAGTATCCGTCGGCGACCGGGTGATCGCCCTGCGAGGTCGGGCCCATCGCTTCCTGCAAGTCGTCACTCTCTGCGACGTCACGGAGCTTCGGAGCATCGAGGCCGAGCTGCGCGCGTTCGAGCGGGTCGAATCGGTGGGTCTCATGACGGCGAGCCTGGTGCACGACCTCAACAACTTGCTCATGCCGATCGCGACGGCGAGCGGCGTTCTGCTGCGCCAGCTCGAGCAAGGAAGCGATGCGATGGCCATGGTGAAGGAAGTCCAGAGCGCCGCCGATCGCGCGGTTTCGCTGACCCGGCAGGTCCTTGGACTTGCGAGGCGGCAGCCCGGCCGCGTGGAGGACGTGAGCCTGAGCGCGGCGGTGATCGAGCTTCAGCCCCTGGTGAGACGCGTCGCAGGACCTACCGTGCGGGTGGACCTGGCCCTGGCGCCGACCGTGGCAGTCGCCAGGCTCGATCGAGAGCGCCTCGAGCGGGTGATTTTGAATCTGGTCGCGAATGCGCGAGACGCCATGCCTTCGGGAGGTCGAGTCACGCTGAGCACGGCGGAGATCTCCCTGGACGAGGAAGAGGCCGGATCCATTCCCGGAGCCAACAAGGGCGTGTACGTCGCGCTTCGGGTCTCCGACACGGGGACCGGAATCAGCTCCGAGGTCCGCGAGCGCATCTTTGCGGGTTTCTTTTCGACGAAGGACGTGGATCGCGGTACGGGGCTCGGTCTGGCGATGATCCATCGGTTCGTCACGAGCAGCGGCGGATGCATCTCCGTGCACAGTCAGCCCGGGCGTGGAACCACCGTCTCGCTTTACTTTCCGGTCGCCCGAGCGACGTGATCGGGCGACCGCAGTCGTGCTAACCGACGCTGGCGCGACGCCGCTCCTTTCTTCCGCGGCGGCCCCCCGAGCGCCCCGCAGCCCCAGGACCCACGATGACGACCCAAACGCCCCCCGTCTTGGCCCATGCCCCTTCGACCCTGCGCCTCGGCGACCTCGAAGTCGTCCGCCTCGGCTACGGTGCCATGCGCCTTCCGGGGCCGGACGTGTGGGGAGAGCCCGAAGATCCCGCCCGAGCCCGCGCCGTGCTGCGCCGGGTCATCGCCCTCGGGATGAACCTCATCGACTCGGCCTGGTACTACGGCCCCCACGTGTCCAACCGCCTCATCGCGGAAGCCCTCTACCCCTACCCGAAGGACCTCGTCATCGCGTCCAAGCTCGGCGGCAAGCGCCTGCCCAACAAGGGATGGGCGCCGTTCCTGCGGCCCGAGGAGCTTCGCGAGGGGTGTGAGACGGATCTGCGGGAGCTGCGTCGCGAGACCCTCGACGTCGCACACCTCCGAACCATGGGCCAGGGTTCGCCGGTACCGTTCGCCGAGTCGCTCGACGCCATGATCGCGCTGAAGAGGGAGGGAAAAATCCGGCACCTCGGCCTGTCGAACGTGGGCACCGCCGAGATCGAGCTCGCGCTCGCCCGCACCCCAATCGTCTCCGTACAGAATCTCTACAGCGTGTCCGGTGGAGGAGGGGCGATCGCCCGGATGACGCACGCCGAGGTCGAGTCGCCTGAACAGGTGCTCGCTCTTTGCGAGAAAAAGGGAATCGCCTTCATGCCGTTCTTCCCGCTCGGTATCGGCGCACACGCAAAGCCGGGCGCCGCCGTGTCCGCGGCGGCCGAACGTCGGGGGGTGACTCCGGCGCAAATTGCGCTCGCGTGGCTGCTGGCACGCTCGAAAATCATGCTGCCCATTCCCGGCACCAGTCGGCTGGAGCACCTCGAGGAGAACTGGGCTTCGCGGTCCATCCACCTCGCGCCTGACGAGGTGGAGTCGATCGCTGCGGCTGCGCGCCAGACGTGACGCGCCGGCTACGGCCCCGCTCCGAGTGGGTCGAGTCGATCGACCGGACGACGACGCTGACCATGTCGGACGCGCCCACGACGAGAAGCGCTCCGAGGGAGAGACCAAAGCTACGCGAGACGCCGAAGACCACCGTCGCTGCCCCAAAAATCGCCACGCTCGTGAGGATCGGCCCCGCCCGCGTCACGCGCGTTGGGGAACTCGTCTCGGGGGACGAGCCCCGGCACGAGCGCCTGCCCGACGGGCGCTTCGAACGCGCGCGCGACCCCGACGAACAGCAGGACGATGTAGAAGCGAAGTCGATGTCACGGCCGCGCGACGTGTGGGTTTCGAGGACGGCTAGCGCGACGACGTACCCCCCCGGATGCGCTTCGCCAGAGTGGAACCGAAGACAATCAGCAGCGGAGGCAAACACGCAATCGCGTACGTCACCCATGAGGGGCACCGCGGCCAGCGCCAGGCAAGGCCGGGCTGCCCGCCGAGATCCCAGACGAGTATCCAGACGAAAGCGAGTATGAGCCGGTTGCGAAAAGACCACCTGGTGACGACCACGGCGCGTATAAGAAGCGCCTGGACCAGGGGAATCAAGGGACGGCGCCGTCGGGTCGTCTTCGGAGCAGCGGCGTTCGCAATGCGGAGACAGTGATGAGCACAGTTCTCGTGACTGGCGGGTCGGGTTTCATCGGCAGCCGCTGCATCTTGCAGCTTCTGGCGGCCGGACATCGGGTCCGCACGACCGTGCGGAACCTCAAGCGGGAGTCGGCGGTGCGCGCCCTGTTGACGGAAGGCGGTTGCGATGCCGGGGATCGGGTGTCGTTCGCCGCCGCCGATCTCGAAAATGACGCCGGCTGGTCCGAGGCCGTCGCGGGTTGCGAATTCGTGCTTCACGTCGCTTCGCCCTTTCCGCCCGAGATTCCCAAGCACGAGGACGAGCTCATCGTGCCCGCGCGCGACGGCGCGCTGCGCGTGCTCCGCGCCGCCCGCGATGCCGGAGTCAAGCGAGTGGTGCTAACCTCCTCGTTCGCGGCGATCGGCTATGGCCAGGCGTCTCGAAAAACCCCGTTCGACGAGACGGCGTGGACCAACCCCAGCGGAGATGACGTCCGCCCCTACGTGAAATCGAAAACGTTGGCCGAGCGCGCGGCGTGGGACTTCATCGCCAACGAAGGCGGTCCGCTCGAGCTCTCGGTCGTCAATCCCGTGGCCGTGCTGGGCCCGGTCCTCGGCCCTGATTATTCGACATCGGTCCTTTTGGTGCAGCGTTTGATGGACGGGGCCATTCCAGGCTGTGCACGGTTGTACTTCGGCGTGGTCGACGTCCGCGACGTCGCCGATTTGCACCTACGGGCGATGATCGATCCTGCCGCCAAGGGAGAGCGCTTTCTCGCCGTCGCTGGCGATTTCATGTCGATGCTCGACATCGCCAAGGTCCTGAAAAAGAGGATGGGGACCTCGGCGCGGAGAGTCCCCACGATGCAGCTGCCCAACTGGCTGGTCCGCGTGGCGGCGATGCGCGATCCGACCGTGCGCCAGATCCTGCCCGAGCTCGGCAAGCCCAAGAATGCCACGAACGAGAAGGCCAAGCGGGTCCTCGGCTGGGCGCCCCGGTCCAGCGAAGAGGCGATCGTCGCGACGGCCGAGAGCCTCGCGCGCCTTCACCTGCTGAAAGACAGTCCGAAGAAAGCGGCCTGAAAAGACGCTACGGGACCAGCATCTCGGCAAAGCGGTCCGGCCTCTTCACGCCTCGCTCGCCGATCCTGGCGAGGCACTCGCTGCGAGTGCTCCGGCCGCTGTCCCCACCTTCGATCGAGGCCATCCTGGCCTGCGCAGCAAGCGCATGGATCGTCATGTCGAGCTCGGTGAAGGCGCGGGCCGCGCGGCGATACGATTCGCGCGCGCCGTCCAGGTCACCACGGACGCATGCGGCTGCGCCCTGCACGACGGCCCCCAGAGCGCCGGCCCAGTCGAGATCCTCTCTCGCGAGAAGCCCTGCAGACCGATCCACGGCCGAAAGCAGCGACTTGCGCCGCCTGGTGTCCTCCCGGGCAGCCGCCACCATCACCCGGGCTCGTACGTCGGTGAACTGCACCCGCATCGTTTGCATTCGGCTCTGCAGCGAGCCCTCGATGCGTCGCGCGTCCCGCTCCACGCCATCGAGGGCTTCCCCGAGACGCATCGCATAGAGGCAAGCGTGGGCCTGGGTGACGGCGTTGCACCAATGGTGCGTGAGCCAGCGATCCTGCTGCGACCACTTCAGGATTGCCTCACGTCCTTCCTGTCGTGCATCGTCGGCACGGTCGGCCATCAGGTGGACGTGGGGCAACACGTGGGTGCGTACGCCGGTGACCGTGTACAGGTCGCCTCGCTCCGCGGCCTCCTTGGCGCAGGGTGCCGCCCGTCCGACGATCGGTGCGTATTCGCCCAGCCACCGCATGGCCGGCAGCCACCACCACATCTCCATCGAACCGACCTCCCACCCGACGTCGGCGCAGTGCTCGCGAAAAAGGGCGATGGATTGCTCGCTGACGATGCGGGCGGCCTTCCACTTTCCTGAGCAGAAACGGCAGATGGCTTCCGCCGCCGTGGCCCAGGCAACCCCGTGCGGGTTCCCGTTCCGGGTTGCAACGACCATCGCTTCCGCCGAGATCGCCGCGGCCCGGGAGTGACCCGCGGCGCCACCCTCGATGGCCGAGAGAACGCCCTCCCACGCAAGCGCTCGCGCAATGCGGTACGGTTCCCCCGCGCGCAACGCGAGCAAGAGGTGGCGAGCCTGAAAATCGGCTCCACGGACGAGATCGATGCCGCCGATGCCGTTGCCCAGAGCCCAGCAAACATCGATCTTGCGCAGCTCATGGACGGGGACGTCATGGCGTTCGGTGAAGCCGAGACCCCGGACCCTGAGCATGGCACGCTGAAAGAGCAGCGAAGCGAGCGACAGCGCCGGCGTGGCCGGCATTCGCAGCCCGACGTCGGAGACGATCTTCTCGACCGTGGGGAGCGCCTCGGCGACGTGCCCGCTCCTCAGAAACTGTTCGGCGGCGCGCCGCCGCAGATCGATGGCCTGCTCCGGAGTGGCGCCTGGCAAGGCAGCGAGGTACGCATGGCCAGCCTCGCCGCCGTACCCTGCGTTGGCGAGCGCGTCGGCGAGCTTCGTCTGAAGGGCGTGCGCAGGCCGCGGCCCGCACAGGTCCAGAGCCAGGCGATAGAGTCCGACCGCGCGTTCGAAGGCGAGCGTGCTCGTTGCCCGATCGGCGGCTCGCTCGACGTGAACGCGAGCGCGATCCTTCTGTCCGGCTGCGCAAAGATGAACGCTCAGGCGCTCCAGATCGCACTGCGGCTCGGCCTCCAGTGCCTCCGCCACCGAGGCATGGCGCGCCTGGAGGACGGAAGGAGTCATGCCGGCCGTCACGGCCTCGCGTACCCGATCGTGGAACGCTTCCACCCCGGTCGCACCGGGGGTGCTCCTGGCCCGAATGAGGCGCGCGACATCGAGCGCATCGAGGCTGGCGATGGCACGTTCGCCCTCGAGCCCCGCGGCCCGAGACGCCGTCGACCGCGCGAGAGGCTGTCCCGCGACGCATATCGTTTCCAGCAGCCGCAGCGCATCCGGCTCGAGCAACCGCGTTCGTGCCCGCACGAAGGCGTCGACGAGCGACTCGGCCGCGCTCGATTCGGCTGCGCTCGACCCGGCTGCGTTCGACCCGGCCACGCACGGCGACGGCTTGGCCAACGTCTCGTTGCCGCGAGCTCGCTGGAACGACGCGAGCTCGACGAGCATGAACGGCAAGCCGGCCGCCTCCCGCAGGATGGCTTGGGTTTGCGTCCCGCGGGCTCCCTCGGGCGCATGCTCGAGCAGGTGCTCGACCAAAGTTCGGGCGTCGATGTCCGCCAGGCCACGGAGCTCGATATCCACGCGGTCGACATGGGGCCCCGTGGCGACGGAGTCGAGCTTCTCGAGCTCGGCGATGGCGTGCTCGCTCCGAAAGCACACCAGCAAGAGCAACGAGGGCGGATCGGGAGGAGCAAGGATCTCGAGCAAGAGCGCGATGCTGTCGCCGTCGCTCCAGTGGAAGTCGTCGATGAAGAGAATGAGCTCGTGACGATCGGCCAGGCGCGCAAGGAGCTCGCGCAGAGCGGCGAAACCCCGGCGGCGCAGCTCGAGTGGATCGCGGATCTCCTGGATGCGCCGCTCGTCGGCTCCCGCAACGTCCGCGAATACCGGGAACAAGCGCGCGAGCGCACAGAGGTTCCTCGGCAGCACGGCATCCAGCTCCGCCTTGGGTAGCCTGCGCAGGTACCTTCGAAGGCTGTCGATGAGTGCATCGAGGGCCTTGTAGGGCACACTCTCACGCTCGTAACAGCGACCCGTGAGCGCGACGACGCGCGGATCCGCCCTGGATGCCTGCTCGAGAAAGCGTCGGACGAGGGTCGTCTTTCCGACGCCGGAACGCCCGCGTACGCTCACCACGTTCGTGCGCCCGTCACGGACGGACCGGTAAGCCCGCGCAAGAGTGTCCAGCTCGGGGCTGCGCCCAACGAAGCCCTGTCCGGCGGCCGTTTCGACACCCCGGACCCCCCCGCTCGAGAGCTCCTCGATCGGAAGCCGCTGCAGCACGTCGGCATCGCAGGGCCGGTCGCAAGGCCTTCGAGCAAGGAGTGCCATGCACAGTTGGTCGAGGTCCGGGGGAACATCGGGCCGCGAAAGCCGGGGCGGCGCCGGGACCTCGAACTGCTTGCGCGCCAGCACGTCGATGGTTCCCGCTCCGACGATCGGCAGCCGGCCGGTCAAGGCGAGGTACAGCAGGCAGCCGACGCTGTACCAGTCGGACGCAGGACCGACCGTTTCACCGAGGGCTTGCTCGGGCGCCATGTAGGTGGGAGTCCCGACGAGCAGGTCCGCGGTTGCATCGGGATCAGCGGGCTCGGTGACGAGGCCGAAGTCGAGCAGCACGACGCGTCCGCTCGCCTCCACGAGGATGTTCGACGGCTTAATGTCGCGGTGGACCTTTCCGACCGCGTGCAGGGCGGCGACACCACGGGCAAGCTGGCCGAATGCGCTCCGAAGACGGGGAACGTCGAGAAACCATTCCCCGGCAAGAGGCCACTCCGCGACCGGCTGCGGCGGGCGCTTCGCCGCTCCAGCCGAAGCCGAGATCGATGCCAGCGGCTCGATCTCGCTTCGCGTGAGCGCAAGGTCGACGCTCTCGGGAAACGAAGGCGCCCGTTCGCGAGGCGCGCGGTCACCCGACACGAAGCGGACGACGTCCACGCCGTCGACCAGCTCCATCGTGAAGAACCACCGGCCACTGTCGCTCGCGAGATCGTGCAGCGCGACGAGATTCGGATGCTTGAGATGGGCCAGCGACCGAAACTCCTGCTTGAACCGATAGAGCGCCCCTCCATCGGGCCGGTGCAAGACTTTGAGCGCGACTGCGCCGCCAATGGCCGAGTCGTAGGCCTCGTAGACCACGCCGAACGCTCCAGAGCCCAGGCGGCGGCGGACCTTGTACCGCTCCGTTCCCTGGAATTCCGAAGCGACGTTCGAAGGCGGCCCCACCATGCGGGCGCAATTTTATCACTCCATCCTTTTTCGGGGAACGAACGCACCCGCTCCGAATGGCGCACGTTCATCCACACCGCGCGCCGGTTGGTTTCGCGTCACTGAAACAGGACGGTGAAATCTACCGCCGCGTCCGCAGGCCACAGTCGGTAGCCCGGTTCGTCGCCGTCGGAGCCAACCATGGTCTCGACGGTCCCGGTCGACGCGGATAGGGCGACGCCGAGTGACCATTGAGGAGAGACCCACCAATCGTACCCTCCGAAGAGGGTCCCTCCGAACCCCAGGCCAGTCATCGACAGCCCTCCCGTCACGCTCACGGTCGAGAGGTCCACTCCGAGCTCGACGCCGACATGCCAGCCGAGACCGGGCAACGGATACCAGTCGACCAGCCCACCCAATCGATCGAGCGAGACGCTCGCGGTATTCGCGGGTGTCGTCTGTGCATCATGCAGCGCTGCCGCGGTGACCGAGACGCGAATCATCCCGCCGACGACGACCCCTCGCGCCGGCATACCCCCCATGGCGAGAGAGCCGCTGAAGCTCACCCCGGCGACGGACGCGGCACCCGCTGGGCCCTGTCCGGCCAAGGAGAGGTATCCGACGCCCGGAGCCGACGCGCGCAGGAAAAACCGCCCCTCGCACGACGCGGTCGCGGGGCACGGGGCTGCCGCGACGTATGCGGCCGCACCGGTCGCGGAGGGCGACGCGCTCGCCGCAGGGGTCGGCTCGGCTTGCGCGCGCGCATCGAGGCTGCTCCCGATAAGCGCGACTGCGGCGATCGTTGCTGGGGCTCGGGCGGTGCTCGAAACCCGGAAGCGAGCGATGCCGATCATCCGCGCCAAACTACCGCATCACCTCGAAGAGAGCAGGTTGTTGAGTGCAGCCTCGAGCGACGCCCACTCGAAAACGAAGCCCGCGCGCTCCAGCGCCAGGGGGACCGCGTGCTGCCCCGTGAGAAGCATCTCCGCCAGCCCGGCGCCGAGCGCCAGGCGAAGCGCGAATGCCGGCACGCGCAGGAGTGCGGGCCTTCGCATCACGTGGCCCAGCGTCGCCGCGAAGTCGTTCATCGAAACCGCTTCTGGGGCCACGACGTTGAAAGGCCCCGACAGCGACGGCCGGTCGAGCAGAAAGAGCAGCGCGCGCACCACGTCGCCCACGTGCACCCAACTCATCGACTGATGGCCGGCGCCCAGGGGGCCACCGACGAAGCGAGAGAAGGGCGGCAGCATCCGCGCGAGCGCGCCCCCGTCGCCGAGGACGACGCCGATGCGCGGGTGAACGACGCGCACCGACGCTGCGCGCGCGGGAGCGGCAGCCGCTTCCCACGCGACCACGAGGCGAGCCAGAACGTCCTCGCCGGGGGCGTGCGACTCGTCGCAGACCGCGTCGTCGCGGCGCATGCCGTAGATGCCCACCGCAGAGCCGCTCACCCAGACCCCGGGCTTGCGAGCAGAATCGACGATAGCGCGCGCGATCGCGGAGGTGGTGTCGACCCGACTCGACCGGATGCGCTCGAGCTGCTCGGGCGTCCAGCGTCCCGCGGCGATAGGCTCGCCCGCCAGGTGCACGACGGCATCCGCGCGCGGCACCTCCTCGGCGATCGAATCCCAGCGCACCGGTCCGCGGCGCGAGACCCGGACGACCACGTCGCCCCGCGCCTCGAGCACGCGGGCCAGGTGGGAGCCGATGAATCCGCTGGCGCCCGTCAAAAGGACCCGCATGGCGGGGTTATAACGCCCGCCGCCCGCGCCGGTCATGCGTGGCCGCCCTTGCGGTGACCGGGGCCGGGGCAAGTGGGCGAAACGCGAGACCGGACCCCGCGTACGAAACCCGCAGCGGGGTCCTGCGTACATCGTTTAATTGCCATGGCTGCCATGGCAACGATCCATCCGTAATTGCCATGGCAACGATCCATCCGCGAGAAGGAGCGCGACCGCGATGAACCTCGTTCGAATTGCCTGCGTCCTGCCGCTGCTTGCCGCCTGCCACTCCGCTCGGGCGAACGACACGGCGCCCGAACCGGCCGGCTCGGCGAGCTCGTCCCGCCACGCCTCCTCAGGCGCTACCGCCGCGACCGTCGGCACGGACCCGGGACACGTCGGGCAAGGAACGCCCTTGACGCCCGTCGGGCGGGACCGGCTCGCCGCCTTCGCCGCCGGCTGTTTCTGGGGCGTGGAGGATGCGTTCCGCCATGTCCCCGGTGTGGTCGCCACGGCCGTCGGCTATGCGGGCGGCCGCACGACGGACCCTACCTATGCATCCGTCTCCTCGCACGCGACGGGACACGCCGAGAGCGTGCTCATCGAGTACGACCCGACGCGCCTGTCGTACGACCAGCTCCTGCACGTGTTCTGGAGCATCCACGATCCGACCCAGGTCGATGGTCAGGGTCCGGACATCGGCAGCAATTACCGCAGCATCATTTTCACTTTCGACGGAGAGCAGGCTGCAGCGGCGCGGGCATCGCGCCAGGCCGCCCAGAAGTCCTTGGAGCAACCGATCACCACCGAGATCCGGCCGATCGGCGCGTTCTACAAGGCGGAGGGCTACCACCAGCAATACGCCGAACGCACCGGGCACCACGGCTGTCCGATCCACATTGCGGTCGACAAGCTCTGACGAGCGCCTTTGCCGGGCGGCGACGGGGCCCGAAGACCCACAGGGGCGGAACGACCCATCCGGAGAGAAGCCCCCCCCGCGGCGCCCGGGCACTTCGAAATGGCGGGCAATCCCCCCGAGGTCGCCCGCGGCACGCGCCATGCGTAAGGGCTCGGGCACTGGAGGCAGCCATGAACAATCTTCGATGTTTCGTCCGAGTCGTCGTACCCGCCGTGATCGCACTGGGCGTCAGCGCTTGCGAGGGCGAGCAGCAAGCCCACGCGGTAACTCCGGCCGCTGCATCGGTCCAGCCGTCGGAGACGGCGCAGGAGCCCATCGCGACCCCGAACGCGCCGACAGCCACGAGCGTGCAGATCTCCAAGGACATTCTGCGGGCCTGCAACATTCCCGACGCCGACGCCTACTTCATGTTCGACTCGTCGAAGCTGACGCCTTTCGACGGTGCGCCTCTCGACGCGGTGGCCAGGTGCTTCAGCCACGGTCCCCTGGCAGGTCGGCAGATGCAGCTCGTCGGCCATGCCGACCCGCGTGGCGCATCGGATTACAACATGGCCCTCGGCCAATCGCGCGCGGACGCCGTCGCCACCTACCTGGAGAGCCGTGGACTGCAGCACACCACAATCTCGACGACGTCTCGCGGCGCGATGGACGCGACGGGCCGCGAGGAAACCGGATGGGCCCACGATCGTCGCGTCGATGTGCTTCTCGGGGGCTGAGCCCCTATCCTGCGGGTTGCATCGCATCCGTGGGATGCATCGACGTGAATGAAGATCGTTCCGAAGCTCACCGCAGCGCTCGTTGCCGGAACTTGCATCATTCTGGGCGTCAACGGCTGCCTTCGCGTCCGACGCGAGCGCCACTACTTCGAGGCCGACCGGATCCGCGATCACGAGATGGTCGGCCGCTCTCTCGTGGTCGCCGCTGCTGCGATCTGGAAGGCCGACGGGGAGGCGGCCGCCATCCAGACGATCGACGCCGTGAGCCGCCACTCCAAGAGCGTCCGCATCCGCTGGATCCCGTTCGAGCCGGGTCGCGAGGCCGCCGCCGAGCTCGGTCCGGCCGTGGCTCGGACGCTTGCTGCCGGTGAGCCGGTGACGTTCGCCGGCCCGGTGGTGGGTCGAGAGGCGCTCTGGAAGACGTACGTGCCGCTCGACGCCGACGGAGCCCGCAGAGGCGTCATCGAGCTGTCGGAACCTCCCGACACCGCAAACCGTTTCCTCCGAAATGTCGTGCTGGAAACGGCAGCCATGACGCTCGCGCTCGTCATCGTCAGCGCTGCGTTGTCGTTCCTGATGGGCCAGTGGCTCGTAGGCACTCCTGTCCGCGTCCTGTCGGAAAAGGCGCGGCGGATCGGACGGGGGGACTTCTCGGGACCGGTCGAGCTGCCGCAAAACGACGAGCTGACGGACCTCGCTCGCGAGATCAACTCCATGAGCGATCGGCTGGTCATGACGATCGACCAGCTTCGGCACGCCGACCGGCTCGCGACGGTGGGCAAGCTCGCTTCGGGGGTCGCCCACGAGCTGGGAACACCGCTCAACGTGGTGGGGGCCCGTGCCCGGATGATTGCGGCGGGCGAAACGACACCCGAAGAGTCGCGTGAGTACGCGGGGATCGTCGTCGGGGCAACGGACCGAATGACGGCGACGATCCGGCAGCTCCTGCAGTTCGCGAGGCGGAGCGGACCCGAGAAGGCGCCGCACGACCTGCGCAAGCTCGTGGAAAACACGGTCGAGCTGCTCCGACCTCTCGCGAAGCAGGTGCGGGCCGAGCTCGTGGTCGTGGCGAGCGACGGGGATATCACCGCGAGCGTCGATGCGGGACAGATCCAGCAGGTCATCACGAACCTGGTGATGAACGCGATCCAGGCGATGCCGCGCGGCGGCGGCGTCGAGCTGAATTTGCTGAGGGAACGGGTCGAGCCTCCAGACGACGTGCATCGTCCGGAAGGCGAGTACCTGTGCGTGCGGGTCCGGGACGACGGGCAAGGGATTGCTCCGGAGAACTTGCCTCGAATCTTCGAGCCCTTCTTCACGACGAAAGACGTCGGCGCCGGCACGGGCTTGGGGCTCGCCGTGAGCTATGGGATCATCCGAGATCACGGCGGCTGGATCGCGGTCGACAGCAAGATCGGCGCGGGCGCCACCTTCTCGGTCTACCTGCCGGCCTCCCCCGCTCCATGACCACTCGCATTCTGCTCGTCGACGACGACGCGACCCTCGCAGACACTCTGGGTCTCGGACTGCGCAAACGTGGATTCGACGTGGCACCGCTGACCTCGGCCGCAGCGGCGCTCCAAGCGCTCGACGGCGACGACTTCGATGTCGTCGTGACCGACCTCAACATGGGTGGAATGGGAGGCATCGAGCTGTGCGAGCATGTCGCCGCCAATCGCCCTGACCTTCCAGTCGTCGTTCTCACCGCGTTCGGAAACCTCGAGTCGGCGATCGCGGCGATCCGTGTGGGCGCCTACGACTTCATCAACAAGCCGGTAGAGCTCGACGTGCTCGCCATTGCCGTGGAGCGCGCGGCCACCCACCGCCAGCTGCGCGAAGAGGTAAAGCGGCTTCGCCTCGAAACCGGCAAGGTCCCCCGCTTCGACGCCCTCGTGGGCCACTCCGGCGCGATGCAGGTCGTCTACGACCTCATCGAACGCGTCGCGGCCTCCGACGCCACCGTGCTCGTCTCCGGCGAGAGCGGAACGGGCAAGGAGGTGGTCGCCCGCGCGATCCATACCCACAGCCGCCGCCGGGCCGGACCGTTCGTGGCCATCAACTGTGCAGCGATGCCGGAAACATTGCTCGAAAGCGAGCTCTTCGGGCATGCCAAGGGCGCGTTCACCGACGCGCGCACCTCCGAGCCGGGGCTCTTCCATCGGGCCAACCGGGGGACGATCTTCCTGGACGAGATTGGCGACATGCCTCTGGGACTGCAGCCGAAGCTCCTGAGGGTTCTGCAGGAGCGGACGGTGCGCCCGGTCGGGGGCCGCGACGAGATCCCGATCGATGTCCGCGTCATCGCCGCGACGAATCGCGATCTCGAGTTCGCCGTGGAGGAGACCCGCTTCCGTGCGGACCTTTACTACCGAATCAACGTGGTGCACGTCGCGCTGCCGCCGCTGCGCGCCCGTGTCGGAGATATCTTGCCGCTGGCCCAGCATTTCCTTTTGCTGTTTGCGTCGCGCAGTGGCAAGCAAATCACGGGCATCGCGGCTCCGGCGGCCGAGAAGATCATCGCGTACGCGTGGCCGGGCAACGTCCGGGAGCTGCAGAACTGCATGGAGCGAGCCGTCGCGCTCACCCGGCTCGACCAGATCGTGGTGGACGATCTGCCCGAAAAGGTACGCGACTATCGACGCTCGCACGTGCTCGTTGCGAGCGACGACCCCTCCGAGCTCGTACCGCTCGAGGAGGTCGAGCGTCGCTACATCGCACGCGTCATGGAGGCCGTCGGTGGCAACAAGACGGCGGCATCGCGGGTTCTGGGCATCGATCGAAAGCGCCTCTACCGCATGCTCGAACGGCTCGACGTCGACGTTTCCAAGACGGACTGAGCGCTCGCTTGCCCCGAGCGCTCGCTTGCCCCGGGCAGGCCGGGTCAATGGCACTCGCCGGGTCGAAACGACCCGGTCAAGCGTCGGGTTCCTCCGACGGGGGAGAGACACGTCGGAACGGCGCAGGGTCCGGGCGTTTGCGCGCCCGCGGAGCGCTCGGGCAGTTGGCGCGACGGTTGCTGATCACCCGCCTCAAATGCAAAAGCCCCCGCGCATCCTGGTCGCCGAGGACGACGTCGACATGCGCCGGCTCGTCGTCGAAGCATTGCTCAAAGACGGTTACGACGTGACGGCCGTGCCGGACGGTGGAAGGCTGCTCGTGACGTTGGCCCACGAGATCGTCGACGTGGGCGGCGCTTGCCCTGCGAACCTCCTCGTATCGGACGTGCGCATGCCCATCTGCACGGGGATGCAGATCCTCGAGCAGCTGCGCGCCTCCCACTGGACGATCCCGGTCATTCTCATGACGGCATTCGGCGACGCTGCGACGCGCGAGCACGCGCGCGGGCTCGGCGCCCTGCTGTTCGACAAGCCGTTCGAGCTCAACGACCTGCGCGCGGCCGTGGCACTGCTTCTCCAAGGCGACGATCGTCGCGGACGTTGAGGCCGCCGGCGCTTCGTCTCGAAGGCGACAACCGTCACGGACGGTCAGGTCAAATTGCGCTAGCTTCGCGGGCGCGAAAGGCGGCCGAGGGGCAAACCATGGAAACGACGGCCCGGGGCTGGAACGTACTGGAGCGCGAGAACGCGATCCTGTGGCGTGAGTACACGTTCGGGGGCGGCGTCGCGACGACGTTCGTCTTCCGGGGGGCGGGCGACGGCCTGATCGGTCGCTTCGAGCCGCTCGAAGCCCTCGCTCCGCTGCTCGGAGAGCGCGCCACGGCCATCGACCCGCCAGGCCACAAGGTTGGCAATGCGATCGCGACCGTTCGCGGCAGCCACGGCTCGTACTGGTATTCGTCGGATCTTTTCGCGAACATTCCGAAGCTGCCCTCGAACATCGTCCTTCGTTTGCTCATGTCGATCACGCACAAGGCTCCCGGCTACCGCTTGTTCCGCCCCGCGGTGTGGCTCCAGGTAAAGGACAAGAAGCTCGTGCGCGACTGGATCGATGACGTCATGACGAAGGCTGCGCCGACGACGGTGGTGCCGGCGCACGGGCCGCCGATCACAGGGACTGACGTCCCCGAGAAGACCAAGGCGCTGGCCGCCGAGATCTAGAGCGCACCGTCGCTCGCGCCACGGACGTCTGGCGGGCGCACTGCGGGGCTGACGAAAATTCCAGTGCCACGCGGGGTCCCGGTGAAAGCAGCAACGATTCTGCAAAATTTGGGTTACGTCGATATCCCGGACGTGCGGGTCAGGCCGTGACCGCGAGTCGGAGCCACACGGGAGCGATCGAACCTTTCACGGACAGGGACCGAGGATGCCCTCACCTCCACGCTGTGGTAGGTCTCCGTCATGTCCGCGAACGAAGAATCCGCGTGCTCGGCGAGCCAAGCTCTTCTCTCCGCGGCGCTCGGCGGCCTGCTCTGCCTCGCAGCGTCTTCCTGCGGCGCGTCGACCGAGCCGTCTTCGACCAGCAGCGCTTCGGTCAGCGGTTCGTCGGCCGCGGCGTCCAGTGCCGCAGGGACGGGAAGCACCGTGTCGACCGACCCCGACACGCCGGTTCCCGCGACCGCCTGTGACGGCGGAGTCTCGCCCGATCCGCAAGTGATCTCCACCACGGTCGTGGCGAACATGACGCTCGATACCTTCACGTCGCAGTGCGGCGCCGAAAACGGCGTCGTCGAAATTCAGCCTCATTGCGGCGGCTCCAATGCCTGCCGGGGCATGTCATACGATACAGAGCTGCAATTGCTCGTCGTGCACACGTGCCGCGCAATGAACTCGTGCGCGGGATACAGCTGCGTCGTGTGCGACTGACGGTCAGCCCGCGAAACTCACCGCGCTCCAGAAACCAGCCGCCACGCTGCGCGCGAGCCACGCCCGCGTTCTTTGCGGCAAATGAGCGCGCTCCTCGAGGGTGCATGCCTGCTCGAGGCGGGCGAGCGCGCTGCGTATCGACAGTCTGCCGAGCAGCGTGAGGAGCTCCGCCTCGCGGGCTTCGAGCGGCAGGGTCGCAACTCCATCGCCCACGCCCGCGATGGCCCACCAGCGCGAATGCGGGAGCGGCGACGGCAGCGCGAGGGCGCCCGTGCTCGGCTCGCGGGCGAGCAGTCTGCGCAGCTCGACGAGAGGTCCGTGCTCTTCGACGAACCGGACGGCGTCGGAAGGCACGAGCTGCGCATCGAGCAGCCGCGCCGCATCCGCGTCCGAAGGTCGAAAGACAGGGGTCTTCTCCGCAGCAAACACGGCGCGCCACGCCGCGTCGATGCGAGCCGATTCGATCAGGGCTCGACGCCGGCCCGGGTCCTCGCACTGGAGGGCGTCGGCGAAGAACGCGTCGAATCCGGAGGGGACTTCGTCGATGTTCCATCCACGCGGAGGATGGGTGAGGAGAAACCTCCCGGCGTAGTCGTTGAACGACCAGTACCCGAGAAGCCGCGCCGTGAGCGGAAACGCGGTTTGCAAAGCGTCGAAGAGCCGGAACCAGTACTGTCGATTGTAGACGGCGAGCCGCTGTGGAGCCTTCGCGGCGGCACCCCCGAGCGCCTGGACGAGGCGCGGATCGTAGGCCGACAGCGGGGCTGTCAACGTCCCGCTCGCGCGTTCGAGAGGGGTGCGAATCGCGGCGGCGAAGCGCGCCTGGAGCTCGCCGAGCCAGGCCGGTGCTTCCCGCTTCATCCGTGCACCTCGGCCGCTCTCGCGAGCTGCGCGAGCACCTCGGGCATCGGAGGAATGTGCGCGTCCCATTCGATCAGCGTGGGAAATGGGCCTCCCATCTTCCAGGCACGCGCATAGAGGGCCCAGACGGGGTCGGAGACCGGGTGGTCGTGGGTGTCGACGATGGTCCCATCCGATTCGCGTGTGTGACCTGCGAGATGCACCTGCAGCACGCGCGAAAAGTCGACGCCGGCGAGATATCGGTCCGGATCGAACCCATGGTTTTGGCTCGAGACGTAGATATTGTTCACGTCAAGCAGTGACCAGCAGTCCGCCGCGCGTACGACGGCCGAGTAAAACTCCCACTCAGTGAGCGTCGAGCCGGAGAATTCGACATAGCTCGAGAGGTTCTCGAGACCGAACGGGCGTCCGAGACGGCGCTGCACCTCGAATGCGCGCTCGGCGGCGAGCTCGACGAGCTCGGGCAGGTAGGGAACCGGCAGCAGATCGTGGTGGCTGACTCCATGGGCGCCCGTCCAGCACAGGTGGTCGGTCACGAACGGAGCATCGACGGCGTCGGCGAGCCGGCACAGTGCCTCGAGGTACGCTTCGTCGAGGGGCGCGTGACCGAGCAAGTTGAGGCCGACGCCGTGCAGCACGATGGGGTAGCCGGCTTTCACCCGACCGAGCCGCTGCCGCGCCGTCGGCGACGGCGCGAGGAAGTTCTCGCTGATGACTTCGAAGTAGTCGAGCTCGGGCTCGTGCTCGAAGAGATGCGTGTAGTGCGGGGCTCGCAGCCCGAGCCCCATCGCGCTGGAAGCGAGGCCGCGCGCCCGGCGCAGCTTCTCGCTTTCGCGCGAGACGAAATCCATCGTATGAGGTTAGCCCGTCCGCGTTCGTGGAGCACGAGACGCGTCGGACCCGGGCTCGGAACGGAGGAGCGGACTCCAGCCACTCAGGATCGTGAATGCGCGACCGTCCCACGTCGCGCGTCGGACCTCGGCGTTCGCCACCGGCGGCGGTAGTGTCCCCGTCACCGCCGCGATGAATGCCCGGATTGCCGCGGCGTGACTGACCACCACGACCGCGGCGGCTTCGGCAGCGACGCGCTCCGCGGCGTTCACGACGGCCGCCGTCACGCGCTGCGCCAACACCGCCTGGTCCTCGCCACCCGGCGGCGGACGCCGCTCTGCAAGCCATGCGCGCCACGATTCGGGGTGTCGCTGCTCGCACTCCTGGCGCGTGAGACCCTCGAAGCACCCGAACGAACGCTCGCGCAACGCCGAATCCACGTACGCGAGCGGTACACCGATCGCCTGGGCCACGATGCGGCCGGTTTCGCTGGCGCGTCCGAGATCGCTCGCCACGACGCCCGCGATGGTGAGCCCGCGCAGCGCTTCGGCCACCTGGGCCGCCTGCGTGCGGCCCGTCGCGTTCAGCGCGACGTCCGTCTGACCTTGCCACCGCCCGGCGGCGTTCCAGTCGGTCTCACCATGCCGGACGAGGTAAAGGACCCGGAGCATGTCAGGGCCCGACGGATCATCCCCGAAGGCGGCTCGGGCGGCAAGCGCCCCTCGCCATGCGCTCGATTCCACGGCAGGTTCGCTCGATCCCCATGGTGTGTCGATGCCTTCTGTGCTGCACCTGCGTCGCATGGGTCGGTTGCATTTCCACGACGCCGGCTCCCAGGTTCCGCCGTCAGCATGACGGCGCCTTCCACTGTTCCGGAAGTCGCGGTGAGCGCCGTCATTTCCGCCGCGGCTGCAACCGTACACGAGCGAGGCCGAAAGACAGGCTCGAGCGCCTTCGGCAGTGATCGATCGGGGCCCCTCGCGAAACAGCACGGGAGGAGTCGCCATGCGCAGTCGCAGTACCCCGATACGAGTCGCGCTCATCGCGATGGCCGCGGTCGCCGTGCGATGCGGCACGTCGGTTGTCTCACCGCAAGGGGGCAACGAGGCGACCGGCAGCCCGGGCCTCGGCGGGTCGACCTCGAACGGAGGGTCGATCGGACCCGCTGACGCCTCGATCTCCGGAACGACCGGCGGTGCGGCTGGTGCAGGCTCGGCGGCCGGCGCCTCCGGCACCGCGGACGGGGGGCCTTCGAGGTCGCCAGATGCGTCCGCGTCGAACGCGGGCGCAGACGGAGGGGTCGACGGTTCGACCGCCTCGAATCCCTCGTACATCCTCGGCGCCGACATCACGTGGACGCAGCAGGACGAGGCCCTCAACGGGGCGACCTATTACGACGACGACGGGACGCAAAAGCCCATTTTGCAGCTCCTGGCCGATCATGGCTTCAACTACATCCGCTTGCGCACGTTCGTGAATCCCACGGAGCCTGCTCCCAATCCGGCCGGCGGGACATTTACCCCGTATTCGCCCCAGGGGTACGGGGATCTCGCGTTCACCATCGCGTTCGGACAGCAGATCAAAGCGGCGAACATGGGCTTCCTGCTGGACTTTCACTACAGCGACTACTGGGCCGATCCCGGCAAGCAGATCAAGCCGAGCGCGTGGGTGAACGATGACCTGGATCAGATGACGACCGACCTGGAGAACTACACGGAGAATGCGATTTCGATGCTGGTCGCCGCGGGCGCCCGACCCGACATGGTCCAGACGGGCAATGAGATCACGCCCGGAATGGAGCTCAGTCCCGATGCGGCGATCGGCCCCACATCGAACTGGCCGCAGCTCGCGCAGCTCCTCAAGGCCGGCATCGCCGGCGTCCACGCAGTGGATCCCACCATCAAGATCGTGCTGCACATCGATCGGGGTGGAGACACGCCGACCAGTGAGTCGTGGCTCAGCGAGGCGATCGCCAATGGAGTCACCTTCGATGTCTTCGGCGAGTCCTGTTACGTCGCCTATCAGGGGGCGCCGAGCGGCTGGCAGAGCACCTTCGAGACGCTCGCGGCGAAGTATCCAAACTTGAAGTTCATCATGGCCGAATACAATGGGGATACGAGCGACGCGGGCGAAATCACGGCCGCGAATGACATCATGTTCGGCTTGGCGAACCATCAGGGTCTCGGAACTTTTTTCTGGGAGCCTACCCACTCGGGTGCATGGGGACCCGGGCTCTTCACGGTGAGCGGGAATAAATACAGCACCATCCCATCCAGCATCGATCAGTTCGACCAGATGAAGACGGCCTTTGGCCTCTCGCCTTGACCCCCTAGCGCCGCATGGTACCTGGAAACCAATGCTCTCCTTGAAAGAGGGGGCTTGGCGACCCGACGCAACCACCGCGGCCGGACCGCGAGACGAGCTTGCCGTGCTGGCGACCGCTGTCGTGCGCGGGGATCCGGGCGCAGTCCGCACGTTCGTCATCGCGACAGGCAAGACCGTTCGAGGGGCCGTCCGCATGGTGCTCGGGTCGTCGCCACACGAGATCGATGACGTGACGCAAGACGCGATGATCGGTCTCCTGCGAGCTCTGCCGAGGTTCCGTGGCGAATGCACGATCGCCCAGTTCGCAGGGCGCGTCGCGATCTTGACCGCCATGGCGGCACGCAGGCGCAAGCGCAACCAGAATCGCTGGGTCATCGCGGATGACGCCGAGACGTTGCGCGCCGCCAGCCCCGAGTCGTCGCCGCTCGCTCGCGTGGAGGCATCGCGCCGGCGCGAGGCGTTCCGCCGGTTGCTCGACGAGCTGCCCGAGTCGATCGCCGAGGCCATGGCCCTGTACTTCATGCTGGGGCACACGGTTCAGGAGATCGCTGCGCAGGCCCAGGTGCCTGTCGGAACTGTGTGGAGCCGGATCCGAATCGGAAAGGCGCGACTGAAGCGCCAGCTCGCGCGCGACACGGTCCTGTCCGAGGAGCTCGGAGCCTGGGGGGCCGGTCGATGAAGCGCCCCGAGTGCGGGAGCGACCTCATCGCCCGGGCGAGGCGCTATCCCCTGTCGGAAGTCGAGCACTGCCGTCTCGATGCACACCTCGCCAGCTGCGAAGCGTGTCGACTCGAACGACAGATCAGCGTGGACTTCGACGCGATCAGCGGCGTGAGGCCGGGCGACGACGTTCTCGATGTGTCCCTGGCGGAGGCCGTGGTGCGGGCCGTCGACCGGGGGCGTCGCCGTCCGGTCCGTCGCGGGCGGGTGTGGCTCGCCACTGCCGCGGCCTGCTTGCTGGTGGCCTCCATCGCGGGAGCGACCGGGGTCTTGAACCGCCGCCTGCGCGACGCCGCGCTCTCCCCCCCTTCGGTGGCGTCTATCCCGCCGCGGTCCTCGTCGGCAGTACGCCGCTCGACGGCGGTGATGCCGCCGTCAGAGCCGCCTATGGACTTCCCGGCGGTCGCCGAGACGTCCGAAGCTCCACCGCCCATCGCGACGCACTCGCCCACCGCGGCCGCTGCGCACCGCCCGCTCGTCGACGCCCCGCCCGTCCACGCCGAGCGTCCGGCGAAGGCGGCGGCGGAGCCGGTCGCCGAAATGGCCTCATCGCTCTTCGAGAGAGCGAACGCGCAGCGACGTGGCGGCCGCGCAACGGCGGCGATTCCGCTCTACGAAGAGCTCCAGAGGCGGTATCCCCAGTCCGACGAGGCGCGCATTTCGCACGTATCGCTCGGGCGCCTACTGCTTGACCGTGGAACGTGGTCCGAGGCCAACGCGCAGTTCGATGCGTACCTGGCGACTTCCGCATCCGGCACCCTGGCCCCCGAGGCGCTCTATGGCAAGGCCCTCTCGCTCGAGGGACTCGGCCGGCGCGACGAGGCTCGCCTCGCCTGGGACCGGCTTGTCGAGCGCTTCCCCGATTCCGTGTACTCGGGCCACGCGCGGCAGCGCCTCGACGCGATCCGCTAGCATGGAAAGGGTGTGCGGTCCGGCTTTGCCTCCCGCAGGTCGACTGCTCGCGATCGCTGTGTTGCTCGGGGCCCGCGCAGCGTCGGGCGACGCATCGCCGGTCGATGTCTTCGTCGCGGGCACTCCCGACTGTGCGGCTCGCCTGGAGCGGGCGCTGGGCGTCGCGGACCGATCCATCCGCTGGGTGTCGACCCCCGCCATCGACCTGGTCGACGTGCTGAATGCTCCGCGCCAAGGCGTCGCAGCGGCCGCTCGCGTCTGGATCGATTGTTCCCGTCTTGATCGCGTGCGCCTCTACTTCGCAAACTGGAGCACCCAGCGCTTCCTCGTGCGCGACGTCCCGCTCGAAGCCGGACTGAACGAGCTCGCTCTGGAGACGGTCGCGCAGATGATCGACGGCTCGCTCGCAGTGCTCGTCTCGAACGAACGAGCCGGAATGAGCCGCGCCGAAATGACGTCCGTACTCCAGCCGGTTCCGGCCGACGACGGGGCGAGGCCATCACCATCCCGCTGGCAGGCGGCCGTGTCGGTGTTCTATTCGGTCCAAGCCTTCGCGCCCGATGCGGTCGTCGAGCAAGGACCAGGAGTCGCCTTCGGTCTGGGTGTGGGGCGTGGACCATGGATCTGGGCGGGGTGGGCTTCGGTTCAGTACGAGTTGCCGGAGATCGTCGAGACGAACCTCATCGGCGCTCGCCTGGATACGGTCTCGCTGCGAGCGGGCATCGGGCTCGCGAGGCCGCTCGCGGGAGGCATCACGCTCGAGGCGAGGGTCGGCGGCGGGGTCGACGCCGTCTACATCGCGCCGAGACTCGGCTCGGGCGCGCAGAGCGCGTCGCTATCGGCCGACCGGTTCTCGTGGCAGGGCGCTGCGCGCGTCGCCGTCGGAGCGACGGCAAGCGTCGCTGGGCGCGTGGTGGTCTCCGCCGCATTGCTCGCGGACCTCTATCCGGATCTCCGGCACTACGACGTGTCCGTCGACGGGACCGTCACGCGGGTCGTGACGCCGTGGCAGGTGCGTCCGGGAGTGACGGCAGGGCTGGGCTGGCCATGAGGCGCGTCGCCGTCGCCCTGCTCGCCTTGTGGCTGGGAGGTTGCGGCAGCGAGGGAGAGTTGCTCGGGACCATCGGGCCCGACGCCACGCAGGCGAGCGCGCCGCAGGCGGACGCCGGCGGCCCGGCCGCCGACTCGGGGGCGTACGCACTGAAGTATTTCCTCGGCGCCGACATCACGTGGACGCAGCAGGACGAAGCCGACGGCGCGACTTACTACGACGACGACGGATCCGAAAAGCCGATTCTGACTCTCCTCAAGGACCACGGATTCAATTGGATTCGACTTCGAACCTTCGTCGACCCGACGCAGCCGGCTCCAGATCCGGAAGACGGCGGTATCTTCGCGCCCTACTCGACTGCGGGGTTCGGCGATCTGGCGCATACGATCTCCTTCGGCCAGGAGATCAAGGCGGCGGGGTTGGGCTTCTTGCTGGATTTCCACTGTAGCGACTACTGGGCCGATCCCGGCAAGCAGATCAAGCCGGCTGCTTGGGCCGGCGACGACCTGGCGACGATGGCGGCCGATCTGGAGAGCTACACGCAGAATGCCGTCTCTCAGTTGATCCTGTCGAACGCGCGTCCCGACATGGTGCAGATCGGAAATTCGATCACCCCTGGCGTCGAGCTCTCTCCCGGCTCCGCGCTGGGACCCGTGTCCGATTGGCCCTCGCTCGCGCAGCTTCTCACCGCGGGCATCCGCGGGGTGCACACGGCGGATCCCACGATCGCGATCATGCTTCACATCGACCGTTGCGCCGACGCGCCGACCAGCATCGCCTGGATTCAAAACGCGATCTCCAGTGGCATCGCCTTCGATGTGTTCGGGGAGTCCTGCTACATTGCCTATCAGGGCCAGCCGGGCGGCTGGCAAAGCACGTTCGACACGCTCGTCTCGGCCTTCCCCGATCTGAAATTCGTCATGGCCGAATACAACGGGGACCCGAGTGACGCGTCGGAGATCACGACGGCCAACGACATCGTCTTCAATCTTGCGAATCACCAGGGCCTCGGAGCCTTTTTCTGGGAGCCGACTCACTCGGGCGCCTGGGGCCCCGGCCTCTTCACAGTCAGCGGCAACCAGTACAGCACGATCCCGGCCAGCATCGACCAGTTCGATCAGATCAAATCCGCGTTCGGTCTGTGACGCCGCCGCAGGGCCGCCAGCCCGACGACGGAAAGGGCGAAAACTCCAGTGGGCGACGCGCCACCGTCGGGTCCTCGGACCGCCCTGCACGAACACCCCCCGGCGCCGGAAGCCGAGCCGGTGCCGGTGCCGGCGGAGGCGCCGCCGTCGCCGGCAACGTTGCCCGAATCGCTCGCCGCATCCGCTGCGCCCGCGTCGATAGACGAAACGCCGGCATCGATGCCATTCTGGCCGTCTTGCACGAAGACGGTGGGTGGTGGCGTCGCGGCGCCCACGGTATTGACGATGAGATTGTCGAAGTAAGCCGTATTGTAGATCCCGCCGCTGTTCTGCGTTCCGAGGCCGACGTACCCGTGCGTGTAGCTTGCGTCGGTGACCGAAAAAACTTGCATCGAATCGATCAGGCCGGTGATCGACATGCCCGAGAACACGAGCTTCATGTTGTGCCACGAGCCCGCGGCCAGCGTCACGTTCCCGCTGGCCAGAACGGTGGACATCTCCACCGTATTGCTCGAGTCCGCGCCCGTTCCGACGTTGAACGTCCAGTCACCCATCGGATCCAGCGTCAGGTAATACGCCTGGAAGCCGGTCCCGTAGCCGGTGCCGACGCCACTGACCCGACCCATCAACGACGCCCATCCGATCGGCCCGATGGATGCGTCGACGCTGACCTCGTAGTCGGCCCACGCATCGTCGCCAACGATCGTGTAAGGACCGGAGGGCTCCGGCGCCCACGCCTGCGCCGGGTTCTCGACCACCTGCTGCAAGCACTGCCCGGCTCCGTCCGGCCGCTCGGCGAGCTCGAACGTTCCGGCGATGTCGGCGTGATAATAGGGTCGATACCCGACCGCCACGAAGTCCCCGTAGTGGTCGTAGTTCTCGTAGTAGGGAAACGGGAATACGCTCGGGGTCGGCGGAGCCGGCGCCGCACCCTTGGTCTGACCGCTCGTCGTCGTGATCGAGTAGATCGCGTTCGCTTCCATGCTGATGGTGAACGAGCCACCGGAAACCGCGATCGCGGGCTGCTGCTGGAATTGTGCGTTGCTGTCGCTCTGCCAGACGTTGACCGAGGTGGGCGAGAGTCCGCCGGCCATCGTGAATGTGACTTCTTGCGCTCCGGTCGCGCCCGACGTGTCCGCGACGATGCTGAAATCGGTCTTGTTCGGCGAGAGCAAAGTGACGTAGTCGCCTCCGCCCGTCAGCGTCCCGGACGCGTCGTCGAGGAATTGCCATCCCGGCTGCGCGAACTGCGTCATGTGCGCGTAGGCCCACAGCGCATCGTGGATCGTGTAGGCGCCGCTCCAGGGGCTGCTCGCCAGGGCCATCGTGACGTCGTAGAACGCCTCGATGGGATAGAATGCCGTGATCAGGTACCAGTAAATCGTTTTTGTAATGCCACTCTGAGTGTAGTTCTGAAGATAAGCCCTCACGATATCCATCTCGCATTGAAAACCCGTTTCGTAGACGTGCTCCTCGGTGTCCCAGATTGCCTTTCCCGCGTCCTGGGCGGCCGCCTTGATGTCCGCCGGGGGCGCTCCAGCCTCGCCCCACGTCGTGTGCTCACCGATCGCGTACACGTCGGCTGCCAGCGTCGGGTCCGTCGTCAGATCCAGAACCCAGTTCCAGGGCGAGGCGGAACCGGTCGCGTAGTTGTAGTTGTCGAAGCCATGGATGCCGACCGTCGTCAGGCCCGCGGCGTTCAAGGTCGTACGGTACGTCTCGAGGAAGCCCTCGTCGATGCCCTTCTCGTTCCGGCAGCCGACGTAGTTGAGATCGAGCCCGTGCGCCGATTGCGCCCCGGCAATGTAGTCGGCCAGGTAATTCGTTGTGCCCGGCGAAAAGAACGTTCCCCCGCCCACCCAGCCGGGGGCGGACCAGGCGGTCGCATCGAGCTGAATGTTCGGATTGCGTGAACGCGCCTGCTCCATGAGCCACCACTCGTAACCCCGATTGAAGTTCTTGTCGGTGCTCGTGTGCTCGTGGCTGGGCTCGGAACCCTGCGTGGAATTGCCGTCGCCGCCGATCTCGACGTAAAGCTCCTGGATCCCGGCGCCGAAGTTCGGCTTGAACAGATAGTCCAGAATCTGACTGCGCTGCGGCTCGACGTAGTCGTGCAGCAGCACCGAGGTCGCGCCGCCGCCGCTCACGGCGCCGATTCCTTCGTAGATCTTCCCGGTGCCGGTACCGTCGATCGTGACGCTTTGCTGGGCACGGGCCTCGAACGTGAGCGAGACCCCCAACAGGCCGGCGCACATCCCGGGGACAAACGCGTTCGCTGGACGACGGGCCATGCACTTAATGTGCTCGGGGAGGCCGAAACGGCTCACCTTCGCAGAGCTCGCGGGACCGACCGAGGCAGGCAGCTCTCACCGCTCCCTGTCCGCGAGCGCGTCCAGGGTGCCCAGGAGCGTGTCCGCGTCGACCGGCTTGACCAGGTGGAACGCGAAGCCCGCCTCCTGGCTGCGGCGTCGGTCCTGCTCGTGACCGTAGCCGGTGAGGGCGATGAGAGTCGGAGCGGCCCGGCCCAGGCGCCGGCGGAGCTCCCCGCCCAGGGCATAGCCATCCATCACCGGCAGCCCGATGTCGAGGATCGCCACTTGCGGACGGAACGTGGCGGCTTCCTGCAGCGCCTGCGCCGGATCGTTCGCCACCCGGACCTGGTGCCCCGCAATGGCAAGAAGCCCTGCGATCATCTCCGCACCGTCGCGGTTGTCATCCACGACAAGGACGCGCCGGGGCGCCCGCGCGGACAGCATCGCGGAGCGCTCTTCGGGCGGTGCGGGGACGACGGCGCGTGTCGACGCGGGCAGGCGCACGGTGAATTCGCTGCCCAGACCAGGTCCGTCGCTGGCGGCCGTCACCGTGCCCCCGTGAAGCGCCGTAAGCATTCGTACGAGAGACAACCCGAGCCCCAGGCCGCCTTCGGCGCGGTCGGGGCCCCGCGGGCCCTGCACGAACATGTCGAACATCTTCGGCAACAGATCCGGGTCGATGCCCTTGCCGTTGTCGCGAACTCGGAGAACCACCTCGGGCCCTTCTCGTGATGCGCTCACCTCGATACGGCCGCCCGACGGGGTGTAACGGGCGGCATTCGTGAGCAGGTTGCTGAGCACCTGGGTCAGGCGCACTTCGTCTCCGTCGATGCGCATGCCGTCCGACGGGATCGAGAGGTGCAGTCGGTGCTCTCCCCGTTCGAGGAGCGCGGCCGTCGCCTCGACGGCCTTGCCGACGACCGTTCCGAGCTCGATGGATTGCTTCGCGAGCGTGACCTTGCCCCGCGCGACGCGCGAGACCTCGAGCAAGTCGTCGACCAGCCGCACGAGGTGCTCGGCTTGACGGAGGATGACTTCCCGCTCGCCCGGCGTCGCAACGTCCCCCCGACGCTGCATGAGATGCACCGCCGTTAGGATGGGGGCGAGCGGGTTGCGCAGCTCGTGTGACAGTAAAGCCAAAAACTCGTCCTTCCGGCGGTCGGCCTCTCGCAGGGCGGCCTCGGCGTGAGTCAGCTCATCGGCCCGCGATCGCGCGAGCGACTCGCTCTTGCGAAGGGCGTCCTCGGTCACGCGCCGCTCCGTCACGTCGGTGGCGACGTTCACCAGGCAAGCTTCGGTCTCCAGCTCGATGCGAGCGCTCTTGATGAGGAGGGTGAGAGGGCGGCCGTCCTTCGTGCGGTAGGGGGCTTCGACCTCTGCGTTCGTGCCGGCACGCAGGGACCCGACGATCAGCTCGCGCTCGGCGGCGGTCCAGATGCCGAGGGTCACGGCCGTCTTGCCGACCACTTCGTCGCGTGCGAACCCGGTCAGCTTGAGGAACGCCTCGTTGACGTCCATGTAAATGCCGTCGGAGAGACGCGTGATCGCGATGGGCTGCGGGTTCAGGTGAAAAATCGTCTCGAACCGGCGCTCCGAAGCGAACAGGGCCTCCTCGGCCCGCCGGCGATCGTCCATGTCGAACGCCGCGGCCACCCACCGGGTGATGGCGCCTCGCCCGTCACGCATCGGCGCGACCCTGCAGAGGTGGAACCGGTAGGCGCCCTCACGGGTGCGGATGCGGTACTCCATCTCGCACGGGCTGGACGTCGCCAAGGCTTGGGCGAGCCTGTGCTGAACGTGCAGCCGGTCGTGAGGGTGCACGGCGGCGAGGGCCCCCTTGTTCCGCAGCGACTGCTCTCGACTCAGGCCCGTCAGCTCGATCCAACGATCGTTCACCCATTCGAGGCGCCCCCGGGCGTCGCACGTCCAGACGATCTGTGGCAGCGCGTTTGCCAGCGCCTGGTACGCGGCCTCGCTGTTCGGCGAAGCTGCGACACGCGCTCTCGTCCCGCTCCCGAATTTCTTCGATTCGACGCGGGGTCTCTCGCCCTTCCGATCGGTCATGGTGACTTCCAGGAGCGCGCAGGATAGCTGGTTTTGGGACCCGCGCCGGACGCGTCGCGGCGCCGACATGGATCTGGATCGACCGCCTCACCGTGGGCGCGACTGCCCTCCGGCCGAGCGCGGGACCGTCCGCTCGGCGCGGGAGGCTCACTGCGACGCTAGGCGCCGAAGTGCACGGCGCAGATGCGAGCGCCGCCGAAGGTGCCACTGTACATGACCCGACCGCGGTCGGAGCCGGCCGCTCCCGCCATGACCATGAGGGGCAGAAGGTGCTCCTCGCGCGGGTGTGCCCGTCGGGCCGCCGGCGCAGCCGACCAACGGACAAGGTCCGCGTCGCGCTCGGCCTGGTCTTCGACGACGACGCGCTGCAGCCAGTCGTCGAACACGACGGACTGCGCGCTCGCCGCCTTGTACTCGCGGAGATTGTGAAAGCTCATTCCGCTGCCGACGAGCAGAACCCCTTCCGTCCGCAGCGGCGCGAGGGCTCTTCCAATCGCGATGTGTCGCGCTGGGTCGAGCCCTTCCTCCAAGGACAGCTGGACGGTGGGTACGTCGGCCTCGGGAAACGTCAACTTGAGGGGCACGAACGTGCCGTGGTCGTAGCCGCGGCGGGGATCCTCGGCGGCCCCCATTCCTGCGGCGTCGAGAAGCGCGCGCACACGAGCGGCGAGCTCCGGCTGGCCGGGCGCAGGCCACGTGACCCGGTACGCATCCGGCGGAAAACCGTAATAGTCGTACAAGATTGGCGGCCGCGCGCTCGTCATCACCGTCGGAACGGGCGCCTCCCAGTGCGCCGAGACGACCACGATCGCCCTGGGGCGCGTCGGCAAGCGCGCCGGAATCGTGGTCAGGTAGTTCGCCAGGGCGTCGCACTCGCGCCGGTCGACGAAGTGACCGAGATCCACGAAGGGCCACGGGCCGCCGCCGTGAGGCAAGTAAACGCTGGGCATCCGGAGGTTCGGGGACTGCATGCTTCGCTCCTTCGCAACCCGCACACGCCTCCCTGCGGGCGCGCGGCACCCGAATGCGTTTGGAGGCGCGCTCCCTGAGCGTGAGTTCGTTTCCGGCTCCGCACCAGAGGGTAGAGTGACAACATGGTGTTTCATGAATGAAACACCCCTCGACTACCGGCTTCTCGCGACGTTCGTGGCGGTCGCCGAGCAGAGCAGCTTCTCGAAAGCGGCGCGAAGGCTGGGCGTCGGGAAGGGCACGGTCAGCCGCGCGGTCGCGCGGCTCGAACGGATCTTGGGCGCGGAGCTGGTCCATCGGACGACGCACAGCGTCGCCCTGTCGACCGCCGGGACCGCGCTCTACGAGCGTGCGGCACCACACCTCGCGGCCCTCGACAAGGCTTTCCAGGGCTTGCCGGAGCGGGGCGAAGACCCCTCGGGGGAGCTTCGAATGACGGCCCCGCACGACTTCGGCGCCATCGTCCTGCCGGAAATCCTCGCGCAGTTCTCTCGACGGTACCCGCTCGTCAGCTTCGATATCCGGCTCACCAATGCGCGCGTCGACCTCGTCGCCGAACGCTTCGATCTCGCGATCCGCGCCGCACCCGCACACATGAAGAACTCCACGCTCACCGTGCGACGGCTGGCGATCACGCGGAGCGAATTCTACGCGGCGCCGACGTACATCGCGCGGCGTGGAAGGCCGAAGCTGCTCGGTGAACCGGAGCACGACTGGATCCTGCACCCGAGCTTTCTGGCCCTGTGGAAGGTAAAGCGGCAAGCGGTGAAGCTTCTTTGCGACGATTTCCTTCTCGTTCGCGATCTCGTGCGCGAGGGTGCGGGCGTCGGCCTTCTCCCTCGGTTCGTCGCCCACGCCCACGTGCGCGACGGGCTCATCGAAAACGTGGCGCTCGGCGCCCTGCCGAATGACGCCTGGCAATTCGTGCTGCTCTATCCGTCGAGCGGGCAGGTCCCGCGGAAGGTCGCCGCGTTTCGCGACTTCCTGCTGGAGCACGGTAAGGCCCTTGCGCGCGCGTGAAACAGTGAGCCGGGCGGAGCGCGAGGCAACTCTCGCCCCGTGGGACCCGACGGGAGGGGCACGATGGCCACTGCCGACCCGGTCTCCGAAACCCAGGCGCGGCGCGCGGCGGCGCTCAGGACCGCGATGGGTCCGATCGAGCCTTTCCTGCTCGACGATCGTGTGATCGAAGTTCTCCTGAACGCCGACGGCGCCGTCTGGGTCGAGGCCGCCGGTGAAGGCATGCGCGGCACCGACGTCCGTATGCTCCCGGACCAGGCCGAGCGGATGCTCCGTCTCATCGCCTCCGAGACCGGCGCCGAACTGCACGCCGCAGCGCCCTCGCTGTCGGCGAAGCTGCCCGCGCCCTACCGCGCGCGCCTGCAAGCCTCCATTCCTCCGATCGTCGACGCACCGATCTTTGCGCTGCGAAAGCCCGCCCGAATCGTCCTTTCGCTCGACGACTACGTCGCCAAAAGAGTCCTCTCGCCCGAGCAGAGGAACGTCCTCGTCGCCGCAGTCCGCTCGCGCCACAACATCCTCATCGGCGGAAGCACCGGTTCGGGCAAAACGACCCTGGCGAACGCCCTGCTCGGGGTCATCGCGCAGGAGGGGACCGAGCGCGTCCACCTCATCGAGGACACCCCGGAGCTTCAGTGCGAGGCCCCCAACAAGGTCCAGGTTTTGATTCACCCGAAGGTCCACACCTGGCGCGACGCCGTCATGGCTGCGATGCGGTTTCGCCCGGACCGAATCGTCGTCGGCGAGGTACGCGACGGCTCGGCCCTCGAGCTGCTCAAGGCGTGGAACACCGGCCACCCCGGGGGCCTTGCCACCATCCACGCCAACGACACGGCCGCCATGCTCGACCGGCTCGGCCAGCTCGTCGAGGAGGCCGTCACTCCCGCGCCGCGCGCGCTCATCGCGCAGACCATCGACGTTTGCGTCCACATGCGGCGCGACGCAACCACGCCCGCCGGCCGCCGCGTCTCCAGCGTCGATCGCGTCCTCGGCCTGCACTCCGACGGCCGCTGGAACCTCCGGCGCCTCGCATAGCCCACTCTTCAGCCCCATGGAGCAACCCATGCACACCTCCATCGTTCGCAGGCTCGGTACCGCTCGAGTCCGAGCTGCGCTCACCCAGATCGCCACCGTTGCCATGCTTGCCGTCGCCTCGACGTCCACGGCTCACTCGGCAGGCACGAGCGGCATGCCATGGGAAGGCCCGCTCAACCAGCTGCTCGATTCCCTGACCGGCCCCGTCTCGCGCGTCATCGGCGCCGTCGCGATCATCGGCCTCGGAGTGAGCATCGCCTTCTCGGAGGGCGGCTCGATGATGCGCAGGGCCCTGTGGGTCGTGCTCGGCCTCGCGATCGCCTTCAACGCAGTATCGTGGGGCCTGAGCTTCTTGGGCTTCTCGGGCGGGCTCGTCGTCTGATGCGCACGGACGGACTCGAAGCCCCGCTGCACCGCTGCCTCGTCGAGCCGATGCTGCTCGCAGGGCTGCCGCGATCGGTCGCCCTCGTGCTCTGGACGCTGGTCGGCGCCCTTGCCTTGGGCCTACGGCAGATCTGGGTGCTCCCTCTCGGCGTTGGGCTTCACTTGGCCGCAGCCGCGCTCACCAACGCCGACCCCCACTTCTTCGAAATCGTTGCCCTCGCCTTGAAAGCACAAAGGCGACTCGATCCCTGAAAAGAGCCCGATGTTCAACCTGCGCGAGTACCGAGAGCCGACGAGCCGGTTGCCGGACCGGCTGCCCTGGGCGTGCCTGGTCGCCCCCGGGGTTGTGCTGCAAAAGGACGCGATCTTCCAGTCCACCGTGGCGTTCCGGGGACCGGACCTCGCATGCTCCATCGACGCGGAGCTCGTCTCCGCGGCCGCCCGCCTCAACAACGCCCTGCGCCGCCTGGGCTCGGGGTGGGCCTTGTTCGTAGAGGCCCAGCGCTTTTCATCGAACGCCTACCCTTCGGCCCGCTGGACGAACCCGGCCGCGTGGATTGTCGACCTCGAGCGCGAGCGCGCTTTTGCCCGGGCCGGCGCTCACTATGAATCGAGCTACTACCTCACCTTTGCCTGGTCGCTGCCTGCGGCGAGCCGCGACCGGGCGGCGTCTCTTTTCTACGACGAACCCGGACCTGCCGACGATCGCGCATCGCTCACCCGGGATCTCGCGCATTTCCAGAAGACGGTCACGGAGATCGTCGACATCCTTCGCGGCGTCTTCCCCGAGGTGGGGGTCCTCAGCGACGACCAGACTCTCTCCTACCTGCACAGCACCATCTCGACCTATCGCCACCCCGTTCGCACGCCCGAGACTCCGATGTACCTCGACGCGCTCTTGCCGGACATGGCGTTCACGCCGGGCGACATCCCGATGCTGGGCGACGCCTTCCTCGCAACCTGCACGGTCTCGGGCTTTCCGGGGTCGACCCTGCCCGGCATTTTCGACGGCCTCAACCACCTCGAAACCGAGTACCGGTGGGTCACACGCTACCTTTGCCTCGACAAGGCGCGCGCCAAGGCGATCCTCGAAAGGTACCGCCGGCAGTGGTGGTCGAAACGCAAGGGACTGTGGACCCTGCTCAAAGAGGAAGCGTCGAAGCAGGAAGCGGCGCTGGTCGACAACGCGGCCGCCAACAAGGCCGCCGACGCCGACGCCGCTTTGCAGGAGCTCGGCGACGACTTGGTCTCGTTCGGGTACTTGACGACCACGGTCACCGTCTGGGACCGCGACCTTGCCGAAGTGCGCCGCAAGAGCGCGCGCGTCCGGGAGGTCGTCCAGTCGCGCGGATTCACTGTGCGGGACGAAACGCTCAACTCCACATTCGCCTGGCTGGGAAGTCTGCCCGGCCACGTGCACGCCAACGTTCGTCGCCCAATCGTCAGCTCGCTCAACCTCGTGCACATGATGCCCGCGAGCGCCGTCTGGGCCGGCGATCCGAAAAACGGTCACATGGAGAAGGTCTCGGGCGTCGGTACCCCGCACATCACCTGCAGCACGACGGGGGACACCCCGTTTCGCCTGCATCTCGCCGTCGGCGACGTCGGCCACACGCTGATCCTCGGCCCCACCGGCGCCGGCAAATCCACGCTGCTCGGCCTGCTCGCCTTGCAATGGCTTCGCTATCCAGGCGCACAGGTCGTGGTCTTCGACAAAGATCGAAGCGCGCGCGCAGCCACCCTCGCCGTCGGCGGCGCCTGCTACGAACCCGGCAGCCTGCGTACGCGGGTCGCGTTCCAGCCGCTGGCCATGGTCGACGACCCCGCCGAGCGGGCTTGGGCTTCCCGATTCGTTCAGACCCTGTTCGCGTCCCAGCACTTCGACCTGGATCCCCAGGCGAAGGCCGCGGTCGACGCGACAATCGCCAACCTCGGCGCCGTCCCTCGATCGCACCGCACGCTGACCACTCTCGCCGACCAACTCGGGTCCTACCGCCGGGAGCTGCGCGAAGCCCTGCGACCCTACACGCTCGAGGGCCCGCTCGGTGCGATCTTCGACGGGGCCCACGACGACGTCGAGCAAGCGGCGTGGACGATGTTCGAGATGGGCGCGCTCATGGGCCTGGGCGAGGCCGGGCTCGTGCCGGCACTCGAGTACCTGTTTCATCGTGTGGAGCAGCGCTTCGACGGCCGCCCCACGCTCATGATCGTCGACGAGGCGTGGCTTTTTCTCGGCCATCCGGTGTTCGCCGGACGCCTGCAGGCGTGGCTCAAGACCCTGCGCAAAAAGAATGTCTACGTCGTCTTCGCCACGCAGGAGGTCGCCGACGCCGCCCGGCGGCCGGAGCTCCTGTCCACCATCCTCACGGCGTGCCACACGAAGATCTTCCTCCCCGACGACGAGGCGCTGACGCCCGCGATGAGCGAAGCGTACGAGAGATTCGGGTTGACGGTCGCGGAAGTCCGCATCCTGGCCGGTGCCCAGAAGAAACGCGATTACTATTACCGCTCGGTCAAAGGTCGGCGCCTCTTTCAGCTCGGGCTCGGACCCGCCGCCCTCGCCTTCGTCGGCATGTCGAGCGAGGCCGACCACCGTTTCCTCGACGAGATGATCGCCACGCGCGCGCCCACCGAGTATGCGCGGGCGATGCTCGAGCGCCGAGGCGTCGACTGGGCGGTCGCCGAGCTGCAGGCCACGGGGCACGATCGGTGGTTCTCGTGATCGCGCCGAGCCACAGGGCCCGTGCTGCCGTCGCCCTCGTCGCAGGCGTTCTTGCCTCGACCTGCACCTTCCCCCGGCCGGCCCGCGCGGACCTGTGGGGGGGCGACCTTCCCCTGCTCGCCGGCATTCTCGCCGAAGCGATCGCCGAGGTCAGTAACCTTTCGAGCATGCTGACGCAGATCCTCGAGGAGGCGCAGCTGATGAAGACGATGCTCTCCGGCCTGGACCCGACGTCGTTCTCGTCGCTCACAGCGTTTCTTCGAACGGCCGAGGCGACTGCCGCCGGCCTGACCGTGGGGGTGCGCTCGATGTCTTACTCGCTCGGACGCGTCGACACCGAGTTTCAGCAGATCTTCCCCGCCGACCCCTCAGGCGAGACCGCGTCCCAGCGCGCTCGGGTCATGGCCGGCTGGAGCAGGGAGATTCTCGCGGCGTCTCAGATCGCCTCGCGACAGCAGGCCGCGATCGGCACGCTCGGAGACAGTGCGGCGAAGGTCCAGGACCTCGCCCTGCAGTCGCAGACCGCCCCGGGCGAACGCGCGCAGCTGCAGCTCATTGTCCAGACGCTCGCGATCCTGCACACGCAGCTGTCCACGATCCATCAAACGCTGGCCACCACAGGCCGCGTCTTGACCGACATGGGCGCGGCCTCCGCCTCGGAGAGGCAGCTTTCCCAAGCCAAGAAACAAAATAGCCTGTCGAACTACACCTGGAAAGGCGACTCGGTCCGAGTTCCCACCGAAATGCCGTGAGCCGATGCAATTCAACACGCTCACCCTCACGCTGCACAACTTCATCACGGCGTTTTCCGCCGGCTACGGACACCTGCAGGGCCCCATCCAGACCCTCTTGGCCCTTCTCGTCGGCGTCGAGGTCGTGCTCCTCGGCCTGTGGACCGCGTTGGGGGGCGGCGACAACGTCGCCTTCGTCCTGAGGAAGATCCTTCACATCGGCGCATGGGTCTGGGTCGTTCAGTCGTTTCCGACGCTCGCGAAGGCATTCGTCGAATCGCTGGTCCGCGCTGGCCTCCTCGCCGGCGGCGGAGTGAGCGACGCGAGCCTCATCCTCGATCCGTCGCGCCTCGCCGGATACGGCCTCGACGCCACGCAGCCTCTCGCGCAGAAGCTCGAGGACCTGGGCACGTTCGACATCCCCGACCTGCTCGTCTTCGGCCTCGGGTATCTGGCCATCATGGCGTGCTTCGTCCTGATGGCCATCAACATCTTCCTGGCGGTGCTCGAGTACTACCTGTTCGTCGCCTGCGTCGGCATACTGCTCCCCTTCGCCCTTTTTGGTCCGACCCGATTTCTTGCCGAGAGGGCGATCGGCGCAGTGGTCGCCACGGGGATCAAGCTCATGGTCCTGAGCTTCATCACATCCGTGCTGGATCCCATCTTGCGCGGGATGCACTTTCAGGGGCCCGAAATCGCTCTGAACGAGCTCTGGGCCATGCTTCTGACCCTCTGTGCGATGACGGCGCTCTGCTGGAAGGCGCCCGCCCTCGCCGCAAGTGTGCTCGGCGGGACGCCCCACCTGGGTGGCAGCGAGGTCGTCGCGGCGGGCGCCGCAGGCGCGCTCGCGGGACGCAGCCTCGCGACCACCGTCGTCGGCAGTGCGGCGGTTGCACCCGCCTCCCTTCGCGCAACGCAGGCCGCGACGTCGCTCGCGTCTGCAGTCCCGTCGCGCCGCAAGCCGTGAATCGAGCCGAAGATGGATGCATCCATGGACTCGAGCACTCGCGACGCGGCCGACACCCCCTACCGGCGCGCGCGACAGGAATGGGACGATCGCATCGGCAGCGCCATCGTTCACGCGCACAACTGGCGGAGAGCGACGTTCGCGAGCACGGCGGTGACGCTGGCCGCGGTCGTGGGTCTCGTGGTGCTCGGAGCCCAGCCCAAGGCCGTTCCCCATGTCATCGAGATTGACGGCCTCGGTCGCGCGACCTATCGGGGCCCGGTGGGTGCGGCGGGGGATCAGTACACGCCGACCGAAGCGGTGATCGAGTACCACCTGCGCCGGTTTCTCGAGGACACGCGCACCATCTCGTCGGACCTCGCCGTGCTCAAGGAGAGCTGGCTCGACGCCTACCACCTGGTCACCCCTCGCGGCGCTCACATGCTCAGCGCCTTCGTAGAGCGGCCCGAGAACGATCCCTTTCGCCGCGTGCAAGAGGAGCGGGTCACCGTCGAGCTGCTCGCGGCCGTCCGGGTCTCCGGCGACACGTGGCAGCTCGACTGGAGGGAGACCGCCTTCGACAACAGCGGCGCGCCGTCGGACGCGCCGGCGCTCTGGCGAGGCATGTTTCATGTGGTGCTCCGACGCCCCAAGACCGAAGAAGAAATGATGCACAACCCGATCGGTCTCTACGTCGACGAGTTTCATTGGGACAAGGTGGCATCGACGCACTGACGGACGGTGCCGCCGAAGCGCAGCCGCCCGTGAGGCTTCTGGTCATGGGACCGAGGGAAGCTCGGGCTCCTCGAAAAAAATGACCATGGACAGGCGGCCCCATCGCGCGCTAGAGGCGGGGGCGCTGCCGTTTCGCGTGGATTTCGCGGGATGTGCCCGGCGCCATCGCGTCTGTGATCGGCGGGGCCACGCGCCGGATAGCAACGCGGAGGACAGCAACCGCGCGCAGGACAGCAAAAGGTCGCCACGACCCCCGCTCGTTGGATCGGTCCATCCTCGCGACGACGATGCGTGAGGACCCAATAAAGGCTTGACGACCCCAAATGAAGACTTGACGACCACGGAGAAATCCATCAGATGGGATTGGGTAAGTGGCGCGCGAATGCGCCGATGGAACGATGAGCGATCTCGGTCCACTGCCCGGGGTTTCGTGAGGATTTGCCCTGCCGGCAGCGCACTCGCCGACATTCGGGTTGGCAAGGACTGTTACCGCAAACGATTACACATTTGTGTCAGTGACCGGAGGAAGAGCCATGCAATCGCGATTCAAAGCGGCCGCAATTCTTGGGGCTCTTGCCTCGGCAGGGAGCGTCGTCGCCCTCTTTGCCTGCAGCAGCAGCAACCAGGCAACGACGACGCCTGACGCCTCCAGCTCGACATCGACATCGTCGTCGACAACGTCCTCTTCGTCCTCGAGCGCGGTCGACGCGTCCACCACCGATTCCTCGGTGAGCGACGCTTCCCCGAGCGACGCTACGGTTACCCCAACATTTCTGGCTTATTTCGGCGATGGGGGACCCAAGCCTGAAGGACTGTGGCGGGTGGGGGACGCCGACACACCGATCGTCGGCCTTGCGACGCTCGCGTCGCTCGTCACGCTCACCCCGGACGGCGGCACACAGGCGTTCGGTCTGATCGGAGATGGGGGAGCGACCAACAATTCGCTGACTCTCGGCATCACCACGGACACCGCCGGGAACGTGTACATCGGCGTGGCGGCCGTCCCTGTCGACGCCGGCAACGTACCGCCTCCGGGCGTTTACCGGTTCCCGCCTGACGGCGGGGCGGGCACCCTCTTCAGCTCGTCGCCGCAGATGAACTTCGCCAACGGGTTCGATTTCATCGGTGCACAGCTTTACGTCGCCGACTCGTACGGTTACGTCTTTTCAATCGCCCCCGACGGTGGCGCCGCGGTCTGGTCGTCCGACCCGCTCCTCGCCCCCGATGCCGCGGGGTGCGACGCCGCCGTTCCTCTGGGCGTGGGGGCCAATGGCATCGTAAACGACTCGAACAACGTCTATGTGACCAACACCAATTTCGGTCGCCTCATCCAGATTCCGATCGAGAGCGACGGAGGGGCCGGAACGCCGACCGCGATCGTGAACAGCTGCTCGCTCGTCGGGGCCGACGGGCTGGTCATCGACACGACGAACAACACCTTCCTCATCGCGCTCAACATCCAGAATGCGATCGCGCGGGTCGCCCTGGACGGGGGGACGTCCATCATCGCCTCGGGCGGTCTCCTGAACACTCCCGCGAGCGTCGTCATCGACACGAGTACGGGCACGCGCCGCCTCCTGTTCACCAACGCGACGTTCTTCTCGGGAAGCGATCCCGGCGTGCTGACGATCCCGCTCCCGTGACCGGGCGGCCCCGCCTTACCCGACCACCACGACGACGATTCCGCGCCTCGACCGCGGTCCGTCGAGCTCGACGAAAAAGACATTCTGCCACGTCCCCAGGGCGAGCCGGCCGTTCTCGATAGGGATCGTCTCGGATGGCCCCAAGATGGCGCTCTTGATGTGCGCGGCCGCGTTGTCGTCGATGCGATCGTGCAGCCACCCGTCGTGCTCGACCACGATCGTGGTGAGCGCACGCAGCAAGTCGACCCCGATGTTCGGGTCGTCGTTCTCGTTGATGGCGATGGCGGCAGTGGCGTGCGGAGTGAAGACCGTGCAGATGCCGTCGGAGACCCCGGACTCGGCGACGACGGCGCGAACCTTGTCGGTCAGGTCGATCACCTCGTTGTGAGCCCGGGTCTCGAGCTCGAACCGGCGGCGGAAGACAGGCATGCCTCGTCCGTAGCACGCCCCGATCCGGGGGGCGGATCCAGCGGCCGGCGCCCGGCGTGCCGAGAGCGCCTGGCGATGTACCATTCGAATCGATGGCCATCGAGCCCACGCCGGGTCACGCGATGACCGGCGCGCGTTCCAGGGCCTCGACCGCGGCACGTGCGGACACCTCGATGGGCCGGGCTCGCCCCGGGGCCTCGATCGGCCGCGCTCTGCGCCACCGCAACTACCGGCTCTTCTTCACCGGGCAGAGCATCTCGCTCATCGGCACCTGGTTGACGAAGGTCGCCACGGCCTGGCTCGTCTACCGGCTGACGGGCTCGGCGTGGCTGCTCGGCGTGGTCGGATTCGCCGGCCAGATCCCTACCTTCTTGCTTGCGCCGCTCTCGGGCGTCCTCATCGATCGCTGGAACCGATACCGCGTGCTCCTCGCTACGCAGGTCTTGGCGATGGTGCAGTCGGCCGTGCTCGCAGGGCTTGCGCTCGGAGGGGTCATCCGGGTCTGGGAGGTCGTCGCGCTCAACGTGCTGCAGGGCCTCATCGACGCGTTCGACATGCCGGTCCGCCAGTCGATGGTCGTACGAATGGTCGACGATCGCGACGATCTGCCCAATGCCATCGCCCTCAACTCGTCGATGGTGAACGGGGCGCGGCTGCTCGGGCCGGCCATCGCCGGCGTCCTCATCGCCGCGGTCGGAGAGGGGTGGTGCTTCTTCGTCGACGCGGTCAGCTACGGCGCCGTCATCGTCTCGGTGCTTCTCATGCGCCTCGACGCCCAGCCGCGCGCGGCAAGGTCGAGCCACGTGCTGAAGGACATGGCCGAGGGATTCCGTTATGTCAGCGGCTTCGCACCGATCCGCGCGCTGCTCGTCCTGCTCGCTGTGTCGGGGCTCGCCGGCAGGCCTTTCGCGGTGCTCCTGCCGGTGATCGCGCGGGAGGTGATGCACGGCGGCGCCGGGATTCTGGGGCTCCTGCAGGCGACCGCCGGCGTCGGCGCGCTCGCGGGTGCGCTGTACCTCGCCGCGCGCTCGAGCGTCCTCGGGCTTGGCCGTGTGATCGTGGTGTCCGCAGCGCTCTTTGGCCTCGGCCTCATGGCCTTCTCGCGGGCGCACGTGCTCTGGCTCGCCCTGCCGCTGCTGCTGCTGGCGGGCGCCGGAATGATGACGCAGACCGCGGCGAGCAACACGATCATCCAGACCATCGTCGCCGAGGACAAACGGGGCCGGGTGATGAGCCTCCTCGCGATGTCGCTGTTTGGCACCGTGCCCATCGGCAGTCTGATCGCCGGGGCGCTGGCGACTCGCATCGGTGCCGAGAACACGATCCTCGTCGGGGGCGCCATCTGCTTCGTCTCCGCGGGGGCCTTCCTTCGCGTCCTGCCCGAGGTGCGGCGGGTGATCCGGCCGATTTACGAACGACTGGGGATCCTGCCCGAGGCCGAGGTGACGGCGGCGCGGCCGTCACGGCCATACAGGTGAGCCTGCTTCGAGACGAACCCGTCGCCGTCCTGACCGCAAGTTGTCGTGTGCCGACGCAAAGGGCTCTGCCCTGGCGCAAGGCGTCGCGCGCCGGCGTTTTCCGACCGGCGTTTTCCGACCGGTAATTTCCGACCAGCCTTTTCAAACTGCATACCGGCGGTCATTGCACCACGAGGCTCCGGGTGCTGTCGTGACTTGCAACCCGGAATCGCAATGACGACCGGACCTCGATCCCCACGATCGGACCCCGTCGCGCGGCTGCTCGTGCATCGCCGGTGGCTGGTGCTGCTGGCCGCGACGCTGGCGGGGGTGCTCGGCGTCGTGGGGTCGGAAATCTGGGCTTCCCTCGCTCGGTCCGATCGTTGGGTCACGCGCACGTACGAAGCCAAGCTCGCCATCGCCCGCTGCCGGCTCGCCCTTGCACGCGGCGACGTCGCCGCGCTCGGAGAAGCGGAAGAGCAGGCCATTCGCGTGACGGCCGACGATCCGATCGAGCAAGAGAATCTTGCCCGCGCCTCTGCGCTCGACGCACGCCGCTCTCCCGACGAGCTCGATCGCGTCTTCACGGCGATGCAATACGGCGAGGACCGGTTGTTGAGCGATGGCCTGGAACGCTCGGCCCAGTCTCGCGCGACGATCCTTGCCGCGTTCGTCGCGGCGGTCGCGCTGACTTTCATGTGCGGCGCCGGCGCGTTGCTCGTTCTTCGACGGCAGCGCGACACCAAGGAGACCGAACAGCGCCTCGCGCGGGAACGGCTCGCGCGCGAGGCGGCCGAAGCCGAAAGAGGTCGCCTTTTGGCCCTGCTCAACCAGGTTCCAGCCGTCGTCAACTATCTACGGGGGCCCGATCTGGTGCTCGAGTTCGTGCATCCAGGCGCGGCGAAAGTGCTGGGGCGCACGGCGCTCCTGGGAAAACCGCTCCGAGAGGCCGCGCCCGGCATGGGTCAGCTGATCTACTACGACCGCGTGAGACGCGTGTACGAGACCGGCGAGCCATTCTCGCAACACCAGGCGCCCGCAGGATGCGGATCGGACGGAGAGGTCAGGACCGCCTATTGGGACTCGGTGTATCTGCCCGTGCGTGACGCCCTCGGTTCGGTGGAAGGAGTCATGACCTTCGACCTCGACGTGACGGAGACCGTGCGCACGCGTCACGAGATGGAACGCGTGAGCCGCGCAAAGGACGAATTTTTGGCCACGGTGAGCCACGAGCTGCGCACCCCGCTCAACGCCATCTCGGGCTGGGCATCGATGCTGCGCCGCAAGCCGCGCGAAGAAGACAAGGTCGATCGGGGTCTCGAAGTCATCCAGCGCAACGCCAGGGCGCAGGCGCGCATCGTGAGTGATCTTCTCGATGTATCGCGCATCATCTGCGGCAAGCTCGAGCTCAAGCTGAAAGCAGTCCAGATGCTCGCGGCCGTCCTCGGCGCCGCCGACGTCGTCAAGCCCGCGGCGGACGGCAAAGGAGTTCGCCTGATCGTCGACCTCGACCCGCGGATCGGCGTCGCGATCGCCGACCCCGACCGCCTGCAACAAATCGTCTGGAATCTACTGACCAACGCCGTCCGATTCACTCCCCGCGGAGGCCGGGTCACGGTGAGCGGCGACCGGACGGCTTTGGGCATCGTCCTTCGTGTGCGGGACACGGGGACCGGCATTCCCCGAGACAAGCTGGCGCACATCTTCGAACGATTCATGCAGGTCGACAGCTCGACCACCCGAGCCCATGGTGGGCTCGGGCTCGGTCTGGCGATCGTTCGTCACCTCGTCGAGGCCCATGGGGGCGACGTCGAAGCGCAGAGCGAAGGAATCGGCCGCGGCGCAACGTTCACGGTCACGTTGCCGATCCGCTCCCCGCCCGCCGACGGCGCAGACACGCTGGCAGCCAAGGAGGCAGACATGCCGGCCGCCAGCAGCGAAGTCGCGGATACGCTGACGATTGCCGAGGCCGCCGAGGCCCCGGACTCGACTCCCCTACACCCGACCTGAAGGTCGCCGCTCCGAAATGTCGGACCCCTTCCCGTGGGGGCCAGCTGGGATCGGTCGTTCCATTCGCGCAACAGCGTGTTTCAGGAGGCCGAGCACCGCGCGTTAGCGCTCGAGCATCGAATTGATTATGAACACCACCGCAATGACCCCCCATGCACCAGGCGCAAGTGGCCCCACCAGGGCGCTCACCATCGCGCTCTGGGTTGTTCAAGTCGCTCTGGCCTTGATGTTTTTCATGGCGGGCGGCAACAAGCTCGCCGGCAATCCCATGATGGTCGGCCTCTTCGATACCATCGGCTTCGGGCAGTGGTTCCGGTACCTCACCGGCGCGCTCGAAGTCATCGGCGCGGCGGTGCTTCTCGTCCCGCGCGCCTCGGGCCTTGGCGCGGTCCTCCTGGTTCCCGTGATGCTGGGGGCCATCGCGACGCACCTGCTCGTGCTGCACAACAGCCCGGCCATTCCCGTCATTCTCCTCGGGGGCCTGCTCTTCGTCGCGTGGAACCGCCGGGCCCAGATTGCCGGGCTCGCGCGACGCGCGAACGACTGATGTTTCGCCGCGAATCGGGGGCTGACGTCGAGGCGTCGGAGGGGGACGCCTAGCCCGTCTTGCTCGCGAATCCCGAAAGACTCAGCCCTGCGAGGTTCGCCACCATCTTCGTGACCTGGACGGGCTCGACCGGCTTCGACACGTGCATCTGGAAGCCGGCCGCGAATGCGCGCCGCGCGTCTTCCCGACCGGCGTACGCCGTGAGGGCAATGGCCGGGGTGCGCGCTCCCTGGTCGTGAGACAACGAGCGCAGCTTCCGGATGAACGTGCAGCCGTCCATGCCGCGCATTCCGACGTCGCTGACGATGACGTCGGGCTTGATGATCGGCACCATTTCGAGCGCTTCGAGCCCCGAGGCGGCGGTCGTGACGCGGGCATCCCGCTCTCGGAGCGCGTGAGCGATGAGATCGACGGCGTCCTGCTCGTCGTCCACCACCAGGACCGAGAGCCCCTGCAGACTCGGGACGACGTCGTCCCCGACGTCGGACCCGGCGGGCGCCGGCGACGTCTGGTCGATGACGCCCGCGCCCTCCCCTCCCGCGGGCAGCGCCACGATGAACTGCGAGCCACGTCCCGCACCTGCGCTTTCAGCGCGAATCGTCCCGCCGTGCGCGGCGACGATCTGCCGAACGATGGCCAGGCCGAGCCCGAGGCCGCCGTGCTTGCGCGTCGTCGAAGAGTCGGCCTGGCGAAACGGCTCGAAGACGAAGGGCAGGACGTCGGGCGCCATGCCCTCCCCCGTATCGGCGACACAGATGCACAGCTCGGGGCCCTCGCGGAACGTGCGGACCGAGACGTGGCCGCCCCGCGGGGTGAATTTCACCGCGTTCGACAGGAGGTTCCACACGACCTGTTGCAGGCGGTCACCGTCTGCTTTGATCGTGAGCGAGCCGTCAAGGTCGGTTCGAATGTGGATCTGTTTGGCTTCCGCAGCCGGCGTCACGCATTCGACGGCGCTCTCGATGGCATCGGAAAGACGCATGGGAGCGACTTCGAGAGAGAGCTTGCCGCTGATGATCCGCGAGATGTCCAGAATGTCGTCGATGAGCCGGGCCTGCCGCCGTCCGTTGCGTTCGATGACCGCGAGGGGACCATCGAGATCGGACGGATGATTGCGCTGCCTCAGGACGCTTGTCCATCCGAGAATCGCATTCAGCGGAGTTCGTAGCTCGTGCGACACGGTCGCGAGGAATTCGTCCTTCGCCTTGTTCGCAACGTCGGCTTCGTCGCGCAGCAGGCGCTCCTTCGCGCGAGCCTCCTCCGCCTGCTTGACGGCGAGCGCGTTCTCGATCGCCATCGCAGCTCGTCGCGCGAAATCCTCGGCGAAGACAAGATCGTCCTGCGTGTATCGACGACCCGAGCCGGCGTAGATGAACGTGAGTGCCCCGAGAACGCGATCGCGACCGCGCAAGGCAACGACCATCCTCGACTCGAGATTGAGCTCACGGAGGAGGCCGAGGTGCTTCGCGTCCCGGGCAATGCGTTCGAGGGCCGTCGGAGTCAGCTCGGCATGGAGCTCCGACTTTCCGGTGCGAATGACCTGCACGGCGCTTGCGGGCGCATTGGATTCCAGCGGGTATCCCTGCATCAATTCCCGTCCCCATCGGGCCTTCTCGGGGTCCGCATGGGTCAAGACGTACCGCTGCACGTAGCCGGTCTCCGGATCCACGAGACGCACCGCACACCAGTCGGCAAGCTGGGGCACCGCGATCTCGGCCACCGAGGCGAGCGTGGCTCGATAGTCGAGCGACGAGGCGAGCACCGCGCCTGCGCGCGCGAGAAAGTCGCGCTGGGCGTGACTTCGCTTTTCTGCAGTGACGTCCCTGAACACGAGCACGACACCGAAGACCGTGCCCTTCGCATCGCGGATGGGTGCCGCCCTGTCCGCGATCGGGGTTTCGACGCCGCTGCGAGAGCGCAGAATCCTGTGGACCGCGAGGCCGACGATCTTGCCGTCCTGCAGCACCTTTTCGACCGGGTTGTCGCAACGCTCCCGCGTCTGCGCGGAGAAAATCGAAAATACTTCGTCGAGCGGGCGACCGCCGGCGTCGGTTTCGCTCCAGCCCGTGAGCTGCTCGGCCACCACGTTCATCATCGTCACGCGCCCCCCCAAATCGGTCGCAATGACCGCGTCGCCGATGCTTCGAAGCGTGGTCGATAGCCACGCCCGCGCGCGCTCCTCGCGTTCCGCGCGGACGGCCCGAAGAAGAGCGTGTGCACACTGCTTCGTCAGCGTCGCCACGAGGGCGCGTTCGTCGACGGGAAAGCGACGCTCATCGTAGTAGCCCATCGCGAGCAGCCCGACGGGGCCGCCGCCGGCGATGAGAGGGACGCTCCAAAACGCGCGAGCTCGTCGCCCGGTGACCTTCATCCGCGCGAGGCCCGGGTTGATGCGATCGCACTCCGCGGCCGTCTCGGCCCACGTGGTCAGACCGGCGTGCACCTCCGCGATTGTCGCGGGTGCGGTCACGCGACATGCCCGCTCGATGATCTCGGGTGCGGCGCCCCGATGGGCGAGAAGGTCCAACGCGGTCCCCTTGTCGTCGAGGACGTACAGGAAACACGTATCGGCCCGTGCGAGACGCATACCTTGCTCCACGATGGCCGCTGCCACTTCGGGAGGGGTGCGCGCGTTGGAGAGCGCGAACGCGAGCTCCGTCAGGGCTCCGAGCGCGCGATTCGCACGTTCCAGCTCTCGCTCCGCCACCTCCACGCCTTCGCGGGCCGCTCTCTCGCGCTCCAGCTTTCTTTCGTCGTCCTCGGCTTGTCGCCTTGCGGTCAGATCACGCATGACATTCGCGAATCCCGCGATCCCACCGGTCGAATCCCGGCGCGGGGTGATGACGACGTTCGCCCAGAAGCGCGTGCCGTCCTTGCGCACCCGCCAGTTCTCCTCCTCGAAGCGGCCCTCCTTGCGCACGGACTCGAGGATCCGGTCCGGACGGCGCGCCGCTCGATCTTCCTCGGTGTAGAGGACCGAAACGGGCCGACCGATGATCTCCTCCGCGACGTACCCGCTCGCTCTCCGAGCGCCCTCGTTCCAGCTTTCGACGCGCCCTGCCGGATCGAGGGCGAAGACGGCGTAATCGGTGATCGAATCGACAAGATTCTCGAGCATTTCCGTCTCGAGCCCATGCATGGCCGCCGGCGCAGGGCGCCGCGCACTCTCGAGCTCAGCATGACCGCCACCCACCACTTGTTCGGGATGATCTCTCATGGTCGCTGTACCCGCTCCCGGCTCGCCCCCCTTTTTTCCGATTCTGTCCCTGTTTCACGCGGCAGCGGAAGGGGAACTGTCCGTCAACGGAGCGTCACCCGAACTTTTCTGCAGGCTCCTTGTTTCGCGCCCTCCACGCCGCACCAACGCTCCAATCGGCTCCTTTTGCGCCCGGGAGCCCGCGCCGGACGGCGCCGCGAGCGCGGGCTTGTCTCCGCGAACGAATGATCGGACGATGCCAATGATGCGACCGATCGCGAAACTCGTCGTGACCGGAGCGCTACTGTCCGGGAGCGTGGTCGCGACGCACGCGAGCGCGGATGACGTACCCATTTCCGAGGAAGCGCGCAGCCATTTCGCCGCGGGGGTCGCCCTGCTGCAGGATCCCAAGGCCCCGCGATACGAAGAGGCCTATCGCGAATTCAAATCCGCGTACGCGTCCTCGCCTTCCTACCGCATCCTGGGCAACCTCGGACTCTGCGCGATGAAGATCGAGCGCGACACCGAGGCGATCAACGCATACGAAACGTACCTGGCCCAGGCCGGCCTCGAGCTCACCCCCGGCGAACGTGAGCAGATCGAGCGCGATCTCGCGACGCTGAAGGCCGGCCTCGTGAGCGTCACCGTCTCGTCGGATCCCCCGGGGGCCCTCATCATCGACGTGCGCACGCCCGTGCAGGGACTCGACGTCCGCAACGTTTATGGTCAAGTCCTCTCGCCGCTCTCGCTCGGAATCCGCCGCGGCCATCACGTGATCACGGCGCGGTTGGCCGGATACCTCGACCAGCAGTGGGAGTTCGACGCGAACGATCCGGCGCTTCCCCCACACGTCTTCACGATGGTGAAACCCGCGGAGCGCGAGACCATCGTCGCCCGCGAGCGGCCGATTCCCACATCGGCGTACATCTTGGGGGGGGCGGCATTGGCGCTTGCCGCCGGGGGTGCCGTCGTCGGGGTGCTCGCCCTCAACAAGCACGCGGAGTACGAACGGGAGAACGACGGCGTCAACCCGAGCGGTGCCCAATCCATTCGCTCGACCGGACTGGTGCTCAATGCCGCCACCGACGCGCTCTTGGGGAGTGCCGTCGTGGCCGTGGGCGCCGCCGCCTATCTCATCGCGACACGCGCGACGATCGAGAGGCGCATCGCGCAGCAGTCGCCGTTTCTCCCCTTGGACGTGGGCCCCTTGCTGGGCCCGCGTACGGTCGGGGGCGCCGCTGCCTGGCGCTTCTAGCCCGGGATGCATCGTGCTCGGGAACCGAGCGGGGGAAGAGAGACGGAGCGCACTCCCCTTGACGTGATTTGCGACGTGCGGGCTCTGTCGTAGAATGAGAAGCTGGCCGGAGGGTCGATGGCCGATCTGATCGACGGCAAGTACCGCCTTCTGCGCACGGTTGGAGAGGGGGCCTGGGGCGTCGTCTTCGAGGCCGAGAACGTGCGCACGTTCAAGCGCGTCGCCCTCAAGGTCCTGCGTCCCAGGGCCGACGTCAGCGCCGACGTGAACGTTCGATTCGAGCGCGAAGCGCAAGCCGCCGGTCGAATCGGCTCCGAGCACATCGTCGAGGTCTTCGACGTCGGGACGGTGGCCGACGGCACGCAGTACATGGTCATGGAGCTGCTCAGCGGCGAGGACCTTGCTCGTCGAATCCAGCGGAGCGGACGGCTCCATCCGCGCGTCGCCGCGAAGATCGGCGTCCAGGTTCTCGCCGGGCTCGGCGCCGCGCACAGGTCGGGCATCTTGCATCGCGACCTCAAGCCCGAAAATTTGTTTCTGGTTCCAACCCGCAGTGGGGACGACTTCGTCAAAATCCTCGACTTCGGCATCTCGAAGTACAACGACCCGAGCGCGGCCAGCGCAACGATGACAGGAGCCGTCCTCGGCAGTCCCCTCTACATGTCCCCCGAGCAGGCCCGCGGTCTCAAGACGGTGGACGCCCGCACGGACCTTTATTCCGTAGGCGCGCTGCTCTTCGAAGCCGTCACCGGGCGACCCCCTTTCAACGGCGAAAACTTCAACGACCTGATGTTCAAGATCGTCCTGTCGCCTCGCCCCAATCCCATCGAGGCCCGGCCGGACCTGGATCCGCATTTCGCGACGATCTTGGTCAAGTCGATCGCCGTCGAGCCGAACGAGCGCTACGGCTCCGCCAGCGAGTTTCGCAGCGCATTGCTCCACTGGCTCGAGACTCAAGGCGTCTCGTCCTTCCAGGCTCCGGAGCTGCGTGCCATACCGCCGCCGGCCCGCGACGCGAACGTCGAGGCTCAGATGTCGGCGCTGCTGTCGTCACGACGCAGCCCGATGCGGTGGTCGGCGCGAAACCAGGACAACGTCCGCGCGACACCGATTTCCTCCTCGTCCCCGCTCGAGAGCGCCCCGGCCCCCCGCAGGGTCGTCGCCATTGCGGTCGGCGCGACGGCGGTCGTGCTCGTGGCGGCCGCGGGCGTCGAGCTGACCCGCATCTTCGGGTCCGAGCGCGCCCGTGCGGCGGCCCAGGCCGAGCCGCCACCCGTGACCTCCGCCAACGTTTCGGGTCCCGCGTCGGCCGCCGTGCCCGCCATGCCCGTTCAGCTGGTACCGCTCGGATCCACGACTTCCTCCGAGACCCCGGCGGCAGCCCCACCACCGGCCGCCGCCGCAGCGGCCGCTACCGCTTCCTTGGCGTCCGCCGCCCCGGTGGCCTCCGGCGCGCCCGCGGCGTCAGCGAGCCCCGTGGCGTCCTCGGCGCCGCTTGCGCACGCGAGCGCGTTCGAGGTGCCTCCGCGGGCTCCTCTCCCTCAGCCGTTGACGCCTCTTCCACTGGCACCTCCTCGTGCCACCGTCAATTCGGGCCCCCCCATCGTCGCCGCTTTTCCTTCGGCCTCCGCCCCTCCTTCGACTCCTGCTCCGTCCGCGACCGCGCCGATCGGCACGGTGGAAGGGCGCGAGTTTCGAACGGGCCTCTGAAAAGATGCTCCGCCGGTCACGGACACGCCGCGGCAGAAAGTCTTGTGGCCACGAAGCTCGGTCGGACGGCGCTCGGCGGGCTCCACTGCGGTGACCCGTTCATCTCCAGGGTCAGCGCCGCGCCTCCGTCGCTGCCGAACGCGCCGATGTCGAACGCAAACGCGCTGAGCGTGAAGTTGTCGTTCTCTTCGCTGAAGGGGGCAAGAAGCGTGCTTTCCGTCGGTTCGTACGACAGTGTTTGACCCGAATGGAGCATCTGCGCGCCCGGGTCGGCGACGAATCCGCCGTCGAGACCGAGCGAAATCGCGTATGCGGCGTTGGGGTGACCGGGCGTCCCGTTCGTCCCCGTCACGAACGCCACCGGCGTGCTGGAGCATGGATCGACGGCGGGGGCCTTGATCACGGGATCGAAGAACGGAAAGCACCATGAGGTCGTCGGGGTGCCCGTCGACAGCGGGTAGAACGTCAGCATCCCGGTCCCCCCACCCTGAGCCGCCCCGACGGCGACCAGCACCCCCCAGCCTCCGCCGAACAGAAGCGGCGCGAAGCCCACATCGGTGGCGCCCTGCGGGTAACAGACCGAAAGGCTGCTCTGGAGGCTGGCCGAAGTCGTGCCCGAGATGGGATCGTGCGTCAGCGTGTAAGGAACGATCTCCGCGAGCGCGCCGATGCTCGCTGGCGCGCAGACCGGACCCGCTTCGGGCAGCGTGTTTCCGCTCGCTGACCCGCCCTCCTCCTCGCCCGGGGTCGAGCCCCCGTCGTCGTCCGCTCCGCCGCCACCGTTCGCGCTGCCGTCTCCACCTGCCGACCCACCCGATCCGTCACTGCCGCCGCCCGACCCGTCGTCGCCTGCCGACCCGTCGCCGCCGCTCGTCGACGCATCCCCGGCGTCGTTTGCGCCGCCCGAGTCGGATGCGCCCGACCCGGATGCCGCACCACACGCCTGGCCGGCCAGCTTGTACGCAACCCATAGGTTTCCCCCGTAGGTGTCGCCCTGATTGACCGGGGGCGTGGCAACGAGGGCGACCGGCTGGCTCGCTGACTCGAGCCCGCGTACCACCGCGCATTGGATCGCGCTTGGATTGCTGGTGTCGAGCACGATGAGCGCGTAGCTCGTCGACGGAAGCTCGAACCCACCGTCCTCCGTGCAGCCGCCCTCGGCGCCGCCGTCCGGATCCCCGTAGGCGACGTAGCCGACGTAGTTGAGAGCCGCTGCGGTCGTGGCGTACGAAACGCCCGCCGGAATCTCGATGTGGCCGACCTCCTGCCACTGAGAGCCGCTCGGCGGAGGGGTCGTCGTCTGAGCGAGCTGCATCGTGTGCAGCGTGAAGGCTTGCCCCGGCAGGGGAAAGATTTGCCCGCCGCCTGTCGAGAAGACGTACCAGAGGCTTCTCTGGTTGGTCGCGTTCCCGTAGGTATCGTAGACGACGGCCGACACCGTCAGGTCCGTGCGGGCGCCGGGAAATTCAAGGCCCGTGGATGGATCGAGCGCCGTCAGGACGAATTGATCGCCGGCGTCGCCACCGTCGGCGGGGACCTTTCCGCCGACGACGATGGCACCTGCAACGGGTGAAGAAGCCTCGGGCGGAAGCGCGGGGACGACCGCCGGGTAGGAATTGATCAGCGAGCAGGCGATGCCGGCGCCGGACATCACGACGAACGCCACCGCGCAGGATCGCGCCCAAGTCCACGCGGTATTGCGCCCCATCGTTCGTCCCCTTCCTGGGCTTCCTAGTCGGTGTCCACGCCGGCATCGTTGGGACAATCGAGCGCCCCCGATTGAATCCAGTTCTCGATGGCTGCGATCTCGTCCGATGTCAGCGTGGCGCCGGTCTGGGGGGCGGGCATCAGGCTGCCCTCGGCGGGTCCAAACGCGCCTGCGCCGGCCTCGAACAACGGAGCGTCGATCTTGACATAGAGATAGCTGACGTCCGCGTCGTATGGCGCGACGAGATCGACTTGCCCGCCGTCGCGCAACCGTGTCGACGCTGCGTGGTTCACGATGCTCTGCCACGAAAGACCGTCCGAAAGGACCAACCCCCGCGGCGGGTCTCCCGGAACGTGACATCCGACTACGGCGCAGTAGTTGTCGAAGACCGTCTGCACCGCGAAAAAGCTCCGCGCCGCGGTGGTCATCGACTTCTCCACACGGTTGCCGTCCCTGTTGCCCGTACCGTCGCGCGCCCGGACGACGAAATAGACGACGCTCTGCTGGGGCAGATTCGCCACCGTGATCGAGGTTTGCCCCTGGATCGATGCCAGCGGCGGCTCGTCGAAGCTCTCGCTTCCCGGCGCGGTCGCGATGTACACGTCATAGGACATCTCGCCCTGGGGCGTATGGGCCTGCGATGCCTGGTCGTCCGTCGCAGGCGCCCACGACAGCGTCGCGGTCAGGCAATCCGGGTCGCTCTCGAGCCCCTGGATTCCGTCGAACGTCGGCCCGTCCACCTTGGAGGAGCACGCCGTGACGCTCGCTCCGATCAGTGCAGCGGCGGAGACGTCGAGCAAGCGCGCACGCATGGATCGACCCGCGAGCCTAACTCACCTGGCCCGGCGTACACCATCCCCCCGCACGACAATTGCAAGGCATGTAACGAAGAGGTCGAGCCCCAATGACACGACGACCGATTCGCCTCGTCCCCCTGGCCATCGGAGTTTCGGCTGCGCTCGGGGCACAGACGGTCCTAGCGCAAGAGGCCGCTCCCCCTGCGCTGCCCCCGTTGCCACCGGTGGCGGCACCGCCTCCACCCCCACCACAGCCCAATCGTGCCGAGCGCACTCCGGCCCCGTCGACAGCCGAGGTTAGGTTCGAGAGCAGCGAGCCCGGGCTGCAGGTGTTCGCTCCGAGCAGCGCGGCCCCGGTGCCGCAGCTCGTTGGCTACCCGTCTGGCGGCTGGTATGGACAAGCAGCATTCGCGCCCCTCTATTCGCGCGTCTGCAGCGCGCCCTGCACGGCGCAGCTTCCCGTCGGCGTGCACCGGCTCGCGGTGGCCAAGGCGGGCAGCCCGCCGGTGGCGGCGTCGGAGGCGATCTCGATCGACGGTCCCGCGGTCGTCCACGCAGACTACGTGGATCGAACTGGACTGCGTGCCGCCGGATGGATCATCGGCCTGGGAGGAACGATCGGGGGCGTCGTGATGATCTCGGTAGCGACCGTCGATCAGCACACCGCCTGCTACGCCGACGGCTTTTGCTATTCGTACGGGCGGGGCGAGGGGGGGCTTGTCGCCGGCGGGATTGCGCTGATCGTGGGGTCGGCGATCGCAGGATCCATCCTCGCAACCCGCCGCGACGAAGCGCACCTCGTGGTGACACCGCTCTCGCTCTCGCCAGTCGGCACGGCGCGCGAATCACCAGGCGATCGCGGAGGCGCCGCGGCCGGAGCGACGGGTCCCTCGAGCGCGCCCTCCGGTCGCTTTGCTTCAGCCCAGGGCGCGGCCGTTGGATTGCAGTTCTGAGCGACCCTTTGGCGGCCCCCATCGCGAGGCGCCCCAGTTCGTCGCGGGCGAGGAGCCGCGCCTCACATCCGTCCCTCACTGCGCCGCCGCGGAGTGCGCACCCGAACGACTCCCGTGCGCGGGGCTCCCGACGGCGTCGGACGCGCCGCGCCGCTGCTGCTTCGATGCCAGCTTCTCGACGGTGACGAAGAGCGCGGGGACGAGGAAAATGCCGAGCAATGTTGCCGCAAGCATGCCCGAAACGACCGCCGTGCCGAGCATCTGCCGGGCGGCCGCGCCGGCGCCCTTCGCAATCCAGAGCGGCACGCACCCGAAGATGAACGCGAACGACGTCATCAGGATCGGGCGCAGGCGCAGACGCGCGCCCTCGAGCGCCGCATCGATGACCGGGCGCCCGCGCTCGAGCTGCTCCTTCGCGAACTCGACGATGAGGATCGCATTCTTGGCCGTGAGGCCCACGAGCATCACGAGCCCGATCTGAGCATAGACGTTGTTGTCGAAGTGACGAGACCAGAGCCCGACGAACGCGCCCAGGACTGCGACGGGCGTGCTCAGAAGGACGCTGAAGGGCAGCGACCAGCTCTCGTAGAGCGCGGCGAGGATGAGGAACACGAAGACGAGCGACAGGCCCAGCACGCGCGCCGAGTTGCCTGAGGCAACCTTCTCCTGGTACGAGAGCGCGTTCCAGGAGTACCCTATTTCCGGCGGTAGCGTGTTCGCGGCCACGTCTTCGAGCGCGGAGAGCGCCTGGCCCGAGCTGTAGCCCGGCGCCTGACCGCCGAGGATCTCGACGGCGCGGTACAGGTTGAAGCGAACCGTGTACTCGGGACCGACCGTGCGGCGGACGCGAACGAACGACGAAAGGGGCACCATATCGCCCCGACCGTTGCGGACGTAGAACTGACCGATGTCTTCGGGGCCCGTGCGGTACGCGGGCTCCGCCTGCAAAAAGACTCGCCACTGCCGGCCGAAGCGCGTGAAGTCGTTGACGTACGAGCCCCCGAGGAACGTCTGCAGCGCGTTGTAGATCTCGCCGATGGGCACACCCTCCGCGAGCGCCTTGTCCTTGTCGACCTCGGCAAAGAGCTGCGGCACGGCGGGCGAAAAGTTCGGCCGCACGTTGGCGAGCTCGGGACGCTTGCGCGCTTCCGCGACGAACTTGCCCACGTTCTGCGCCAGAAATTCGTAGCTTCCGCCGCTCTTGTCTTGCAGCATCATGCTGAAGCCGCCGGTTGCGCTGATGCCGGGAATGGCGGGAGGCGCCACGGCGAAGACGCGCGCCTCCGGGATCCGCGAGAACGCCGCGTTGATTCGGGCCAGGATCGCGCTTGCGCTCAGACGCGGAGAATGTCGCTGGTCCCAGGGTTTGAACGAGACGAAACCCGTTCCCATGTAGCTTGCCGCCGTCCGCGTGAAAAAGCTGTAGCCCGCGATGCCGTTGTACGTTCGGATTCCTTCCTCCTTGGCGAGGATCGCGTCGATCTGGTCGTAGACGGCCATGGTGCGCTGGAGCGAGGCTCCGTCGGGCAGCTGCACACCGATGACCGCGTACCCCTGGTCCTCGTCCGGGATGAAACCCGACGGGAGCTTTCGCCCAAGGGCCACCGACGCCGCCGCGATCCCCGCCAGAAGGAAAAGCGGGATGGCAACCTTGCGCACGAGCACGCGGTTGAGGTTCACGTAGCCGTCCCTCGCCCGCCCGAACCAGCGATTGAAGCCGTCGCCGAGCACGCCGAACGGCCCTCGGCGCTCGGGACGCGGGCGCAGAAGAAGCGCACTGAGCGCGGGGCTGAGGGTCAGCGCGTTGAACGCCGAGATGAGGACTGACACGGCGATCGTCAGGGCAAACTGCTGATAGAGCCGTCCGGTGACGCCGCTCATGAACGCAACGGGGATGAACACCGCGGCCAGGATGAGCGCGATCGCAATGACCGGTCCCTGCACCTCCGACATCGCCTGCAGCGTCGCTTCGCGCGGCGCCATGCCCTCCTCGATGTGGTGCTCCACCGCCTCGACGACGACGATCGCGTCGTCGACGACGAGGCCGATGGCCAGCACCAGGCCGAAGAGCGACAGCGTGTTCACCGAGAAGCCGAGGACGGGGAAAACGGCGAATGCACCGACGAGCGACACCGGGACGGTGAGCAGGGGGATGAGCGTCGCGCGCCAGCTCTGGAGAAACACGAACACGACGAGCACGACCAGGACGATCGCTTCGAGGAGCGTCTCGACGATCTCGCGAATTCCGGCGTTGACGGGCGCAGTCGTGTCGAGCGACACCTTGTAATCGATGCCCGGAGGGAACCGCTTGGCGAGGTCGGTCATCGTCCTGCGGATGTTCTCGGCCACGTCGAGCGCGTTCGAGCCCGGCGTTTGGAACGCGGCGACGACGGCGGCAGGCTTGCCGTTGAACGAGCCGTACTGCTGGTAGTTGAGCGAGCCGAGCTCGGTGCGCGCGATGTCCTTGATGCGCACGGCCGAGCCATCGGGATTCTCGCGGACGACGACATTGGCGAACTCCTCGGGCTCGACCAGGCGTCCTTGCGCGCGCACAGTGAACGTGAGCTGCTGGCCCGGTGGTGCGGGCTCGGCGCCTACCTGACCGGCGGGGTTCACGACATTTTGCGAGCGGAGCGCGTTTTGCACGTCGGTCGCCGTGAGGCCGAGACGCGCGCACGTATCCGGCTTCAGCCAGATGCGCATCGAGTAATCGGAGGAACCGAGGTTGCGAATGTCGCCGACGCCTTTCACGCGCAGGAGCGCATCGTTCACGTTGATGAGCGCGTAGTTCGCCAGAAACGCCGGGTCGTACCGGCCGTCGGGCGAGTACAGCGAGATGACCATCAGCGGGAAGGCGAGCGACTTCTTGATCGTGACGCCGAAGTTCTTCACGTCCTGCGGGAGGAACGGCTGCGCCTGCGAGTAGCGGTTGTTGACGAGAACGTTGTCGATGTCGATGTCGGTGCCGACGTCGAACGTGACCACCTGGTTCATCGATCCATCGTTCGCGTTCGTCGACTGGATGTAGAGCATCCGGTCGACGCCGTTCATCTGCTGCTCGATCGGCGTTGCCACCGATTGCTCGATCGTGAGTGCGTCGGCGCCCGTATACGTCGTCGTCAGGTTGACCTGAGGCGGAAGGATCTGTGGGAACTGCGCGATCGGCAGGCCGAGAAGCGAAACGGTGCCGATGAGGACGGTGAGGATCGCGACGACCATCGCGACGATCGGCCGCCGGACGAAGAACGCAGACATCATCGGAGTCGCCCTCCTCTAATTGCGGCTCGCCGCCGAGGCCGAGCGCGCCACCGACGATTCCGACGCGGGCGGCAGGGGCTCGGGGGCGGCCTTCGCGACGACGCGCGCGCCGTCAGAGACCTTCTGCGTCCCTTCGACGACGACCCGGTCCCCCTCGGCAAGCCCCCGGTTGATGATCTGCGAGCCGTGCGACGCTGGACCGAGCTCCACCTCGCGCAGCTGCACGGTGTCGTCGGGGCCGACGACGGCGACCGAGTACGAGCCCTGCACGGAGATGAGCGCCTTCTCCGGGACGACGAGGACGTCGTGACCCGCATCCGTGCGGCGCATGCGCACGTGGGCATACTGGCCGGGCCGCAGCAGTCCGTCCGGGTTCGCGGCCAGGGCCTGCACCTGGATGGTGCCGGTGCTCGCGTCGATCTGGCGGTTGGCCGTCACGATGATCCCTCGGTGCCGGTAGCTGCTGCCGTCGGCAAGCACGAGCTCGACGCCCGGATCTCCGCTCTCGGCCGGACCTCCGGCCTCGAGCGCGGCGATCTGCTTGTTGGCCCAGGCGAGGTTTCGCTGCTCGAGATTCTTGAAGCGATCCGGGTAGCGCACGTAGTCCACCTCGCTCAGCGAGAAGTTCACGCGGATCGGGTCGGTCTGGGAGACGGTCGTGAGAAGCGTGGGGCCGTCCTGGCCGACCAGGTTTCCGACACGCACCAGGGCGATACCGGCCACGCCGTCGATGGGCGCGTGGATCTGCGTGTACGACAGGTTCAGGCTCGCGGTGTCGAGCGCAGCCTGAGCTGCGAGAATCTGCGCCTCGCTGTCGGCGAGACTCGCCGTCGCGTTGTCGACGTCCTGCTGCGAGATCATCCCCGATTTCTGCAGGCCCTTGTCGCGATCGAGCTGAATTCGATTCCGATCACGCGCGACACGCGCGCGCTCGAGATTGGCTTTCGCCGATTCGACGGAGGCTGCGTACTCGGTCGCCTCGATCGTGAAGAGGAGGTCGCCGGGCTTGACCCGCGAGCCGTCCTTGTATGCCTGCGCGCGGAGATAGCCGCGGACACGCGCGCGAATGTCGGCGTTGTCGTATCCGTCGAGAGCCCCGACGGCCTCGACGTAAAGCCCGAGGTCGCGCCGGGCGACAGCGGTCACGTAGACGGCCGGCGGTGCGGGGGCCGGTGGTCCCTTTTTCTCGTCGCAGGCGCTCGCGAAGAGCAGCGCGACGGCGATTGCAGCGGCGTTCGGCGTTTTCAATAGGCACACTCCGCGTCGACCAGCACCGCATTGGCGCGGGCATCGTCCACCTGGAACTCGAGGATCGCGAGATCGATTTCGGCCTGACGCAGCGCCTGGGCCGAGACGACCAGATCGAGGCTCGTGCCGAGCCCCCGCGAGTAGCCGTCACGCGTGCGGGCATCGACCCGCAAGGCGAGGTCACGCTGCTGTCGCGCGACATCGCGCGTGTGCTCGAGCACGCCGACCGCGCGTCCGGCGCGGGCCGAAGCTACGATGGCCGCGAGTCGCTGGGCGGCGAGCTCGTCGCGCGCTTGCTCGAGCGCTGCGCCGCTGTCGTGAAGCACGCCGAAGCGCGCCCCGCCGTCGTAGATGGGCACGCTGACCAGCGCGCTGATCGACCAGGTCGTCTTCGGCGCGATGACAGGTTCGTTGGCGTATTGGACGGCCGAGAAGACGCCGAGAGACGGCGCGAACATCAGCTCCGCATCGTGCACGCCCCGCTCGGCAATCTCGAGACGCTTCTTGGCGGCCAGCACGTCGGGACGTTTCTCGATGTCATCGTTCAGGCGGCACGTCCGGGCGACGGCCGTCTCGAACGACGTCAGGTCGGCGCCCTCGGGCGGCGCCATCGGGACCCCCGAGCCGAGCGCCTGCCCCAGCGCCTCGCGCGCACGGGTCAGACTTTCGTCGCCGGTGATGACGGCCGAGCGCGACGCCGCCACGTCTTGCTGCGCCCGATCCACGTCGAGCTCGGTCCCCTGCCCGTACTCCAGACGCGCCTGGGTGAGTGCAAGCCGCTCGAGCGCCGCGCGAAGCCCGACCCGGTTCAGGTCGGCGACACGCGCGGCGGCCAGAGTCGCAAGCATGGCGTCGACGACCGATGTCGCGATCTGGCGACGGCGATCCTCGAACGCGAGCTCCTCGGCCTCGATCGCGCGGTCGGCCGTCCCGACACGATACATCGCGGGCGGGTTCACGAGGTTCCAGGCCGCCGTACCGGACAGGACGATCGCGTCCTGCGGAGGGGTCACCACCGCGAACGGAACCGTTGCTCCGTTCACCAGACCGGCGAGCGTCGCCTGAAGAGGAGCCAAGAACTCGTGTGTGTACCCGCCTTGCGCCTGCAGGGTCGGCAAGATCGCCGCCAGCGCGACCTCCTTCTGCGCCATTACCCGACGCACCGCCTCGGCGCTCGAGCGGTAATCAGGCGACTGCATCCGAATGAGGGCGAGCGCCTCGTCCCACGAAGCGACGGTGCGCGGTGCGGGGGGCGGCGGGGCGAGCATCGGGTCGCTCACGGCCGGAGGAGTGATCGTGTCCGCGCCCGGAGCCGATGGCGTCGCCGCCCCCGCCGGCGCCGCGAAGAACAGAGCCGACAGCCCGAGCGGGGCGGCGGCCCTGGTCAAAAACCGAATACGGATCATGAGAGGTTCCAGCCACCGCGGACGCTCCGGCCGATCGGCGTCGACTCCATCCGCAACGGCGTCCGCCGGTGGCAAGAGAGCCCACTCAGTGAGATGCCTCCGAGCTGCGGAGGTTGCGGACCCGACATCGCCCGTCGCCGCGGTCACCGGCCGGCTCCGTGCAGGAACAGCGAGACGACCCGCTGCGTCTCCGAGACGAAGGGCTGATCGCCGTGCGCGAGCAGCACGAGAACGCCGCGCACGATCGATACGAGCACAGCCGCGAGCAGAGAGGCATTTCCGCCGCGCAAGCACTTCTCGCGAAGGCCGATTCGGACGATCCGCTCGGCGCGATCCTGAAGCTGGCGCATGGCCGGACGGCGCCGACCGTCCTTCCCTTTGACGACGGCGGGTTTCTCGCTCTCGACCGACAGGCGCAAGAACGCGCGGCGCGAGTCGAAGTATTCGAAGACGGCGGCCACGAAAGCCTCCAGCTGCCTGGCGAACGGCTCCCGACCATGGGCCTTCGTGGTCCGATCGATCTGCGCATAAAGCTCCTCGCGACGGCGCGTGAAAAGCTCCTGGAGCAGCTCCTCCTTGTCGTGGAAATGATTGTAAATCGTGCCGACGGCAACTCCGGCCCGCTCCGCGATCGCCTGCAAGCTCGCCCTCGACGCCCCCTCCGCCGCCGCGACGTCCTCCGCTGCGTCGAGAATGGCTCGCCACGTCGTCTCTCGGAGCTGATGGCGCAAGAGATGAACTTTCATGGCGTACTATGAATATGCGTTCATTATTTCTGCTCAGCCTACCAAATTATTGACTTCCGATTCAAACGGTTCGAGCCGCGACTTGCGCGGGCTCACCCCCGAGGCACGAGGAGATGGGGGCACAGGAAAATCCACCCACCCCTCCCAGGGGGCAGACCGCCTCGAGCGATTCCGGGTGAAGGGGCAGCGCGGCATCCGGCCGCCCAAAACGCCGTTCCATGGCGTGGAACGCCACGGGACATCGACGGCGTCTCAGGCCGCCTGGATCTGCGCTGCGAAGCGCGATGCGAGATCGGCCACCCGGCGGACGACGTACGCCCGCGTTGCGGAATAAGCATCGTGTTCGAGAGCGCGCCCGTGGATACCCCAGCGCTGCCACGAGCCATCCTCCGCCGCTGCGGGCATCGACGCTCTGACCTGATGTGGCAAGGCGCTCGCCGCCCCTTGGACGGCGCAAAGAACAGGCGCACCGCCCACCGTCACGCACCACTCGACGACCTGCCAACCGTGCGCCGAGTGCCGCCCTTCGTCGGCGGCGATACGCGCGAGCACGTCGCGCACGGGCTTGGCATGCGCAAGTCGCGCGAGGCGGGAGACGACGCGCGCCGAGAGACCCTCGTGCAGCGCACCGTCGACCAGCGAATGCGCCGCAAGTGACGCGAGCGCCAGGGTTCGCGACGGAAAAGGTCGACCAGAAAGGTGCACCTCAGGAAAAGGCGCGGGCTCGTGAGGCGCTCCGTCGACCGCCGACGCCAGCGAGAGACACATCTGAGTGTGCCGAACCTCGTCGAGGGCATCTCGCTGAGCGGCGGCCAGCAGGTGCGCAGGCGCGCCGAGCGCCATGAGGTCGAGCGTGAGGCGCGCAAACGCCGCGACCGATGCGTGCTCGGTCTTGGCGTTCTCGCGCCATTGCGCCGCGACCGATGCGCGAAGGGACGCGTCCACGTCGACGGTGCCGCCGACGTCGCTCGTCCACGAGCTCTCGCCCGGGTGAAGCCGGGGCAGCAGCAAACGTCCCCGGCGGCGAAGCTGACGGCCGCGCGCGAACCCGCTCGTCGCCCACAGCGCCATCAAAGCTCCGACGATCGCCATGAACGCGTTGAGGCCGAACAGCACGACCGCTCCAAGGACGGCCGCCACGTGGAGCAGCCATCCGCGAGCGCCCGCGACGGTCCGCTGACTCAAGGCCAGGCGCGCCAGCGCCACCAGCGTGAGCCACCACCCGGCCAAGCCGAGGATGGCCGCTGCCGCCAAGGCCGCCACGCTGAAGGATCTGTAGAGCGTGGGGGCATGAGCCATCTCGGGCACGGCGATTGCTAGCCCGACCATGGCCAGCGATAGAGCAAGGCAAATCGCGGATCGTGCGCCTGCAGATGCCGCGCGGCGCTGCGGCACGACTCCGCGCCGGAATGCGCGAGGTGCGCGAACCGCCGATTGCGAAGCCGTGACACTCGGCTCGGCGACCAGCGCAGGGTCGATGAATCCCTCCGCGACGTCGGCCATGCTCGCCCCCTTTCGTCCGCGGCATCATAGCGGTTGCGCGCGAGAAGATATTCCCCGGAGGGGACGATCGCCGCGTTTGGCGAGTGAGCGCTCGGGTACGACTCAGGAGCCCTCGCGCGTCCTACGCGCCAGGGGCGCCTCGCTGTCGGCTCCTTCGGCCTCGCTCGATGCGACACGCGACCGCGGCTCGGGCCTGGTCTCGGCGGCGACGCGCAGCGCGCTCTCGCCGCCCGCGTCGACGGCGCGGTACGAGAGACGACCGTCGTCCTGCAGGTCCAGCGCGATGCGGTCCGACTGCGTCTTGGCGAGGTCGGTCAGCAGGGCGTCGGCCTCGGCCGCCGAGATGCCGATCGCTTCCGCGGCCTCGATTGCCGACACCCGGCCTCGCTCGCGTGCGAGCTGGATGAGCGCATCGTTGACGGTCGCCCGTCGCTCCGCGCCTCCAGCGCGCTGCAGCGCTCTGCCCCGCGCGACGAGCAGTGTGCCGGCGACGACGACCGCAGCCGCAATCGACCCCCCGACCACAAGCGCTGCCGCCGCGTGCGATGCGCCCGGTGCGAGCAGCGCTGCCAGCAGCCAAGAGAGCGCGCCGACCAGCACCGCGAGCGGCAGCCCGACGGCCAAGACCAGCGTCCCGGCCGCCGTCGCGACGGCGCCGCCCAGCCTTGACGGCTTGCCCGCGAGGTTCACCGAACGGGTCGACAGGGGCGCCCGGAGCCCGCCGCAGGCGGCGCACGTCGGTACGAGGCCGCGGTAAACGAGCGGTGCGTCGCGGCCGCAGTGCGGACACATGGCAGCCAAAGTAACGCCCGCCGAAGGCGGCGCCAGCCCGAAGCTCCGTGCGCCGCGGTTGATCCGCGGTTTCCGAGTGGGCCGAAAGGCCGCTGGAACGTTAGGTGCGGCGGGCTTCACGCGTAGTCGAACAGCGCCATGAAGCCGAAGTCCATGTGAAGCTGCTGATGGCAATGAAACAGCGTGGGCCCCGGGTTGTCGGCGATGAAGTCGAACTCGAGCTCTTGGAATCCACCGAGCATGACGACATCCTTGACGACTCCCGCCGTCGGTCGGCCGCCGATGCGGGTGAGCTCGAAACTGTGCCGGTGCATGTGCAGCGGGTGGACGTCGTCGCTCGCATTGCGAAACCTCAACCGATAGCGCCGACCCTGACGGATGATGTGCGCCGGCTTCATCGTCGACATCGAGAATGCTTCGCCGTTCAGCGTCCAGACGTTGAAGCCCTCGGCCGCCGCGTTCTTCTTCACGATCGTCATTTCGATCGTCTCGTCGGGTGCAGCGGGGGACACTCCCGCCTTGCCGAACTCCGCGTAGTCCCACCGGAAGGCCGTCGGCTTCGACCATTGCGGCGCGCCCGTCCGGCCCGCGTACTCGACGACGATCCCCATGCCACGACCCCGATCGTCGTCGTCGAGGTCCCCGAGGACCCAGACCCCGGGCCGATTCATCTCGACGATGGCCGAGATCCGTTCCGCGGTACCGAGCCAAAGGACCGGCACCCCGGCGGGGGTCGGGACGGGGTTTCCGTCGAGTGCCACCACCCGAAAGACGTGCCCCGGCAAGGCCAGGCTGCGAATCTCGGTCGCGCTCGCGTTCAGGACGTGAAGGAGCACGCGTTCTCCCGTTCGGACACGCAGAGGCTCCCCGTGCCCCAACATGCGCCCATTGATTGCGAACAGCTTGTAGCCTACCTCGAACCCCTTGCGCGATCGGTCCGCCTGCTCATCGGCCGCCTTGCCGAGCTGCTGCAGGGCTTCGATCGGGGCCCCTGCGAGCATGTCCATGGCCATGTCGCCCCCGCGACTGAAGGAAGGCCCGAACTCCTTCAGGACGAGGAACACCTCACGGTCGTAGGCTCCCGCATTTTCGCGGGGCTCGACGTACACAGGCCCCGCCTGACCCGTATACGTACCGCGATTGAGGTCCGCGCCCGCGACGACGTGCGTGTGATAGAAGCGAAAACCGGAAGGCTCTGGCACGAAGGAGATCCGTCGCGCGCCCCTCGCGGGCACGAAGGGCGTGCCTTCCTCCGCCGCCCCGTCGACGTCGCTCGGGATCATCTGCCCGTGCCAGTGGACGAGCTCGGGCGTGTCCGTATCGTTTCGGACGTCGATGACGACCCGCTGTCCCTCCTTCAGGCGGAGGAGCGGTCCAGGAAACTGACCGTTGTACAGCGGAGTCGATACGATCTGATCGTCTGCCAGCTCGACGAGGCCCGCAGCGATGCGAAGCTCGTAGTCGGCCTTCTCGACGGGTGCACCGCGGTCGGGCGCCGCGTCCGCGCGGTCAGCGGCTTCCCCCAAGCTGCCCCGAGGGGACGGGGGCGGCGGGGGCGACGCCGGCGTGCACCCATCCAGAACCAGCCCGGCGCCCAGGAGCGTTGAACGCGAGAGGAAACGACGACGCGATGTCTGCATGAGGTCACTCTCCAGGTGGCTCGCACCAGTCCTCTTGCCATTCCCGCTCACGCAGGAAGTGACGCGCGCGCCGCGCGGACGACGGCAGCCGCAAGATCCGGCGCAACGGCGTACAGCTGAACCAGCGCGCGGGCGATCTCCTGCTCGGGCAGCGCCGTCATCGTGCAAGCGCGACGCGTGGGCTCGTGCGGGTGGTAGCGAAAGATCCAGCCGCCAAGCTGACGCCGGATCTCCTCGGCGCACACGTCTTCGATGACCTCGATGCCAGCGGCCCGGACGATGGCCGCACCTTGGCCGTCGACGCGCGGGTTGGGGTCGCGGATGCCCGTGACGACGCGTGCGACGCCGCTCCGGGCAATGACGTTCGCGCACGCCGGCGTGCGACCGTGGAACGAGCAAGGCTCGAGGGTGGAATAGAGGGTCGCGCGCGAGAGGTCGACGCCGGCGGCGGATGCTTGGCGAAGCGCGCCGATCTCGGCGTGGTCCTCGCCAGGGCCCTGGGTGTGCCCACGAGCCACTATCTGGTCGCCGATCACGATCACGCTGCCGACCCAAGGGTTGTCGCCCGTGTCACCGCGCGCGCGTTCAGCCTCGGCGATCGCGGCCTTCATGGCAATCTGGTGATCCACGATGCGAACATAGGCGTTCTGAATGGCGCCTGCCGACCCGTCGCGCTCTCGAGGGGGCAGGATGGGCCGAGTGAACCCTATTTCTGGCGCGTCCAGACCAGCCGCGTCGAAAGGCATCGATGCTCACGGTACCCTGCGCAACCTCGCCCGACGGATCGAATGCGAGCAGGCCCCTGGACCCTGCGATGACCATCTCCTGCATCGACGCGGCGTTGCCGCGCGGCATGCCGTAGCCCACCAGCGTGTCCGCGATGCGCTCGTCGGGCACGCGCGCCGTCTTCACCGGCCGTCCCAGCGCCCGCCCGATGGCCGCCGCGGCGTCGTCGAGGGAGTAGGGCTGCGGGTAGGAGAGGTTGACGACGTGCTGGCCCTTGCGCGGCCCGAGCAGCGTACGGGCGACCGTCCGTCCGATGTCATCGGTGGCGATCATGGCGAAGGCAAAGGTCGGATCACCCAACGCGGGCAAGACACCGTCCGTCGCGGCGGCCTGAAGCCCGGTGCCGACATTTTCCATGAAGTAGGCGGCGCGCACGAACGTCGCATCGATGCCCGCAGTCCGGATCTCGTTCTCGGCGCGATGCAATGCCACGATGGGGCCCGTCCCGGCTGCGTGCTGCGCGCCGATCGACGAGAGCAGGACGGTGTGCCCGACGCGTACTGCCCTGAGCGCGCCGACCACGGCACGTGCGGCGCGCGCGTTGACCTCGAGAAAATCGTCGCGCATCAGCGGAGGAAAGAGGACATAAGCTCCCTCCGCGCCCGCGAATGCGCTCGCCAGGGCGTCTTGTGCGCCGTGCAAATCGGCGACGGCGACCTCGGCCCCCTTCGCCTTCCACGCGGCGCCCTTCGCTGCGTCGCGGACGAGGACGCGCACTTTGCGTCCCTGCGACAGGAGCGTGTTGGCGACGACGGAGCCCGTGTTTCCGGAGACGCCTGCGACGACGAACATGACGTTCTCTCCTCCCGTGCGGACACCTTGCCCGCGACGCGCATGAATATGCGCCCGCGGCGCGCATGTGTACAATCGATGGGACTCACGGCGCCGATCAGCCAGGTTCATCCGTCGCCGAGACCGACCTCGTGCTCGCCCTTCCGTTGCGCGTCGCGCACGTGTTCCTGCGATCGCGTGGCCTTCAGAACGTGGAGGAGCCTGGCATGCAGCCGCTCTTGTTGGCCCGCTGAAGAGCGAGTTTACTCCCGGTCATGTGTGACAACGACTCGTTCGACGACATGGTCGCGTACCGCCTTCGCCGCGACCTCCTCTCGCGGCGAGGCTTCGGCACTCTCTCGCTCGGCGCGGGCCTCGCGTCGCTCCTGCCGATCGGGTGCAAATCAGCCGATTCGTCGCAGGGTTCGGTGCCCGCACCCACGGCGACGGCATTCGCGGCGGCGATCGCGACGGCCGAGTCGGACGTCAGCATCGCGACGCCGGACGGAGCGTGTGATGCCTACTTCGTACATCCGACGAACGCCGCGGCACCGGCGGTGCTCGTCTGGCCGGACATCTTCGGCCTCCGACCGGCGTTCCGTCAGATGGGAAAGCGGCTTGCCGAGTCGGGATACGCCGTCCTCGTGGTCAACCCCTTCTACCGGACGAAGAAGGCGCCGACGTCGGCCCCCCACGCAGACTTCGCGGATCCGGCGACGCGTGAAGCGCTGATGGCGCTCGCGCAGTCCCTCACGCCGCAGACCGAGGTCACCGATGCGAAGGCCCTGACGGCGTGGCTCGACCAGCAACCGTCCGTCGACAAGTCTCGAAAGATGGCAACGACCGGCTACTGCATGGGCGGGCCGCTCGTCATGCGCACGGCGGCGACCAATCCGGATCGGATCGGAGCCGCTGCGACGTTCCACGGCGGAGGCATGGTGACCGACAAGCCGGACAGCCCGCATCTGCTCATCCCGAAAATGAAGGCGCATTTCCTCGTCGCGATCGCCGCCAACGACGACGGGAAGCAGCCGGAGGCGAAGGAGACGCTCAGAGCGGCGTTCGCCCAGGCGTCTCTCCCATCGAAGGTCGAAGTGTACGAAGGGACGATGCACGGCTGGTGTCCGCCTGACTCCCACGTGTACAACCACGACGCCGCGGAGAAGGCATGGAGCGAGCTCCTGCTGCTGCTCAAGAGCGCGCTCGGGTAGAGCTGGGCCCCCCGCTGCGCTAGAACGGGGCTCGTGCGTCGCCCGACGCAGGAGGTCGCCGATGAACCCCAAGGTGGATTCATTTCTGAAGCGGCAGAAGAAGTGGCGTCCCGAGTTCGAGAAGCTCCGCGAGATCCTCCTCGACTGCGGGCTGACCGAAGAGCTGAAGTGGGGCCAGCCTTGCTACGCGCTCGACGGCAAGAACGTGGCGCTCATTCACGGCTTCAAAGACTACTGCGCCATCCTTTTTCACAAGGGCGCGTTGCTCAAAGACCCCACAGGCGTCCTCGTTCAACAGACCAAGAACGTGCAGGCGGCCCGGCAGATCCGGTTCACGGGCGTCCAAGAGGTGATCAAGCTCGACAAGACGTTGAAAGCGTATGTACGCGAGGCGATCGCGATCGAGCACGCCGGGCTGAAGGTGCAGTTCAAGAAGACCGAGGACCTCGAGCTGCCCGAGGAGCTCGAGTCGAGGCTCGCCGCGAATGCCAAGTTGAAGGCGGCCTTCGCAGCGCTGACGCCAGGCCGCCAGCGCGCGTACATCTTCCATTTCTCCCAGCCGAAGCTGTCGAAGACTCGAGTCGCCCGGCTGGAAAAGCACATCCCGAGGATCCTCGACGGTCTCGGATTGGACGATTAGCGGAGCCCCCCCGTGCACGAGTCGCCGAAACCAAGCCCGAGCGGCTGCGTAGTACGCATGTAACCGAACGCGGGCTGCTGCGTACGTCGCGTTGGTGTAGGCACTGCCCAGGGCAGTGTGCGTGGGACCACGGAGGCCGATCGAGTCCGACCATGACGAAAATGTTCAACGTCCGCCAAGCCCTGACGACCGTGCTCATGTGTGGGTGCGCGTGTCGAGGGCCGTCGTCGATGCCGGCCCCTTCCGCGGGTGCGAGCGTTGCTTCATCGAACCAGACGAGCGTTGCCATGAATACCAAGTCGAATCCCCCGTCTTCGTCCGCGTACGTCAAGCCGCCCGCGAGCGAGCTGCGCCAGAAGCTCACCCCGATGCAGTTTGAGGTGACCCAGAAGGACGCGACTGAGCCGCCGTTCCACAATCCGTTCTGGGACAACCATGCCCCAGGAATCTACGTCGACGTCGTGACCGGCGAGCCACTCTTCAGCTCCCTCGACAAGTTCGACTCGGGGACGGGCTGGCCGAGTTTCTCGCGACCCATCGAAGACGGGCACGTGGTGTCCAAATCCGACACGACGTTCGGCATGGTGCGCACCGAGGTCCGCTCGGCCGCAGGAAACTCGCACCTTGGCCACGTGTTCGACGACGGCCCGTTGCCGACGGGCCTGCGCTATTGCATTAACTCGGCCTCGCTGCGGTTCATCCCCGTCGATCGCCTCGCGGCGGAGGGCTATGGCGCCTACGGTCAGCGCTTCGGTCGCGCCGAAGCCGTTGCCCCGCTCCAGCCCGCAACGGCCAATTCCTGCGCCGTGCCCCCCCCGGGAGAACGCGCCGGCTGCGAGACCACCCTCGAAACGGCCGTGCTCGGCGGAGGCCCGGGCGCGGAGGCCGCGTTGCGGGGTGTGCCTGGAGTTCTCGAGGTGGACAGAGGTTCCATCGAGCACCTCGTCGCCGTCCGTGTCGTCTTCGATCCGAAGCAGCTCGACTACGCCGGTTTGCTGGACCGGTGGCTCGCAGCGCTCGGAAGCGACGGCGGCCGGGTCGTCGTGTGCACATCCGACGAGCAGCGGCGCGTCGCGGATGCCTGGAGCCGGCAGCACGCGCGCGATTCCAGCCGCATCGTCGTTCGGAGCGCCGACGCGGGCGCATTTGCGCCGTCCAGCTGACGCCCCATCGGCTCTGCGGTGGCGCGAACTACGGTCCTTGCGACGTGATTGTATACGATTTCGCTTGGAGAGTGACGCCATCTGCCGACACGGCGGTCGCTGTCACCGTGACGCTGGTCACATCGGGGTCGGCGAAGATCGACGTCATCGCGGTGCCCGTGGCGTCGACCGCCACGTTGTCGGGTGCGACGATCGCGTTAGTGCCCATGGGTTGAACACTGGATAGCGAAAATTCAATCCGCGTTCCGGTGCTGAGCGCGCGTCCGGGGGGGGCCGGAACCGCCACAGCCTCCAGCCCAAAAGAGGCGGTGCCGCCCTCGATCCCGCCCAGTGCAACAGCGGACGGCACGATGCTGATGTCACTGACAGGGGCGGCCGCCAATACCGCGGAGCCCGTGTTGGTGTAGCCGCCAACCGTGGCTTGCACGAATACGGGCCCGGCTGCCGTACCCACCTGAAATTGCGCGTCGTCGCAGTCGGGCCCTGGTGTGACGACGATCGAATTCGGCGTGGACGCCTCGGGTGCAACGAGCCACGTTCCGGAGGAGAGAGTCAACATTGCCGTTACAGCCGGATTTGGATCAGACGCTCCGAGGCACACTTGCGCATTCATGATGCAGAACCCATCTGCGGGACAGACCGACGCGTCGTTGGCCGGCGAGAGCGCAACCGTGACGACGGAGCTCACTGTTGGGTCTGGATATGGGGTACAGAAGCATCCCAGGGCTAGCACGGTCGGCAAGAGGCGAGCATTCATCCTTCGACCTGCACGTGCCTGGCATCTGCGTTGAAGAACGTGTGCCCGTCGTCAACGGCCGTGGCGAGGAGGACGGCGTTCGACGTCGTGCCGTGGTCCGCCGACAGCACGACCTGCGGAAAGTCCGCCGTGGCTTCGCCGCTCGAGTCCAGTACGACCGCCTGCAATGCCGAAAAGAGCGGCGCAGCCCCCTGGGTCTGACGGAGGCTCACGCGAACATCTTGACCGGGCGGACCGCTATCGACGTCGACCACCACGCGAAAGGGGGCACCGCTTGCGACGCGCTCGGCCTGTGTACTAATTTTGAGTTTGGCCATCTGTGTTCACTTTCCGATGAGGGCCGAAGCGCCTCCGAGGAGCACCTTCACGACGTCGAAGTCCGCGGAGAACCCGACATAGGGAGCCCCGTAATGCCTTGTCGCGAGGGACCCCGGATTCGGATCCGCGACGTTGTAAATCAGGCTGCCCGCCACGAACCGCGTGAACGGAGACAAGCGCAAACCCCCGCCCACGACGAGGTACTGTCCGAGAAACTCTCCCGTCGCGGTGCGCCCCGGCAGGCTCGGGTTGACGAGGGTGAACCCGACGGTCACCGCAAAGTGCTGGAAGAGCCATGGTCCGACGAGTTGATCCATCGGAACGGAGCGCTCGATGGGCGCGAGCAGATACAAGTTTATGCCGAGTGTCGGGACCAACCATGCGGTTTCCGAGCGTCCCCCGGTGGGAAAGGCAGCAACGAGTCCCGCATCGACGGCGATGAATGTGACTCCGGAGGGAGGTGTCTGTTCTCCTGCCGCTCGCTGCGTCGCAGCATCACGAAAGGTAACCGTGAGGTTGGCCTGTGTAAGGGCGATCTTGGCAGCACCAGGAAGGGTGGCAAGCGCCGCAGCCTGAGCCGTCTGCAGCGCCGCGTCGCGGGCGTGAAGGTCTTGCTGGTTCTCGTCTCGCTCCTTCGTCACATCCGCGAGAGTTTTGATACTGTCGATCCAGGCATCGGCCGCCGCCTGGTCCGCGCCCGGTGCGATTCGATAGGCACGAAGTTGATCCGACAGCGCCGTCAGGTCGACGGCAACATGCTGTTCGAGGAGCTTGCTGGTCGACACGAATGCCTTGTGCGGAGCGTCCCAGAAAAGCCATTCCGCTCGCGGTGGAAGGATCGGAGCCTTTTCCTTCAGCCTGGCCGCAGCGCCGGGCACCGGATCGTCCGGCTTCGCCGTGGCGAGAATGCCCCGGTACTCGGTCATGACATCGATCCATTTGCCGTAGAGGGAGCGCTCTGCCGGCGCGGCAAGCTGCTCGAGTGCGCGCACCTCGGTCAGAGCCTCGAGGCTGGCCGCAGCCGCCTGTCCTGCCGTGCCCGCGCTGTCGAAGGCCGCGTTGGGCTCCACCAGCCGGGGGGACGTCCCCAGCGGGATTCGAAGTACGGGCAGACTCTTCAGCGTTCGACGGTGCAGCAAGGACTGTGTCGCTTCGAGCGCCTGATTGAATTGACGCTGGGTCGCCACGAGCGAAGCCTCGGAATTTCGGCGCAGAGTCGCTGCTGTGGAAAGGGCGCCGAATTCCGGCAAGCGTGAGAGTGCGGCCGCAGTGGCTTTTGCAGCCGCGGCAACTGCCGGTCCCAGAGCGACGGGCTCGTCGAAGCGCGACTCGATGTCCGCATCGAGAGCGGCCTCCATCGGCGGCGCGAGATCCGCAGAACCCTGCGGCGCCGTTCCTTCACGCATTGCCACTTGTGCGAGATCGCCGGCGATGGCGGTCACGTCGAGGTCCGTGAGGTCCGCCACGCGATGGACCGTGAAACAGAACGGTTGTCCCAATTGCAGCGGTGGCACGCTGGCGCGAAGGACGCTGCCGGTCGTTCCCACGACTGCGTCCGCGGCGGGCACAAGCGCCAGACTGTAGTGTTGCCTCCGGTCGGTGTCAGGCGGACGATTGCACCCCCAGGGAGAAGTGACCTTCGGCCACACCTCCAAATATCCGCTCGTGAACCTGGTACGAGCCGACACGATCTCGAAATCGAACGCCTGACTCGAGGGAACCGCGTCCAGGTGCAACGTCGAGCCGGTCGCACTGGTGCGAACGATAGGGTTGTCCGAGCGCGCCTCCTTGGCAGCCAGGAGCACTGCCCAGAAGGCTGCGCATAGCGCCGTGGGTGTCGTCGTTCGCCGCGACCACCGCAGAGCGCTACGCACTCTATCCAACCCGAACCTCATGGGCGATCATCCTCCACCGTCGAGCCAACGCTCGCGCGAGTACTGCCACAGTGGGCCCCCATCTCTACGGGATTTGCTCCAGGCGGCAACAGAAAAAAGAAACGAGCTACACTCGGCCCATGCTCGATGCTGGCGATATTCAGGCGGCCTGCGCCCTCTACGACGGCCTCCGACTCCGCGCCGGAAACATCTGCATTTCGCCCCTCAGCGTTCGCATGGCCTTCGGGCTCTGTTACTCGGGCGCGCGCGATCGGACGGCCGACGAGCTACGCGAGGTGTTCCGCTTCCCCGGCCCGCGCGAGACCATCGACCGATTCGCGACGTTGCTTCACGCGTTCGCGAGTCGAGACGCCCGCCTCGCCGCGCTCGCGAATGCGCCGTGGGACGACACTGCGGCGGACCCCACCCTGCGCATCGCCAGCCGGCTCTGGGCCGCGGCAGGCCATCCATTGCTGGAGGATTTTGCGCAGACCGCGCGCGACGCATTCGGCGCGCCCGTGGAGCAACTCAACTTCGCGGGCGACCCGGAAGGCAGTCGGGCAACCATCAACGGCTCGATCGAGAAGTTCACCCACGGGAAGATCGTCGAACTCATCGCCCAGGGACAGCTCGACACGGCGACGAAGCTCGTCGTTACGGTCGCGGCGTACCTTCGAGCCCGCTGGGAAGTGACATTTCGCAAAGAGCTCACGCGAAACGCACCGTTTTTTTCTCCTCGCGGAGCCGTCGAGGTCCCCCTGATGGAGCACGTGGCGCACCACCCGTACGGCGAGCTTCGAGACATTCGAGTCCTCGACCTCGACTACGAGCAAGGCGACGTCGCCATGCGCATCGCCGTGGGCCGTGAAGAGGGCGCCCTCGCGCGGAGCGAAGCGGTCGCGTCCGAGCTGCTTGCCCTACCGCTTCGCGACGCAAGGATTCGCCTTTTCTTGCCGCGCTTTCGGTGCGAGTCGAGCCTCACGCTCGAAAATGTCCTCTCGCCAATGGGGCTCAAAGCCATCTTCCGGTACGGCGATGCGGATCTCTCGGGGATGGATGGGACGCGAGACCTCTATGTATCCGCCGCTGTGCACCAGGCCTACGTGGACGTCGACGAGCTCGGCACGGAAGCCGCCGCTGCGACGGCTCTCATGGGTCGTGCCGGGGCGAGCCTCCGTCGGCCGGAGGACCCGATTGAGGTCCGGGTCGACCGGCCGTTCCTGTTCTGGATCCTCGACAGACCCACAGGCACTGTCCTCTTTGAGGGGCGCGTTGTGGCTCCCTGAGCTTCCGGTGCGCTGCAGCAGCTTGTGACGAGTCCCTACTTCAGCTTGCGGCCGAAGCCGGCCATGCCCGAGCCGGTCGGCCAGCCCGAGCGCGCAATGACGGGCACGTCGCCGTCGAACGTTCCGAGTTGCACCGGCGCAGGGGAGACCGACTGCACACTCGTGGCGCTGCACATGGCCGCCGCGTCGCTGGCCGGCCCGGAGACTTCGCTGCTCGTCGGAATCGCGCCGGCGGGAACTCGATGGCGCGCGAAGCGCTCGAGAACGTTGCCCAAGTTCAGTGCGTTGGCGTCACGAGCCGTGAGCGATTGCAACCCGAAGGTGGACTCGATGAGCTTCAAGCTGGACGTGTGTTCGAACGGCCCGTGATGGACGACGCGAGGGGCCGCCAGGTTCGAGATGACGATGGCCGGCACGCGGAACCCGAGCTGCTTGTAGTTGGGAACCAGCTGGCCGTCGGTGGGTGTCGTGCCGTCTCCGGTGTGATCGACGTTCGCCGGGTTGGTGTCGTCGATCACCTGGGGCGGCGGGACGTGCTCGTAAAAGCCTCCCCACTCGTCGAACGTCACGATGAGCACCGTGTTTTCCAGGTACCCGGCGTTGGCGAGAGCATGATACGCGTCGGCGATGAACCGTTCTCCGAGGCGGATGTCGGCCAGGGGGTGATCGTCGGCGGACGTTCCGGTCGCTTCGGTGTCGAACGCGGGGTCGACGAAACTGACGTTCGGAAGATTGCCCTGGGCCACCACATCGAGGAAGGAGGGCGTCGTCACCGGGATGCCGAGAGCGTCGGTGTCGCCCGCCGCAAACGGATGCCAAAAGGGAAAGTACTTGGTGCCCCACAGTGCTAGAAAGGGCAGATCGCGAAAGAAGTAGCCGCCGGTCGGTATGCCCTGGGTGTTGGGAATGGGCGACAGCTGGTCCCAGATGGTCGGCAGCGTGGAGATCGTCTCGGTGTTGTGGTCGCGATCGGTCTGCGCTGCGTGCTGGTAAAAGCGGTTGGGGAACGTCTCCCCCGCGAAGGAGCAGAAGTACCGATCCAAAACGGTGTAATGCTCGGCAAGAGCACCGATGACCGGCAGATCCGGCTCGGCTTTGCGACGCCCGTCGGGGTGGAAGTTCGTATAGTAGCCGATGGGAAACGTATTGGCTTTGGCCAGCGTCACGCCCGGATTGTTGGCGGGCGCCGTCGGCCGCATGAGAAACCCGTCCAGCTTGCCGAAATTGTGCTCGACGAGGAACCCCTCCCAGCTGTGGTCCGGGTCGCTGTAGCCGCAGCCCTGAAAGTCGGGAGCCAGGGGATAATTCGGGTAGTAGTTGCCGTCCGGCGCTTGGTAGACGAGATCATGCCGACCGTCCGCTCCCGGCAGCCAGCCGAGAAAATGATCGAAGGAGCGGTTTTCCATCATGAGGATCACGACGTGCTGGATGCCGTTCGAGCCGTTCGGAAACTTCGCCGGAGCAGCGAGCGCCATTCGGCGAGAAAGGAATTCCGACCCGGTCAACGCGAGGCCCGACGAGGCTCCGAGTAGCCTGAGAAAAGTCCGACGGGTGAGCATGCGCAGGAGTATGAGCCCGCACTCGAAGCGGCCACCGCAACATCTGCGCAAACCGACGGTGACGCTCCACCTTTGGCGGGGACGAAGCTACGGCAGGCTCGAAAATATCCTTGCGCGCGGCCTGGGCAGCCGAGCTCGCCAGGCGGGCACGCGCGAGTCACGGCGGCCGCGGTGACCCCAGCCAAGGGAGGTGAGCCTGCGGTGGCCGCCGTCTACAGAGGATGGGCGGAGGTCGCAAGGTCGGAAAAAAAAAGACGCTCTTCCGCAAGTCTTGCGCGGGACGCACGCCGCCTCGCCTGGAGACGGTCCGCCGCCCGTGTCGTTTGAAGATCTGAGCGCGTCACCGGCGCCTGGAGCTCGGGCCCGTTCCTTGCTGTTCGTCCTCGGAATCGGCTGCCGTGCGTTCCTCGCTCTTTCTGATCATCACGCCGTTCATCCTGTCGCTCGCGTGCTCGTCGCCCGAGCCCGGATTTCCACTGCGTCAGGTCTTGTGGCAGGACACGGATACGCAGTCGGTGTTCGCCGCGTGCCGCCGAGAGCCGACCGCGAAAGACCCCGCCCACGTGACCTGTGCGCCTCGACCGTACTGGTCGTCCCTCTTCTGGGACGGGGCGGATAACGTCATCTTCCGTCCCATTTCGGGTGCCCTGGGCCTCTATCTGCCCGGCGAGGAGGCGGCCAACGTCAACAGCGTCGACGAGGTCCCCGACTCCGCCTGGTTTCAAAACCGCATCGGGGCCCACCCGATGAGCATCGAAGAGCTTCAGCGCGGCGCATGCGACGACCCCTCGCTGCTGCTTGACCCCGACCACGCGGCGGACGGGAGCTGGCTGGTCGACAAGGGAAAGACCGAGGGTACGACGCTCGGTTTCCGGGTGAGCGTCGGGGGAAAGAAGTATCTCTTCAAGGTAGACGATCCCGACCAACCCGAGCTGCCGACGGCCGCGGGCACGATCGGGGTCGCCATCTACCACGCGGCGGGCTTCAACACGCCCTGCGAGCAAACGGTGGCGTTCAAGCCATCGCTCCTCAAGCTCTTACCGGGGCTCGAGTACAAGCCGGGCAATATGGCCGAGCTCCAGCCTTTCGACCGCGCCGCACTCGACGGGATCCTCAAGAAGACGACCCGCCACGCCGACCGCGTGCGCATGCAGGCTTCGGCTTGGATCGGGGGCTACCTCATCGGACCTTTTCGCTACGAAGGGACCCGCAGCGACGACCCGAACGACGTCATTCCGCACCAAGACCGCCGCGAGCTGCGCGGCTCGCGCCTGCTGGCAGCCTGGATGGATCATATCGACGCCCGCGAGGGCAACTCGCTGGACGCGTGGATCGCGGACCGCAAGGACGCGGCGGACTCCTCACCCGGGCACGTCGTGCACTATATAATCGACACGAGCGAGTCGCTCGGTCCGAGGTGGGCCCAGTTCGAGCAGGTGACGCGGCGTGCCGGCTACGGGTACGTGTTCGACTGGGCGGACTTCGCGACGGATCTGGGTGGCCTGGGCGCCCCGGTACACACCTGGGACTACGTCCAGAAGACCCCGGGGCACGAGCTGTTCGTTTACTTCAACGTGCGAGACTTCGTCCCCGAAGGGTGGCGAATGGAGTACTCGAACCTGGCCTTCAGTCGAATGACCGAGCGGGACGGGGCATGGATGGCCCGCATCCTCGCGCGCTTCACCCCCAGCATGGTCCAGGGACTCGCCGAGATGGGGCGGTTCACCGAGCGAGCCAACACCGACTATGTCGCCGAGACCCTCGAGGGGCGGCTCGACAAGATCCTCGATCGGTATCTAACTCGCCTGTCGCCCATGGCTGACATGCGAATCGAGGAAGGCGGTGTGCTTTGCGGGCTGGATCTGGCCGAGTGGCGCCGAGTTCGCCCTGCGACCGCGTTCCGCTACACGGCATCGTCGCCGCGCCTCGGACCACTCGAGGTCGAGCGTCACGGCGGCGGGCTCGTTTGTGTTTCGATGCCCCACGTCGCTCCCGCCGGCGGGGTGGCGGACGGCGCGCAGGAGCGCCACGTCGCGGTCGAACTCCGCGACGGCGTCGCGCGAGGGCCGCTGATCGTCCACCTGTACGATCTCGGGCCCTCACGCGGATACCGCCTGGCAGCGGTCGAGCGAAGGCCCGAATAGGCGTGGGCCGACGGCGCCTGGGGAGCGGTAGCCGTCTCGCCCTCAGCGAGCCTGCGAGCGCTCGAGTGCAACGTTGCGGAGCCAGCGCGCGAACAGATCGTTGCAGTGCGATCGCCAGACGTTCACCGGGCGATCCAGGTCGAAGTTGCGTGGTGCGTCGACATCGCGCCGCCCGATCGCGCAGTCTCGCGCCCATTCATGCGAAAGGCGCGCAGCTTCGTATTCAGGGTGACCGAGGTGGGCCAGAAACTTCCCGTCGGTACTCTCGAAAATCGAGTAGCCGGTCTCCGCACCGTACGAAAGCAGTCGGACGACTCCGGCATCGCGGGCGGCGTCGAGCTCCGAGGACGCAATGCCGGAGTGACGGCTATGGGCGCACCAGAATACATCGTCGGATCCGCCGACGATGGGGTGCTCCGCGTCGAGAATCGCGTTTTGGAAGACGCCAAAAAGCTTTTTCTCGAACACGTGCTTTTCGATCCCCAGGCACTTGCCCAGGGCAAGGCCGCCCCAGCAAATGCCCAGTACGCCGGCGGTGCGGGCACGGCAGAAGTCCAGGATTTCGTGCAGCTCCGGCCAGTAGCGCACATCGCGAAACGCAATCTCTTCGACGGGAGCTCCTGTCAGGATCAAGCCATCCAGCGGTCCGCTTCGGAGGGCATCCTCGAAAGTCACGTACCGGGCCACGTCACTGCTTTGGTATTGGTGCGACGCGAGCCGGATCCAGACCGGTTCAACGGGGAGCAGCGCTCGCTCGATCGGTCGCACGAGAAACGCCTCGTACGTTTCCGCCCGGGGCATGATATTGACGATCCCGATCCGCAGCGGCTGCCCGGACCATGCGTTGGCCAATCCGGCCTGTGCGCGCGACTCGGCAGCGACGACCATTGCAGCGCGGCCGTCCGCCGCGCTCAGGCCTTGCCGAGCGCTTGATCGATGTCCGCGACGATGTCGTCAAAGTGCTCGATGCCCACCGAAAGCCGCACGAAGTCCGGAGTGACTCCGGTGGCAAGCTGCTCGGCCGGCGAGAGCTGCTGGTGAGTCGTCGTGGCGGGATGGATGGCGAGAGTCTTGGCGTCCCCGACGTTGGCCAGATGCGACACGAGCCGGAGCGCATCGATGAAGCGCCGGCCGGCTTCCGCACCGCCTTTGATGCCGAAGCCGACAATCGCGCCCGCACCGCGCGGTAGATACCGCTTGGCCCTGGCGTGGTCTGGGCTCGACTCGAGACCCGGGTAATTGACCCACGTCACTTTGGAGTGTCGCTCCAGGTGCCGCGCGACGGCAAGGGCGTTTTCCGAATGACGGACCAGACGAAGGTGCAACGTTTCGAGTCCCTGGAGGAACAGAAACGCGTTGAACGGCGACAGCGCGGTGCCCAGGTCCCGGAGCAACGTCACGCGCGCCTTGATGATGTAGGCGACGTTGCCGATGGGCTTGAGTGCCTCGATGAACTGGAGCCCGTGGTAGCTCGGATCGGGTTCGGAGATGAGTGGAAACTTCCCGCTCGACCAGTCGAATTTGCCGCTATCGACGATCACCCCTCCGATCGAAGTGCCGTGACCACCGATGAACTTCGTCGCCGAGTAGACGGCGACGTCGACGCCGTGGTCGAAGGGACGGAGCAAGTAAGGGGAGACGGTGTTGTCGAGCACGAAGGGGATTCCGTGTTCGTGAGCCACCTGCGAGATCGGCTCGAGGTCGGCGACGTCGAGCTTGGGGTTGCCAATCGACTCGGCATAGACGGCCTTCACTTTCGGCGTGATGGCCTTTGCCAGCGCCGTGAGGTCGTTGGACTTGACGAAGTGGACTTTCACGCCCAGTCGCGGCAGCGTGTAATTGAAGAGGTTGTAGGTACCTCCGTACAGGTTGTCGGCGGACACGATTTCGTCACCGGCGCGTGCGATGTTCAAAAGCGCGAGCGTCGTCGCAGCCTGGCCGCTCGAGACGGCCAGAGCGCCAACGCCGCCGTCGAGCTGTGCAAGCCGCTGCTCGAAGACGTCGGTCGTCGGGTTCATCAGCCGCGTGTAGATGTTGCCGAATTCCTTGAGCGCGAAGAGGTTGGCGGCGTGCTCGGTGCTCTTGAACTGGTAGGAGGTCGTCTGAAAAATCGGAACCGCACGCGCTCCGGTCGTCGGGTCGGGGACTTGCCCTCCGTGCAGGGCGATCGTCTCGGGGTGCAGATGATGTTCGCTCATGGGGCTTCTGATGCTATAGTGGATCTATTGTCTTGTCTAACAGACAATCGGCGCATCCGCGCCCGAGGCGTCCGGGTTGGCCTATGCTTCGCGCCGGCGTAGAGCCCCATGCCTGTCCGCTGGCGTATCGAGACCGAACTCATTCACGCGGGCGAGCCCCATCCTCGCATCGCCGGCGCAGTCACGGTGCCCATCTTTCAGTCTTCGACGTACGAGCTGGCGGGCCCGGATTCGGTCGTCCGCTACATCCGTTACAACAACACACCCAATCACGCCGCGCTCCACGACAAGCTCGCGGCTCTCGAGCGAGGCGAGCGCGCGCTGGTGACTGGAAGCGGGATGGCGGCAATCTCGGCGACGCTGCTCGCGCTGCTCGCGCAGAACGATCATTTTCTCGCGCACCGCTCTCTCTATGGCGGAACGCACGGGTTCATCTCGAAAGACCTCGCGGCACTCGGGATCCGGTGTTCATTCGTCGACGCCGACGACCCCGGCTCGTGGAACGCCGTTCTCGAGCCCAGGACGCGCGCGTTCTACGTCGAAACGCTGAGCAACCCGTCGCTGGAAGTCGTTGACCTCGAAGGCGTCGTCGCCTTCTGTCGCGAGCATGGGCTCGTGTCGGTAATTGACAACACGGTCGCCACACCCGTCAACTACCGGCCGCTCGAACACGGCTTCGACATCGTCGTGCACAGCGCCACCAAGTACCTGAATGGCCATTCCGACATCGTCGCCGGAGCTGTGGTGGGGGCCGCGCAGCGGATCGGCTCGATCGAATCCAAGTTGGAGCATCTCGGCGGCGCCCTGGATCCACATGCGTGTTTTCTCCTGCACCGCGGGATGAAGACGCTTGCATTGCGCGTGC
>DASPUY010000170.1:0-5015 GCA_035622655.1 Polyangiaceae bacterium
CCATCGGGATCGTGACGTACCGCTCGACTTCCTCGGCGCTCCATCCCATCGGCTGCACCAGCGTCTCGACGAGCGGCGGACAGGGATTCGGGTACGCCTCGATGTCGAGCTCGGAGGCGGCGACGATGCCGCCCATGACGACGAGCAACGAGGTCAGAAGGATGATTGCGGGGAACTTGAGGGCGAAGGCGACGACTCGCTGAACCATGGCGGCTGCCCGACTTTCGGGCGGACCGCCCCCGAGTTCATGACGAACACATTAAATTTGCGTCATCTTCCACGTTCATCTGGGATCGTCTGGCGCGGCCCGTGCCGCGCGCAGCGGCAACTCGCCCTGAGTTTCATCGCCCTCGTTTCACCTATTCAGTCGCTCGTCGTTTGTTTCGATTCGTTCATCTTCAGACTTCCGGGACAGACGGCCCGAATTTGGCGGTGAATTTCGGCGCGCGGAGGCAGCAGGCGCACCCGTGGGCGCCCACCTGCGCCACGGGATCACGGGAAATGATTTTCCGATCGCGGGCACGGCCATTGCTGCCCGCGAACCGCCGCCCATGAGCAGAGTCCACTTCGCCCGTCGTCCGGGTCTTTCGGGCGCCGCCCCTCGTCATTTTTGCGCGGATATCGCAGGTGAGCCGTAGGTGGACCCGCAGGCGTCGATCGCCGTGGTCATCCACGGGGACGAAGGGGAGGGCGCTTCTTTGGCTGCGGTTCTCCAGTCGGCCTTTCGCGTGACGGTCGCATCATCACCGGATGACGCCTTCTACACGGACGCCGGTGGCTTCCAGGCCGTGGTGCTGGGATTGCGCACGTCGGTCGACAGGAAGATCGATCGCTGTCACGGCCTCCGGGAGCACGGCTACGTCGGAGGCATTCTCGCGGTCTGCGCGGACGCAGGCGAGGGCGCGCGGCTACTAGACGCCGGAGCCGACGATTTTCTGGTCACCCCCGTCGTTCCCCTCGAGCTCGAGACGCGGCTGCGCGCATGCATCCGCCGGGCGGCCGCCCGCTCTCGCCTCCGCTGGGGCTCGCTCGAGCTCGATCGCCTCGGCCGCGTCGCGGTCATCCGTGATCGGAGCATCGCGCTGACGGATCGCGAGTGCGAGCTGCTGGCGTTCTTGATCGAGGCAGGGGGACAGGTCGTCACGCGACCCAAGCTACGCGAGCAGCTCTTGCAGCGAAGCGAAGACCGAGGCTCGAACCTCGTCGAAGTTCACCTGAGCCGTTTGCGCGAAAAGCTCGGCGATAACGCAGCGATGATCGAGACCGTCCGAGGCGCCGGCTATCGCCTTCGCCGATGACGCCGGCTGCGAGCTCGGGGGAAGCGGGGGCCTTTCCTCGAGGCGCGTGCCTTCTCGAGATCGTTGCCATGGCTGCCATGGCAATGATCTCCTGCTCGACCCGCGACTCTCGCTCCGGCTGGGGGACCTGAGCCACCGATGATCAACGAGGCGGTGGCGGGGGGGGGCATCTGAGGCGGGACGTACGCGACGTACGTGTAGACCCATTGCGGAAGATGGTTGCCCGTGGCGCCACCGTCTGCGGTCGCCGCGGCCGTCCCTCCGTCGTAAAGGACCTCCGGCGTCGGGCTGTTTTGCTGCGGCAGCCACACCCGTGCGAAGCTCGGATCGCCCGACACGGTGCCGTCGGCGTTCACGGCGACGCCGGCGAACCAGATCTGCGGCGGGGTTGTTCCGTCCTGCGATCCGGCGAGAACGGCGCCGTACGGACGACGCGAAGAGAACGCAAGCCAGTAGAGGGTTTTCCCCTGGTAGGCCGCGTGGGTGGGCGAGAAGCGGGGCCATGAGTTGGTCCATGTGCCTCCGCCGTCGCCGGGCCAACTGCTGGTTCAAGCCGTATCCGTCGCTCTGGTTCGTGGGCGGGCCGCTGCAGGACGACTCGTTGAACGCGACGAACAGGCTGTCGTCGGAAATGGTCGGGTAGTATTCGGTCAGGTTGGTCTGCCGCGGGACCAGCAGCGTCGGCGTGTCGAATGTGGTCCCGTTGACGGGTGCAATCCAGATCTGGGCGTTGGCCACCTCGTTCCCATTGAGGTCTTTCGGATCGTAGGCGAGCGGAGTCGTCAGCGGCTCCCAGCTCGCGAAGGCGAGCAGCCCCTTCATCGACCAGTACGGATGCGTCACGGCCTCGGTCATGGTGGAGAAGAATCGCCGCCTCCCGCAGGAATCGCCGCCCCCCCGATCGTGATTCCGATGTTCTTGCCGTCTTGCGAGATCGCATGGCATCCGATGCAGGCCCAACCTCCGCTCAGGTTGGGCGCGTACGGTACGGCGTCCAGCCACTGGTAGAACACCTGGGGAGGTGCGCCGGCCTCCTGGAGGTTAGTTACGGGTGCGAGCTTCCCTCACCCTCCGCCAGGGCGCCGGAGGACGGGGGGACTTTTCGGCGCGGCGGCCCGGATACCGGAAGGCTCAGCACGAATCGCGCGCCACCCCCCAAGCTCGGAGCGGAATCGACCCACAGGTCGCCTCCATGAGCTCGCGCGATCGTGCGGCCGATCGCGAGGCCGAGGCCGGCGCCGGAGTGGTCCGCGCGTCCCCGATCCAGTCGGAAAAATGGCTCGAAGATGCGCTCGCGCGCGTCCGGCGGCACTCCAGGTCCCTCGTCGCTCACGATGACGCGAGCGCCGTCCGCGTCGCCATGGGTCTCCACGAGCACCCGCCCCCCAGGGGGACAATGGCGGACGGCATTCTCGATCAAGTTGCGCATCAGCCGCTCGAGGTCGCGTGGATGCCCTTGCACCACCGCTCCGTCCGACCATGTCTCCATCGTCACGCCCCCTTTTTGCGCAGCGGTGCGCGACCACTCGAACGCCGCCTTCGTCACTTGCGACAGCGAGACGGTCTCGACCTCGAAATCCGACCCGCCGATGCGCGCGAGAGCGAGCAAGTCCTCGGTGAGCGCCTTGAGTCGCCGCGTGGACTCGAGCGCTTCTTCGATGGCAGCCCGATACGTGGCGGCATCACGCTCCCGCTGCAGTGCGAACGAGAGCTCGCCGAGCAGCGTCGTGAGCGGGGAGCGAAGCTCGTGCGATGCATTGGCGATGAAACGTCGCTGAGTCTCCACGAGGGCCGCGAGCCGCGAGATCATCTCGTCGAGATCTCGGCCCAGCTGCACCGTGTCTCGATCGCTCGACACGGGACCCACGCGCGCCGACAGATCGCCCGCCGCAACGGCGCGCGCCACACTCGCCATTCGCTCGTGATCTCGCGTCAACACCCGCGCGAGCCACGCCGCCGCGGCCGCCGCCGCGATGACCGCAATCGATACCGCGACGGCCATGGCGCGGACGAGAAACGCGGCGTTCGCGTCGAGGTCCGTCCTCGGAGTAGCGAGCCACAGCAACTGCCCCGCGGATTGGTGGACCGAGACGAGCACGGCGCGCAGATGCTCGCCGTTCCACCAGACATCGAACGCGACGCCGGGCGCGTGGCCGATGACGGAGAGCGCCGGTCGGGCCGGTTCGAGATTCCGGGTCCACGCCACAGGCCGCGCGCTCGAGTCGTAGATCGTCGCGTAGCGAGTCACCGGCCCGAGCTCCCCCGCCGGAGCCGCGAATCGGCCGCTCGTGACCCAATCCGTCGCGTACGACGCCCGGATCGCGTCGTCGGTCGCCTCCGTGACCAGTGCCAAGTCGCGCTGCCGGAGCTGGCTCGTGCTGAATCCCAGCCACACGGCCCCGAAGGCACTGCTCAGCGTGAGCAGCGTGATGGCCGAGCAAGCGAGGACGAAGCGGTTTCGCAGAGTCATGCGGCTTGCTGTCGGCGAAGCCGGTAGCCGACGCCGCGTACCGTTTCGATCATCCACGCGCATGTGCCGAGCTTCTCGCGCAGGCGGCTGACATGAACCTCGACGAGGTTCGAGCCTGGATCGAAATGCATTCCCCAGACGTTTGCGAGAAGCTCCGAGCGCTTCACGGTCCGGTCCGCGCGGTGCATGAGCTCCAGCAGGAGCGTGTATTCGCGGTTGGTGAGCGCCAGCGTCGCGCCGGCGAGCCTCGCTTGCCGGGATGGGCGATCGATTTCCAGAGCTCCGCAACGCAGCGCCCCGAAGCCGGATGCGCGGCGCAAGAGCGCGCGAACACGCGCGATGAGCTCGTCGAGCTCGAAGGGCTTGACCACATAGTCGTCGGCGCCTGCCTCCAGACCGAGCACGCGCTCGCACGTTTCGCCTCGCGCGGTCAGCATCAGAATGGGGACGGTGACCCCGGCGCGGCGGATCTCGCGGCAGACTGCGAGACCGTCCATTTCCGGCACCATCCAGTCCAGGATGGCGAGGTCGTACGCGCCGCTGACGGCCTGGGGTACGGCGTCGGAGCCGCACGCGCAGAGATCGGCGGTCAAACCTTCTTCGGACACGACGCGCGCGAGAAAGCTCGCGAGCTTCCTGTCGTCTTCCAGGATGAGCACCTTCACGGGAAACCGACTGCGTGAAAATTCTGCGACAACCCGCGACATCGCAGATTTTGCGATGGGACAGTTTGCCGCAAAGATTGCCCGAAAGTCGAGGAATCCCGGAATCTAGAGCGCACGAACCCAGAAAACTAGCACTTGCCGCGCCAGCGGAGCGGCACCGAGGGTCCGGCGGATCTCGGTGCCGCGTGCCGCGCGACGATCCGTCCGATCGTCGCCTTCCGCTTCACCGGCAGGCTAAGCCGGCATTAGCTCCTCGGGTGGGGGGCCACCTCGGCCGTGGCGCGCTCTCCACCGTTCGCGCCAGCGATGCGCGATGACGCGCATCGGAGGCTGCAGGATTCGCGTGAGGATCGCGAGCTCCAGCGATCCGCCGATGACGACGATGGCGAGCGGCTTCTGCGTCTGGGCGCCGATTCCGTTCGAAAGGGCGGCGGGCAATAGGCCCAGCGTCGCCACCAGGGTGGTCATCAGAACGGGACGGAATCGTTTCTCGGAGGCTTCGCGGGCGGCGTGCTCGATCGAGAGCCCCTCGACGTCGTGCAGCCGCTGGTAGTAGGTGACCATCAAGAGCGCGTCCTGCAC
>DASPUY010000171.1:0-7394 GCA_035622655.1 Polyangiaceae bacterium
AGCGTGACGAGCCGCGGGGGAATCGCTTCGACTACGGCGACGACGACGATTGAGCCGATCGGGTGCTTGACGAGCCGCGGGCGATGCGTAGGCTCCGGCTTCTGGTCCATCCACCGCGTGGCTGGGCACGAAGCACGACCGAGAGAAAGCACGAGTCATGCGCGACATCATCAAAATGACCTGCGGCAACTGCGGTCGGGCGAACTACACGACGACCAAGAACAAGCGGACCATGTCCGAAAAGTTCGAGATAAAGAAGTTCTGCCCCGTATGCCGCAAGCACTTCGACCACAAAGAAGGCAAGATTTCGAAGGGCTGACGGCGGGCGCGCCGCGCGGGGAGCGCGGCAGGGCGCGTGCGTTGCTGATCGAACGTCCAGTCGAGGCTACAAAGCTGGACCGAGCGGCGGGGCGATTGTGTTACAAGCGCTCCCGGGCAGCGTCGCGATGAGGAGCGAGGCATGATCTTCGACTGGCTTCACGGCCTGTTCTCGAACGATCTGGCGATCGATCTCGGCACGGCGAACACCCTCATCTACGTCAAGGGCAAGGGCATCGTCTCGTGCGAGCCGTCGGTGGTGGCCGTCCAGCGAGACGTCCGCGGCGGCAACAAGGTCCTGGCCGTAGGCCGCGAGGCCAAGGAGATGCTGGGCCGGACGCCGGGCAACATCAGGGCGGTGCGTCCGCTGCGCGATGGGGTCATCGCGGATTTCGAGATCACCGAGGCGATGCTGCGATACTTCATCGCGCGCGCACACAGCCGCCGGACGCTGGTCAAGCCGCGAATCATCATTTGCGTGCCCTTCGGCATCACCGAGGTGGAGAAGCGCGCGGTCAAGGAGAGCGCGGAAAGCGCGGGCGCTCGCGACGTCTATCTCATCGAGGAACCGATGGCCGCGGCGATCGGCGCGGGTCTGCCCATCACGGAACCCAGCGGCAACATGATCGTCGACATCGGGGGTGGGACAACGGAGGTCGCGGTCATTTCCTTGGCCGGGATCGTGTACTCGCAGAGCGTCCGCGTCGGCGGCGACAAGATGGATGAAGCGATCGGCGCTTATCTGAAGCGAAAGTACAACCTCGCCATCGGCGAGCAGACGGCGGAGCGAATCAAGATCCAGATCGGCAACGCCTATCCGGTGGAGAAACAGCTGACGACCGAGGTCAAAGGGCGCGACCTGGTGGCCGGGGTCCCGAAGACGGTGATCGTCAACAGCGATGAAATCCGCGAGGCGCTGACGGAGCCGATTCACTCGATTGTCGAGGCCGTGTTGATGGCGCTCGAAAAGACTCCGCCCGAGCTCGCGGCCGACATCGTGGACAAGGGCATCGTTCTCACGGGAGGCGGCGCCCTTTTGCGCAATCTCGACGTACTTTTGCGGGAAGAGACCGGGCTCCCCGTGATGGTGAGCGACGACCCAATCAGCGCCGTGGTCCTGGGCAGTGGCAAGGCGCTCGACCACATGGACCTCCTGAAGGAAGTGATGATCGCGTGACCCGGGGCGCACCGTTACGGTGCGCCATCCGGCTCGCTCGATTTGGCGGCGGCGCCGCCGGCGGCTAGCTTTCGGTCGTCCGCCGTGCCCTCGGTATTCAAACGTTATCGCGACCTCGCGATCGTGGCTTTTCTGCTCGCCGTGCCGTTCTTCGTTCTCAAGGCGAACATGAAGTCGCCCGAGAGCCAGAGCTCGATGGACCGAACCGTGCTCCGGGTCACGGCGCCCCTGGAGCTGGCGGCGGCGACCCTGGGCCGCGGCGTGGCCGACGTCTGGCAGAACTACGTGTACTTGGTCGATGTCCGGCGCGACTACGAGAGACTCTCGTATGACAATGCGCGGTTGCGCGAGCGCGTGCACGCACTCGAACAGCTACAGACCGAGGATCGCCAGCTTCGCCGTCTCTTGCAGATGAAAGAGTCGATGCCGGTCGACACCGTCAGCGCACAGGTGATCGGCGAGGACTACACTGAATTTTTCCGCGTCACCCGCCTCGTGCTCGACAAGTCCACCCGGGAGGTGCGACCGCACATGCCCGTCGTCACGCCCGACGGCGTGGTGGGCGCCGTCCTCCACGTCGCGGGCAACTCGGTCGACGTTCAGCTTGCGGTGGACGCGGCATTCGGGGTCGACGTGGAAGACGAGAGAACGCGCGCCCGCGGCTTTGTCCGGGGCACTGGAGATCCCGCGCGATACGGCTGCAAGGTCGAGATGGTCGACTCGCGCGACGAGGTGGAGATCGGCGATTTGCTGACGACGAGCGGCAAGGGGCGCTGGTTCCCGCGCGGCATTCCCGTCGCGCGGATCACGAAGGTCATCAAGCGCGAGCTCGGCCGCGATCAAGACGTCGATGCGGCACCCACGATCGACTTCTCCCGACTCGACAACGCCCTCGTGCTCTTGACGACCCAGGGCGAGGAATCGTCGTCGGCGAACGCGAGCGGACCGTCGTCGAGCGGACCGCGTGGGAGACCGTGATGCGACACGTCGCGCTGCTCGCGATGGGTCTCGGTCTCCTTCTGCTCCAGGGAAATGTCTTTCGAGTGGTCGACAAGCTTTCCGTCGGAGCAGCGACGACCATCTGGCTCGTTGCTCTCGTCGTCGACGTCTTTCGGCTGGTCCGCCATCCCCCCGGCCACCCGCGCGCCATAGTGACGATGCGGGCCGACCTCCTCTTACCCGCGACGGTGCTTCTCGGGTACGTGCTCCTGGGCTCCCTGGGGCACGCGCGGATCGGTCACCCCATCCCGGCACTGACCCTTCCGCTCATCCTGTTCATGGGCGTCCATGAGTTCTCGCTCGCGCGCGGCGCGGCGGTCGCGTTCGTCCTCGGTTATGCGACCGATGTCGTCGGAATCGCGCCGGTCGGGCTCTACACCTTCACCTACGTCGCCACGTTCGTGCTCGCACGCGCCGCGGGCGTCCGTCTTGCCGCGCAGACAACGTGGATGCAAGTCCTGCTCGTCGGAGCGTTCTCGCTGCTCCAGAGCACCATGGTGCTCGTACTGCTCGCCATCTTCGGACGCGATGCCTGGGTCCCGAAGTCGCTCTATCCGCTCGCGCTGCCGCACGCTGCGATCACCGCGGCTATCGCTCCGCTCGTCTTTCGCGCGGCCCACGCCGTCGAGAGCGCCGCAGGGGCTTCGGCAAGAGCGCCCGCGGGGGGTGCCGGGGCCTCCCAGTGACCAACCTTCTCGTTTCACGGTCCGACGTCGGCGAATTCCGGCGACGCTACAAGTGGATGGCGGCCGCCGCGTTCCTGGCATTCGGCGCCGTCATCACTCGCCTGTTTCAGCTGCAGGTGCTCGACGGCGCCGAGTACGCAGAGATCGCCCACGAGAACATCATCCGGCGCGTCGTGGCTCCCACCACGCGTGGGGTGATCCGGGACGCGAACGGACGGGTGCTGGCGTCCAGCCGCCCCTCGTACGAGGTCGAGGTCGTGCCCGGGCGCGTGATGCCGAGCGCGCGACCGGTGCGATACCGAAACGGCGTCCCGGTGCCGCACGATCCGGATTCCTGGCCCCGACTCGCAGACGTCTTGCGACTCAACCCGGAGGAGCGCCGCAGCTTCGAGTCTCGGATCCGGGCCGCGTGCGCAGACGACGACGACAAGTCGCCTTGCTGGCGAACGCCGATCCTCGTGCGCGAGGACGTGCCCCGCGACGAGGTCGCGGAGCTGAAGCAGCACCGGGACGAGCTCGCTGGCGTCGACGTCGTCGGAGTGCCCGTGCGGTTCTATCCGTACCGCAGTCTCGCCGCGCACATGCTCGGATACGTGGCCGAGATCGATTCTGAAACGCTCGAGAAGTACCGGCCCCGCGGGTACGAAAAACTCTCGCGCGACGAGGAGCAGCGGATCAATCCGCTCGACTACGAAGCCGGCGACACCGTAGGGGCAACCGGCATCGAGCACGCGTGGGAAGCCTATCTCCGGGGTCAGCGAGGCTGGGAGAAGCGCGTCGTGGACGCTCGCGGACGCTACCGAACGGGCCCCGAAGCGGAGCGACTCATCGACCCGCCGCCGCGGATGGAGCCCATTCCCGGGCGCGATCTGCGGTTGACGATCGATGCGGATCTGGAACAGGCCATCGAAAAGGCCATGCGGCCGCACGCGGCCGGTGCGGTCGTGGCGGTCGACGTGCGAACTGGACGTCTGCTGGCGCTTTATTCGAAACCGGATTTCGACCCCAATGACCTCTCCGGTGGCGCGGGGCGCAACCGGGTGAGTGAGACGTTTTCGCGTCTCTACACCGATCCGCTGCGCCCGATTCTCGACAAGACGATGAGCGGCGCCTTCCAGCCGGGGTCGACGATGAAGCCGTTCAGCGCCCTGGCGGCTCTCGAGGACCACCTCGTCGATCCCGAGCACGTCGAGAAGTGCGAAGGCTACGTCACGTTCGGGCGGAGAGTCTTCCGCTGCAGCCATGTTCACGGCCGCGTCAGCCTGCATCAAGCCATCGCTCGCTCGTGCAACGTCTACTTCTTTCACCTGGCCGAGACCGTGGGCATGGACCGAATCGCCCGCGTAGCTCAGGCATTCGGCCTCGGAGAGAAGACCGGACTCGGGATCAATCCGGAAGCCCCCGGGCGAATTCCCACGCGGTCCTGGTATGCCCTTCGATATCGCGGGCAGTTCCGAGTCGGCTTCACTCTCAACATGGCGATCGGAGAGGGCGACGTGACCGTCACCCCACTGCAGCTGGCGCTCGCCTACTCGGCCCTCGCGAACGGCGGCACCCTGTATCAGCCGCAAGTCGTTCGAGCGGTCGAGACGAGCGACGGAGCAGTCGTGCAGGAGTTTCCGCCGCGAATCCGGCGCCAGATTCCGATCGACGGCGACATTTTGAGGCGCGTCACCGACGCGCTCTACGACGTCGTCAACGATCCGAATGGAACCGCATACCCCGCACGCGATCCATCGCTCGACGTCGCCGGGAAGACGGGCACGGCGCAGACCGGGTACGTGACGAAAAAGGAAGACGATCCGAAGCTTTCCTGGTTTCTTTCGCAGAACCACGCGTGGTTCACGGGCTTTGCTCCGGCGAGCTCGCCGGAGATTGCCGTCACCGTGCTCGTCGAGCACGGCGGTTCCGGCCCGGAGGTCGCCGTTCCCGTGGCGATGCAGATCGTTCACGAATACGAGAGGCTGCAATCGCTGCGGCTCGGACGCGGACCGTCCGCGGCGAAGACGAAGGCGGCACGCCCATGAGGGCCGGATCCGAGGGGGCAACCTTCATGTCCGGTCGCTTCCGCGAAAGCTTCGACTGGACGCTCTTCATCGCCGTCGCGGCGCTCGCGGTCATCGGCGTCATCAACCTCTACTCCGCCACGAGCGTCGCACGCGGAGGACACGCGGACGACTACATTCAACAGATTTACTGGCTCGTGGCCGGCGGCATTCTCGCGATGATCGTGGCAGGCATCGACTACCGTCACTACGAGAGACTGGGTTACGCGCTCTACGCGGCCGGCGTGGTACTGCTGCTTCTCGTTTTCATCCTGGGCCGGGAAATTCGTGGCAGCTCGCGCTGGATCTACATCGGCTCGTACAGCTTTCAGCCCAGCGAATTCATGAAGCTGCTGCTCGTCATCGCGCTGGCAAAATACCTGCACGATTACCCGCGAAACGAGGGTCGGACGCTCAAGGACCTGGTAATCCCCGCGCTTCTGACCTCGGTTCCCACCACGCTCGTCATGTTCCAGCCCGATCTGGGGACCGGTCTGATCCTCATCTTGGTGTTCGTTTCGGTCTGCGCCTTGATGCGCCTTCAAACCCGAAGCCTCATCGGTCTCGGCGTCTCCGTAGCCATTCTGGCGCCCGTATTCTGGAGTCACGGGCTGCGCGGTTACCAGAACGAGCGGATCAATGCGTGGCTCAATCCGGACGAGAACATTCTCGGATACAACTGGGACGCTCACCAGGCTCGGATCGCCGTAGGCAACGGCGGCTGGCTCGGTCAGGGTTTCATGAAGGGCTCGCAGAACCAGTTTCTCTTCCTGCACGAGCAGCACAGCGATTTTCCGTTTCCTGTCTTCGCCGAAGAATGGGGGTTCGTCGGCAGCATCGCGCTGATTGCGATATACACGCTGCTCGTCCTCTGGTGTCTTCGGATCGCCTCGATTGCGAAAGATCGATTCGGAGCCGTCCTCGCCATTGGAGTCGGCAGCATCGTCTTCTGGCACGTGGTCTTCAACCTCGGAATGGTCACCGGCCTGCTGCCGGTCGTCGGCGTGACGTTGCCGCTCTTTTCGTACGGAGGGTCCAGCGTCATGACCGTCCTCATCGGCGTCGGCCTGGTCATGAACGTTTCGATGCGGCGATTTCACGCGTCCTCGGGCCGGATGACGAGTCTTCTCGGGATCTAGAATTTCTGGGGGTCTCGGCTCACCCTGAGCCTTGTTTGCGGATTTCGGGCAACCCTGAGCCTCGCTCCGCCTCGACTCGCTGGCGCTCGCTCGGCTCCGCTGCAGCAGGCCCGCCAAGCACTTCACGTCGTGGGGAGCGCCGCTCCCCCCCAGCGGAAACGAGAACGGCGGACCCGCCAGGCGGGAGATCGTTGCCATGGCAGCCATGGCAATGATCTCGGCGGTTCACGTCCCGGCGAGCCCGTGCCCTCGAGCTCCCCAGTGCGAGCGACAGCGACCGCCCCCCGGCGCCGGATATGCCGGATGAGCGAGCGGGACTTCCCCGCAGGAAAGCTACTTTGGAGTTTTCCCGCCCTGCAGGACCATCAGGTGAAACTGAGAAAACTCCGTCTGCCCCAGCGTGTACATGACCTCGGTCAGGAGCCGGTACGGCGTCGACGAATCGGCGATGAGGATCGCTTCACTCCGCGATGGATCTTTGCCCGTACGCATCCGGATCTGCTTGTCCGCGTCGCGCCATGCCTGCAGCGCGCTGCCGAGCGGGACGATGAAGTAGTCGTTGCGCGATCCCCGCTTGTACTTGGCCTCGATTCCGTATTGCGCAGCGTCCGGCGGGACGGGGCACACGACCGACTCGCCCACGATGATCTGGGACTTGGAAACGATGACCGGTAGACCTTCCGGCTCGGAATCCGGCTCGGTCGTCAGGATGCTCTTGGGCAGTTGCAGGTCTTGCGACTGCGGGAGCGAGGCCGTCGACGTGCTCAAGCTCTTGAGAAGAAACACGAGGATGATGGTCATCATGTCCATCATCGCCGTGATGTTCAGGAAGTTGATTTCGGGCTCCGTCCGGTTCCGAGCCACCGCCCTGCGCAGCTCGCGCTTGTAGACGGCGAGGCTCGCCGGCTTCTGCCGCGGCACCTTCGAGACGATGGGCTGGTCGACCCCGACCGGCGGCTCGTTCATGGCTATTTGGGCACTCCGAAGTTGATGTCGGGGAAGAGCTCTTGCCCGTCGTCGCTTCGGCGAA
>DASPUY010000172.1:0-17757 GCA_035622655.1 Polyangiaceae bacterium
GTCGACAGTTCAAAATACGGCGAAAGGTCATTTGCGACAAAAGCGTCCGAAATGTCGCCAACGCACGTCGCAGTTGCGCGCGGCCTTCTTCTCGTTGCGCACCGTCGCCGCGCCCTCACGGAGGCTCTCGAGCGCTGATCGGTCGGTACCTCCGGGTCGCCGTGCCCTGACCGAGGCCTCTGGTCAGTAACGGAGACCGATCCCCAGCCCGAGGTTCTTGCCGCCCTCGACCGTGAACTTGGATTCCTCCCACGTCGGGCTGCTCATCGCGTGCGTGTGGTTGTTCGAGACGCCGTAGCCCTCGGTCGGCACGCCGAAGAAGTTCTTGTCGAGCTTCTGATTGTCATTCTCGTCGTGCATGACGGAGATCGCGTAGGTACCGGCCGAGACGTTCTCGAAGGAGCATTGCGTGGTGCCGGCCGTGATGGGCACGCGCTTCTCGACCGTGCCCGCAGAGGCCTCGGGAAATCGAGTGACAGCTCCAGGAACCGAGCGAGAAAGCCAGGCCTCACCGTTCCCCAGCGCCCAAGCGCCGAGAGCGTCCCGCGCGCTACCTCGGTCGGCGTCTGCGCCATCGACATCTGCATCGATGCGCGCGCGGCGAAACCTGAATTCACGGGACCCGGCGCCGACGCGAGCACACCGACGCCACGCGGCGCGAGCTCGAGGCGCAGACCCTCGGCCAGGGATTGAACGTAGGCCTTGGTGGCCGAGTAGTTCGCGGCTCGCGGAACGCCTTGAAACGCCACCAGGGAACTCATGAGCACGATCCCGCCGCGTCCGCGCGCAACCAACCGCCGCCCGAAGGCATGCGAGAGGGTGTTAACGCCCCCTCTATCTGATCGATCTTTTCGGAGTTGCGCGCACGCTGGGTGATGGAAAGGATCGCGCAGAGGCGCGATCTCGATCATGGAGAGTGGCGGATACCGCGCGGGACCGAGATGGCGTAGGAGGGGGCCCCGGAGGCGGAGCGTTCGTCATGTCGGCGGCCTGACAAAAGGGTGACGCGAAGGGCAGTCTTGGCGGACCCCTTCGCGTCGAGCTCCGAGCGTGTGAGGTGCGGAGCAAGGAGAGGATTTGCCGGAGCGCGCTCGGCGTCAAGGTCTGGCAGGCGGAGATTCCGTCGGTGTCGGCCGCTCGTCCTGGGCGGTGCCCCGGATGCGGCGCCGCGAGCCGCCCCGAGGGTGGAAATCTGGTCGTGCATGGCGACGGGACTCGCGAGCGCCAGGTCTGGGGGCCGGCCGCAGTCGACGGACCGCCCACGATCACGACGATCCGGGCTCGTCGTTACGAATGCCAGCGTTGCGGCGCCTGCATGCTGGTGGTGCCCGCCGAGAACCGAGCATGAGCTCGGGCGTTACCTTGCTCCGACCGGGATCCCCGTCATTCCGTACTTCACACCGGAGGCGCTGGAGGCTGCCGATGATCCCGACGTCTGGATGTTTGTCGCCGAGGCGCCGCTAAAGGCCGCCAGTATTTCGTGCAACACCGGGCTGCCCGCGATGGGTCTCGGCGGTGTCCTGGCGGGGGCGCATGACCCCGGAGAGTCTCGAACGTACCACGAGGTCTGTGCGCACCCGGCGATGCGCAAAGTCAGCTGGAAAGGGCGGATGACGGTAATCGCCTTCGACGCCAGCATCTCCGATCCGAAGAAACCACTTGTAAGCCTGGGAGCCGCATACGCCGCCATCGCACTCAAGTCGTTGGGAGCCGACGTGTGGCTCATGAGGATCCCCTATCAGGAGCCTGCCAAAGACGACTTCGCTTCGACAGGCAAGGACCAGGGTCCCGACGACTACATCGCGAGAAACGGCGCCGACGCGTTCTTCCGGCTCGTGTTCGAGGCGGTCCGCGCGGACCCTATCGAGCGACTTCGCCCGCTGCTCGAACTTGACCCATTGCAACGTTCGGAAGCGGCGCAGGGGCTCCTTTCCGAACTGCCGATCCTCGCCTACCTGCACGCGTCCGAAAGGGCGCACGCCCTCTTTGATCAGATGTTCGCCGCGCGCAAGCTCAAAACGCGACCCATTCGCGAGGCGATGGCCAACTTTAAGCGGAGGCTCATCCCGAAAAAGGAAGAACGCCGCACTGTTGATGCGAACGTCTACTCGTTCGAGAACAACATCACCGCTGTCCGCGAAGGACAGGACGAGGAGGGCGAACCTACCTGGCGGAAGGTCGCGCCCTTGGTGGCCGAGATCACGGAGGACGTCCACAAAGACAACGGCGTCGAACGTGAGCGAGAGTTCACGGTCAGCGGCGCGATGGAGGACGGCTCCGAGCTGCCATCAGCCCACGTAAGCGCCGCCCACTGGCTCGAACGGGAATGGTTGCCGAAGGCGTGGGGTGCCAAGGCGCATGTCGAGGCGGCGCGGTCGTCGTGGGACCACTTCCTGGCGGCCACATCCCAGCGCTCGCACCCGAGGACGCGCACGATCTACACGCATACGGGCTGGCGCAAGATCGAAGACCGCTGGGTGTACTTGTTGCCGGAGAACTCCATCGGCGAGGGCGCGGCGGGACTCGAGGTGGCAAACCCCGACCAGCAGGGCCGCTTCGGCATGGCAGCTCTGCCGGAAGATGCCGAAGAGATAAAGCACGCAGTTGCCTCCTCGTTCTCCGCGCTGACAGTCGGCAAGCTGCGCGTTACGGTCCCGGTCTTCTGCGCCATCTGGCTCGCGCCCGTTTACGTCGATGTGCGTGCCAACTTCTCGATCTTGCTCGTTGGCAAAACCGGCACAGGAAAGTCTGGCCTTGCCGGGTTGGCCGCCGGATTCTTCGGCGAGTGGTCGTTCGACTCGCCGCCGCTCTCTTGGTCGGCCACCCCAGCAGCGATCGAGCGCGTTCTCTTCCACGCTCGGGACACCGTGGTGGTTGTGGATGACTTCGTACCCGGCGCTGAGAAGGGGCTTGACGAAAAAGCCACACGGATCCTCCAGTCCATCGGCAACAGGACAGGCCGCGAGCGCAACAATCGCGCAAATGAAGCGCAGGCGTCGAGACCTCCGAGGGCGATGGTCCTGTCCACCGGGGAAGACCTGCCGATCACGCGCACCGCATCGACCTTGGCCCGAGCGCTCGTCGATCGCATCGAGCCCGGAGACCTCGCGATCCACGGAGCGGGTGGCATCGTCGAGGTCGCTCGGCAAAGACGTCTTCACCAAATCGCGATGCGTAGCTACCTCGCCCACATTGCCAATCATTATGAGCTGCGGATTGAACAGATCGCGCAGTACGCTTCGTACTGGGCGTCCGAGTCGGACGGCGTGCGCGCGGCGACGAGGGGCGCACACGCCCGGACGGCATTATCCATCGGACTGCTGATCGCCGCCGCCGAGAGCTACCTGGACTATGCGGGCTACATCGGAGCGATAACGGCGGAAAAGCAGAAGACGCTGTTTCGCTCGGTCGAAGAGTGGATGACGCACCTCGCAGCCGCGCAGGTGGATTATTCGGGCGAGAGCAGCGGGGCGTCGCCCGCCGACCGCTGGATGGCGGCCATCTCAGCCCTTCTCACAAGCAAGCGGGCCGCATTGGCGATTAGGGTTCCGCTTCCCGACCGAGACGGCGAGAGCGCGGCGTCCGACCTGAGTGTGACCGGGATCGGTTGGATCGATCGCAACTACCTGTATCTCAGCGCGGAGCTGTCCTGGAACGCCGTTCGGATGTTCTACGACCGAGACTGGCCGTACAACCAGAACGAAGTCCACCGCCAGCTCGCTGATCGCGGCGTGATCGAGAAGGCTGCCAGCATTGAAGGCGGCTGCGGAACTCAGCGGATCGCTCGTCGGGTCCGCCTCGGCGGAACGCAACATTCGCTCCTCTGGGTTCCGCGCCACTGGTTTGAGAACTCGCTCCCGAAGGAGCACCGGCCCGAGGAAACTACGAATGGGATCAACCTGAATGAGGTATAATATGCTGGGGGGTAGCTCCGAACGGCTCGTCCTTTGCACGCTGACACGCCCGATAACGAGGAAGCCATCGCGAGGGTCTTCGTCACGATGGGCGGCCGGAGCCCGGAGGAAGGAGCGTCGGCCGATCCCGTGCCCGACCCGATTGCGCCGCCCGACTCCCGGCCCGGCGGTCAGCCTCCGTGGGGCAAGCCGCAAGCGATGGTCGCTGCATCGCCGCCGACGCTTATCGCGCGTTCTTTTCACCGGGGCCTGTGCTTGCGCGCATGCTCACGTGGCGAGGCTTCCCGTGACGCGTGACAAAGCGCTCGATCGCGCCAGAAAACTGCTGGCTCTCGCTGCCCCTGGCTCTGGCGCCTCTTCTGAAGAGGCCCGGTCCGCCGCCGTCACCGCTGCCGCGCTCATCGTCGAGCACGCGCTCCTCGACGGTGGCAGCCCCTCCACCATCGACCTCGGTCGAGTTGCCAACCTTGCGCTGCGCGTCATTGAGCTGGAGCACATGCTCATCGCAGAGCGCGCCGCCCACGAGGCTGATCGACGAAGTCGGGATGAACGATGGCGGACGCTTCTCGAGGAGGTCCGGACTGACGAGCGGCGGGCTGCCTACAGGTCGAGGAAGCTCGCTGCAAAACAGGCCGTCCGGGACGACCGCACGAACTTGGCCGCAGCCGGTGGCCGAGGACGGGCCCGAAACCTTTCGAATGAGCGCAAACGCGAGATCGCCCGGACCGCGGCGCAGGAGAGATGGCGACGGTGGCGGGAGCGACAGGGCGCTGAACCCCGTTGATGGCCCGACGGCATCGCTGTCTTCACGAACGCCTCGCACTCGGCTAGGCATACCGAATGGTGGAGAACGCGCAGACGGCGCGCGAAGATGTCCCTCCCCCAACGCTAACGAGTCCGGCGAATGCCAGCCTCGTGTAGCATTAGCTCCCCGAGGGTCGGCACATCGGCGTCATGATCGATATCGGGCTTTGGTGTCTCGGGGACCTTGAAAAATCTTCTTGCAATTCCGTAGCCCGCGTCAGTCGTGAACACGAAGAAGGGTCCCCGTTTCTCGTGCCCGGCGAGTGGCTGGCCGTCGATCCTGCGGGAAAAAATAAGCCCCTTGTAGCGGTTGATCCATACGTATAGGTCGATCAGCCGCTTCTCATCGCGGATAGGCCGGTGCTGCTGGCGGAGCAAATGCCGTTTCGACGAATGCGGTGTCGCAAGGTGCACGACATCGAGCTGCGACCCTAACCGCATCTCTCAAAAACGAACGTTAAATGAACGCTCCACGGCCCGCGCGGAATCGCGCAAATTCAAGCCGTCCCCAAGGCTGCTGGAGAGGACGATTTCGGGACGCGCTTTACCGTCCGAGCTTGTCCGCGACGATCCCCCAGATGCGGTGCTGGACCACCAGCGGCTCGGGAAAGCACTCGGCCAGGAGGCTGGCAACGTCGGCGTCGAAAGCTGCGATCTTCCCGCCCGGCAAGGAGAGCACGCCGTTGCAGGCCCGAATGCGCCCGCGCCAGGACTGGTGGGTGAACGTGATCGGCAGCTCGAACTCGAACGTCGTGGGCTGCCGGAAGTCCGCACGACGTAGCTCCTCGACAAACTCGGGATGGCGGCCGTTGTGCCCGGCCCACTTCCAGGTCGGGTTGTACCGGAGCACAATCTCCTCGGTCTTCTCGCCAACCGTGCCTCGCAGGGGCAGATAGCTGAAGTAGCCGATGAGCAGGCGACCTCCCGCGCGGAGGAGCCGAATGGCCTCGGTTGCGGCACGCGCTCGGTCGAACCAGTGCCAGCACTGCCCGGCGCAGATGATGTCGAAGTCGGCGTCGGGGAGCCCAGTCCCCTCCGCCCATGCGTTGACCCAGCGTACGGATAGGCGGGCGTCGTCGGCGGTCTTGGCTGCCTGGGCGAGCATCTCGGGTGAGGGGTCGAGCCCCACGACATCGCAGCCGCGTTCGGCGAAGCCGCAGGCCAGCGTTCCGGTGCCCGTCCCAAGGTCGAGGATTCGCTGGCCCGCGATCCCGATGCCGAGCGTCCCCACGTGATCGAAGAACTCTGGCGGGAAGCCTGGCCGGTGGCGAGCGTAGTCGCCCGCTGCGTGACCGAAGTCCACGTCGGGTCGATCTTTCGCTGCCACGGTCGCAAATGTAGGGGCGCTCGTATTGTTCGGAAAGGCCATGGCATCCCGGACACGTACAGGCGCGCCGTCGTCCGGAAAGGTCTTTGATCGGACAACCGCTCGATCGTACGAGCCGTGTGAGTACATCCTTGGCGTACATCCGCGTCTCCAGCCGCTCCCAGGATCACGCCACGCAGCGCTCCGCCATCGAGCGTGCCGCCCGGGCTCGAGGCGACACGATCGACACCTGGTACGCCGAAAAGCGCTCCGCAAAGACGATGGCGCGCGACGAACTTCGGCGGTTGCTCGCTGATATTCGAGCTGGGGGTCTACGCGGTCGGCGCTTGTACTTGTTCCGGCTCGACCGATTGACGAGGACGGGCATCGCGGACACGCTCACGACCCTCGAAGAGCTTCATGCTCACGGTGTCGAGGTCGTCAGCGTCGCTGACGGCTTCGACCTTCAGGGACCGCATGCCGAGATCATCGTTGCGGTGATGAGCTGGGCGGCGAAGATGGAGCGGCTCGCCATTGGGGAGCGCATTGCCGCCGCCCGCGAGCGCGTCGAAGCCGAGGGCGGTCATTGGGGTCGTCCCCGACGAGTTGACACCCGAACCCTCAATCGAGCACGTCAACTTCGAGCCGGCGGTCGAAGCTTCCGGGAGATCGCCATTATCATGAAGGTCCCCAAATCCACGATCGCGGGCGCGCTCGCGGCGTCCGAAAAACCTACCCCCAAAACAACCCCCAAATGCGAGCGGGACTTGGGGGTCCAGCAGGGATCGTCCGCGTAGCGTACTTTTCGGACGTAGAACCTGCGGGAGCGGGCCAAGAGCGGCCTGCAAGCGGATAGCACGGTGTAAGGTCAGAGCGTGCCGCCGCTCTCTCCGCCGCCAGCTACGATGGTTGCGTACCGGAAGGCGCGCTGGTGGCGGCGTGCTTGGTGGGGCCTCCGCCCTTCGGCGCTCGTGCATGCACGGGCCGCAAAGGTCGATGCCGATGTCGAGGCAGCCATCCGCAACGCTTGGCAGCTTTCGCGAACTTGGGGCTGGGCAGCAGTGGCGACGGTCCCGCTCACGCTAATCAACGTGCGGTTGCTGCGACGGGCTTTCGACCTTCAGACCACCTGGGCTGCGCTCGCTCTCGTCGTGGGTCAGATCGGCGCGTTCTTCGCGCTAAGGCGGTCGAACGAGACGAGGGCGTACCTCGGAGAGGTACGCTTGCTCGTGCACGAACTGAGCGCGCGATCGATACTGTTGTCAGCGCTCTCGAACGCACGAGAGATGGGCGACTGCGAATCGACCCAAGAACTGCGGACGCGCGCCACGACAATTTTGGCGCACCTGCGGGACTCGCGTCTCTTTCCGAAGGCCGTCACCGCCTTCAGCGTGTGGGCGCGCGATGATGCACGCCAGGTCTGGAGGATCGTGGCGGCGCTTGGATCTTCGGAGCAGACCGTTGCCAACTTCACGCAGGCAATCATCGCCGAGGAAACTGCCGGCGCCGGAATTGTGGCGAATCTCGCGGCGACCGCCGATGAAAGTCCACGCTACTATCAGCCAAGCTCAGCGCAGGCGCCGAATACGTGGTTCAAAGCCGACCCGCATGCCCACGCGACTACCGAGACCCTCGCGGTCTTCCTTCTGCCCGACCCTGCCGGCATCCCGATCGGCGCCTTTGCGCTGACGTCCGCGCAGAAAGACGCGCTGGAGCACGGCACAGACGGCCCTTCGGAGCGCCTTTCGTTGATCATCGAGCAGTGTAGCCTTACACTTATAGGTGTAGCGCGTCGGGCGTATGTACTCTGGAAGGGAGGCGCGTAGGCATGAGCGAGTCGAAGGCTGCCCCCGGTTTTCCGTACGACCATCTGGCCGTGCTCGGTTTCGAGAAGCTCCAGCGATACGTGCCGCCCAAGCAGGCTCCTGCTGCGCAAGCACGACCCGCCTCTGAACAGCCGCCCAAGCCCAAGAGCACGACGGCAGCGGTCCCCGCGACGGCCGAGAAATCGTCGAAGTAACTCTGCCGGACGCTCGCGAGCAGCGGACCAGCCAAAGGATGGATGGGATCGTCAAGGCGACGCCGCCTGCGGATAACTCTCGCACATGCCGCCCTCGACCCCCTCGCCCGTCGCGTCACCCGCCGGTACCTGGGTACCTGGCCGACGTCACGGCCGCTGAACGGCTGGAGAAGGACGGTTGGCGAACCGGGCGGCAGACCGAGCGGTTCTACTCAGCCATACTGAACGCCCCGAGGATGGCGGTCCACCTCTGCTCGACGCGTCGTACGAGGCTTCGACGGCCGACTCGCTGAACGCCGACGAGACCGGCTCGCTGGAGCTTTGCGACGTGGTAACTCGCGCTGGCGGAGGTGACGTGAACCTGTTCGGCGAGCCGGCCGATGGTCAATGGGCCGGCGCCGAGAACAAAGAGCGCCAGCAGGCGCGTCCGATCGGCGAGCGCGGCGCTCGTTGCGATGATGCTCGAGGGGTTCACGATCGATCGATTTCTATCGAACCATCATCGCAATGGTCGGCGACGTTCTCCCGCAGGAATTTCCAGCGCCTGGGGTGGGATCCGCGCCATTTCGGTGCGCGACCGATCGCCGACCGGGTGGTCGTACGGGGCGAAGATCCGTGCCGAAGGGCCGCTCGGCCCCTGCCGCCTCTTGAGGACGCGCGTAAGGGCTGACATTCATGCTGTCGCGTCTTCAGTTGGCTTGAGGAAAGGGTCAATAAAATGCGCCAGCTCCGGGATGTCCTCGCGAATCATTCGGACCCAATGGCGCATCAACGTTCCGGTGAGGCACTCGCTCTCTGGTAACCAGCCATGCTCGATGGCTGCAAGCTGCGCACGTTCTGGCGTCCAAAGACCATTTTGCTTTGGGTTCACGAACCACAAGCCGCAGCCACTGAATCCGGCAGGATCCGGAGCGTCCTTTTGGCCCTCCATGCTGTGCATTACGCGTGCGTAGTGGACCCACATCTGGTGCTCCGGGTCCTCAGAGCGTTTGGTCCCCGAGAGGTACGGAAGAGGCCGGAAACCAACGGTCGGGATTCCATTCACCGTCAGGAACTTCAAGCTTTCGTACGCTTGGCCCAGGCAGCAAACGTGTTTATCGACGTCCGCTGCCTTCCCGAGCCACATGCGATCAAGTGTGACGAAGCGGCGCCCCCACTCCTCGGTCCACGACGGAACGGCGCGCGGCTCGATTTCGAGCCAAGCGATATCCACTCGGTCGTAGTCCCATCCGCCGCGCCGACCCTTGTTGATGAGCTTTGGCGAGAGTCGGGTGAATTTGCCGATCTCGCCAAACGCCCCGAGACTCAGGTTCCGCAGTGACTCGAGGTTGTTCAGGTTGTGGGCGGCGGTAGCAACGAAGTGCCGACCGCCGATTTCGATGCACGTAGCCGATCCGTTCGGGGGAGGCTTATCGACCGGCGGCGCGTCGGGGTCGTCCATCAAGAGGACCGCCGACCGAGGCCGCAAGTGCTCGCGCATGGCGAGTCCATGCGTATGCGCAAGCCTCTCGTCCCAGACGTGGGATGGCTCCGGTGGCCGGTCTGACGTGATGCCCCCGATGGTTCGAAGGTGGGATTCGTGCTTGCCGCCGTACTTGGCTTGGCGAGCACGCGCTGCGTCTTTAGCTGCTGATTTCCTGGTCATCGTTGGGTCCGTCTTTCCCCTGCCGCCGACCGGCCCCGCATCCGAATCGGCCGCAGGAAAAAGCGGCCACGTGACCACGCTCCAGAGACCAGGGCCCCTTTCCCCGTTGAAGAGCCTCGCGGGGGGAGGCTCGTCGGGTCCGGCGTTGGATCCGCCGACGGCCTCAACGACCGTGTTGATTGGGTAGCACGGACCCCCAGCGGCGCAACTTGTCGCCATGTTCACCGGCAAGTAGTCCGCGGGGATTCCTCGTTTCCTTATCTCTTTGCGGCCGAGTCCTTTTTGGTTTTCGTTTCTTGGCTTCGGCTTCGGGAAAGGCGCAGGGCGCGCTCTTCGTTCGTCCGTTTCTGTCGTCGGCCCATATAACGACCGTCGCGGCCAGGGCGCCGATCATCTGCGCGCCCGCAGCCAGCGCAATCTGGGCGGTGCCCCGGACACAGGTCCATCGGATTCGGACGATCGAACGTCGGACACCCTTTTGGTGTGTGAGAGCCGGCGTACACGTGCGCTCGATGTACCTCGCTCGAACGCTGATCATCCGGGAGGCTGGACGGAAATTGATCTCGTCGGGCTGGCGTGTCGGTACACCGCGCGACAAAACCCTCGCGTGGCCAATTACACCGAGTTCACCGCCGTGATCGACGACCACGGCGAGGTTGACTACGAGTACGACTGCGCGGACGAAGCGACGGTCGAATCGCTGCGAGCGCGGATCAACGGCGTGGCGCGCCCGTTTGATCCGACGCGCTGTCTAACGCCCGCCGACGTGGCCCATCGCTACCGGTGCTCGGTCAGACAGGCGAGCCGGATCATCAGGGAGATCCTCGGACGCACCAACGGCACGGGCGAACTTCTCCGCTGCTCGGAAGAGCAATGGAACCGATGGCTCGAAAGGAACCGAAGATGGCGGAGCACTTGTATCGACGCGGCAAGATCTGGTGGGGATGGGTCTACGATTCGACGGGCAAGCAAGATCGGTTCAGCACGGGATGCACCGATAAGGCTGCCGCGCGATTGGTTCTCGCCCAAGAAGAGCGCAAAGCCGCCGACCCCGACACCGCGGCGAAGCAAGCCGCCACGCTAGGGGACGCGTTCGACGTTCTCTTGCGAGACCGACGAGCCCTCGTGACGGCCGGCAAGCGCTCGGAGGGGACGCTCAAGTTCTACGAGAGCCACGCGCGTCCATGGTTTCTCTTCGCGGGGGCCACGGCTCGGAACATCGAAGCCGCCGCCGTGTCACGGCTCACATTGGCCGAGCGCAACGACCTCGCCGACCTGGGCAAACGCCTCTCGCTTATCGATGCCGCCGACGAGCGGTTTATCGATGCGTTCGGACGGTTCCGACGCGAACAGCAGACGAGCGAGCACGCGATCCACCATGACCGCCAGACGTTCAAAACCGCGCTCAAAAGAGCCAAGCGCGAAAAGATCTGGTCCGGAGACATCGACGTTCTCTTCGGAGAGATGGAGACCGGTTACGAGCCCAAGCAACATTGGATCACGCATGACGAGGCGGAGAGACTTCTCGCGTCGATCACCCTGCCGCATCGAAAAGCTTACGTGGCCTTCATCCTGGCGACGGGTGCTGAGACGAGCGCCATCAAACGCGCTCAGCGGGGGGACATCGGCCCGAAGATGGTCCACGTTCGCGGCAAGAAGAACAACAAGCGGGACCGCTTCGTCCCCATCGTGACGGAGTGGCAGCGCGCGCTCCTAGCCATCGTGAAGAAGCATGCCGATGGGAAAGGCGGCGCGCTCTTCAGTCGATGGACCAACGCCCTCCGCTCGATCAAGAAAGCGTGCTTGCGAGCCAAGGTACCGCACGTCTCGCCCCACGGCTTGCGGCACACGTTCTCGGCGTGGATGAAAGCCGAGGGCGTCCCGTTCAGCGAGCTCTATCTCGCGATGGGCCATGCCGACACGACGATGCTGGAGCGTGTCTACGGCAAGCCCGGACCCGACGAGCTGGCGAAGGCGATGGCCGACTCGATCGCGACTCGTAGGGCGGCTCTCCGGGCCGTGGCCGGGGGGAAAAAAGGGCGCCGGGGAGTGTGATAGGGCTGTGATAATCGATCCGACTCCAATGGCTTCCGGTGGCTCTATTGGCCAGCCGGACCCCCAAAAATTCCCGAGAAATCAGTTGCGCGGGCAGGATTTGAACCTGCGACCTTCGGGTTATGAGCCCGACGAGCTACCAGGCTGCTCCACCGCGCGGCACGCTCGCTGCCATGGCAGCGAGCGGCCAACACCGTACTTGGAGCGCGACGTCTGTCAAGCAGCACGCCGATGCGGAAAAGTCCCGCGCATTCGCGGGCGACGAGGCTTGTGCGCCCGCGTGATCCGGCCGTCCGCGCGCTACGCCGCTTCGAGCCTCGGACGAGTCGCCGCTGCAACCGCTTTCCGCGCGTGCGCCGCCTCAGCTCTCGCTCGGCCAGTGCGCAATCCCGCAGGTGCCCTGGGCGCGGTCGTGCATCGAGTCGACGGCGATTCGCGCGGAGTCGCGCAGCTCTTCGTCGATGGCCCATTGCGGTGCGGGAAGGCCGGGCTTGAGGAGCAAGTCGAACTTGAGCACCGTCCACTGATCGTCGAGGGCGCGAAGGGTCCAGACAACGTCCATGTCCTGGACGTTCCCCTTGCCGGGCACCATCCGGCCTTCGATGACCTCGGTGCCGGGCGAAAGCTCCCGCGGGGGCGCGAATCGAGCGACGTCCCAGAGCAAGACGACGCCGTGAAGGACGGCGATCTGGATGTACACGTCGGTCGAGCGATCCGCCTGATGGCCGACGACACGCGAGGACTTGAAGCGTTCGGGAAAGATGTCTCGGTAGTGCGAGAAGTCGACGACGTTGGAGCGCACGATGCCGATCGGCGCGTGGATGAGAGTTTCGGCGTGCCCGTAGCGATCCGTGCGCCCGGGCGGCGTCCAGTTCCACTTGAGCGAGTGGCCAGCGGCGGCGATTCGGGAGGCGTCGGGATCGACGGTCCCGGCGAGGGCGAGGGATGGTGCGGTGGGCAAACCGACGAGAACGGCCGCGAGGAGGGCGAATGCTTTGCGTGGATGCGTGCTCGTCCAGGTCATGCCGGGTCCCCTCGTCGCGCTGCTTCGCGTGGCCGCAGGGATCGAGGACCGGGGCTGGTCACGAGCCAGCGGCGTCCTCGAGCGCGGGGCCTTTTAGCACGCGACGTACCCGACGCCGAGGCGGCCGCCGGCCGCCGGAAATCGGCTCATGATCGGGTCACGAGTGGCGCTGGCGCGCGCGACCCTCCGTGATCCACCAGTCACGGTACCTCTGTTGCGCCCGTTCACGGTCTCGCAACGGCAGCTCGCTTGCGTATCCGAAGTACTGCCGGCTCAGCACGCGTAGCTCCTCTCCCGACGCCCGTCGGACTTCCGACACCTCGTGCGTCAGCGCGTCGATGAGCCACTCGATGCGATGGCGGCGGCCGTTGTGATCCCACCACTTCAGCCACGGCCGGGGATCTCGACCGAAGTCCTGCCGGGTGACGAGGACCAGCGCGTCGCGCGCGGCCTTGGCCACGTCGTCGGCGGCGTCGCGCAGACCGGCAACGAGCTCGGGCACGACCCACGCGTCGCGGACCTCGCCCATCGCGCGGGCCGCGGCGACGCGGGACCGGGCATCGTTGGATCGCGCGAGAGTCTTGAGGGCCTCCGCGACCTTCTCGGGAGCCGAACGCGCAATCGCGGCCATGGCGCGGGCCGCGGCGACGCGGGTGCCGGCATCCTCGTCGCGGAGACGCTCGATGAGTTGCGGAATCGCTTCGACGTAGGGCAGCTCGGCGAGCAGGTACGTGGCCCACCCGCGGGTCTCGACATCGGCACTCTTCAGCCGGTCGAGCACGAACGGCAGCGCCACTCGGCGTTCGCGGGCGATGAGGCGGAGGACCGGGCCGCATTCGCTTGCACGCGGGGGATGCGACATCGTGGTGATGCGTGCGCGCTCGAAGGTCACCGGTCCTGGGAATCGCTGCATCACGACGGGCATGGCGCGCTCGCCGAAGTGCAGGAGCTCGGCCTCGGCCGCCTCATCGGCCTCACCGCGGACGATGCGGTCGACGACCCCGCCCAGCTCGCCCTCGAGATCGATGATCACGCTGGGAAGCGAGCTCTCGGGAGCCGCGTCACGCGCAGCTGCCGGGTGATGCGGGGGTACGGCGACGCCTGAGGTTACGGAGCGTTCGGCGCCCGAGGGCTCGGCATCCGGGTCCATCGCCGACCCCCACCCGCCGTCTCTCGAGGAAGGCTCGGGGTCCGTTCGCCAACCCGTCGGGGGCGAATCCGCGCGACGCCCGGTGGCCGAATCCACGGAACGCGCCGTCGGTTCCGCGTGACGCCCGACGCTCTCGGCATGCCGGCCCCCGGACGGATCGGATTGCCAGCCGCTGGCCGCGTGCCAGTCGAAAGAAGCGCTGAACGTGTCGCTCGCCGTCGAGGGAGCCTTGGACGGCCTGGCACGGCGTGGATAGGGGTCGGTGGTTCGGGAGGGGGGCTCCTCGCGAGGCAACGGAGGTCCTCGCAGCGGCCTCGCTTCGGCGGGGGCGTCGAGTCCGTCGCCGGAGTCGTCAGGAGGCTCCTCCCGGGGCAGCGGACGTTGGCGCAGAGATCGCGCGTCGGGGGGAGCACCGACGTCTTCGCGGGGCAGCGCGGGACGCGTGACCGGGCGCACGTTGGTGATGTTCGCCCGCGGAGGGGGATCCGTGGGCGGGGACGCAAACGGACCTCGAAGGGTGGTGGTCGGGCGCGTGGCCGCCATCGCGGCGACAGTGACGACGGGCGCAGGATCGGAGGACCTGACGCGGGATGCGTCTGCCGCAACGGGCTGCCGGCCGCTGGAAGGCGAGGCTCCGGGCGACGTCGTCGACGACACCGGGGATGTCATCGGGGTCGCCGGCGCGCTCGATGCGCCGACTGCGGAAACGCCTGGAAATGGCGTGTCCGTCCACGAAAGTGCGCCTGCCGGAGACACCGCGGGCGCCGTCGAGACGGCCGCGGAAGATGCGGTCGACGCCGAAGAGAACGGCTCCGGCGAGGGCGATCCCTCCGCGGCCGCAACCGACGCGGCACCCGCAACCGACGCGGCGGCCGCGACCGACGCTCCGACCGAAGAACGGAACGTTTCGGGCGAAGGCGATGCAGTCGGCGCCGATGCAGCCGCCGCCCAAGGGGACACCTCGGCGGGCGAAGGCGACACGGCGGCCGACGAGGGCTCCGGAATCGCCATCGGAATCGTAGCCTCGAGCGAGCTGGACCCCTCCGGCGGGGGGGGGGGCGCCGAGGAAGACGCGACCGGGGGCGACGAGGGTGTTGCGCCGCCCACAGCGGCAGGGTGCGGGGTCGGCGGATTGGAGGACAGCCTGGCCGCGCGGTTACCTGCGACGAATCCCTCGAGCTTGCGGCGCACGATGATTCGCTCGAAGCCCTTGCCGACGAGACGCGCGCACGCCAGCACTTGCTGGATCGCATCTCGATCGACTCCCGATTCCGCGCAGTCGCCGACGAGAAGGGCCACCGCGCGGGTGCGAACGACCAGGGGCACGGCGGCCACTTCGACTTCCGGCGGCCGGAGAAGATCGCTCAGGAGCACAGCGTCGAGCCCCTCGGCCGCGGCGCGCAGGACGATCGGAGCACGTTTTTCGCGGGCCGACGAAAGAACGCTGGGCAGATCGAGCGGCACGCCGATGCCCAGCACGCGCTCGCGGGCCGCCCCGGCGCCAAAAGCGTCCCGGCCCTCGGCGATGTCTCCCTGCACGAGGAACAGGGCGGCGTAGTCGAAAAACTGTCGCGAGAAATCGAAATAAAGATCGAGCAGCGCGTCGCGGTCGAGGGCCTCCTCCGCCTCGCGCCGAGCCATCTCGAACGTCAGCGGGCCGCGCCGCCGCCGGCTGGGACGCATGCTCGGGCTCACGTTGCGCTGAAGCATTCCGAGGTGATGCTCGGAGCCCGGGGTGGCTGCAGCCGCGACGAACTCGGCGGGCGCGAGGGACGCCGATGCCGCCGACGCCGCGGCCACCGGGAAGCTCGAGATTCGCCGCTGAGGAAAGGTCTTGAGCGTTGGGTGCCGCTGCGGTTTGAGCCGAACGGCTCCGATCCGCACCGGCTGCGCGACGGCTCCCGGCGGACCGACGCTCGCCAAGGCGCCGACGGCCCCCACCGGTCCGAGGGAGCCCATCGTGCCCGACGAGCCCAGGGGTCCGACGGCGCCCACGGTGGGAGGCGTGCTCGGTCGGTTCGACGGCGGGCGGCTTGCTGGCGAGACTGAACCGGGCATGGGGGACGGCGCAATGGATGGGGGAAGCGACGTCGGTCCCCCCGACAGGCGCGTCAGCAGGCGCTGGATTCGCCGATCGAGCTGAATGCCGTAGCAGCGCGCCAGGGCTTGCCATACGCGAACGGCCGGCGCAGCCAGCTGCTCGACCTCCATCCCGAGCGCGGCCGAAAGGCGGCTTCGCGCTTCGTGCGCGAGCGGCTCGGCCACCACGATGACGATCTTCTGCGGCTCGACGTCGAGGGCGACGGCCATCGACTGGATCGCGAACTCGGCCGGAATCAGCGTGCGCACGAACTCCGGCGCGAGAGGCAGCTCGCCCGGCGGCGCCGCTCCGATCTGCATCGACTCCGCCAGCAGCGGCGTGAGGACCGATTCGTCCACTCGCGCGATCTCGAGCAGGTTCGTGACCAGATCCCCGCCGTAAATGACCTGGCGGGCGAGCGCTTCCTCGACCTGACGCATGGTCGCGACATCGCGCTGGACGATGAGGGAGCTCAGGGACATGGGCTCGCAGCATGCTCAGGCTACAGAATCCTGGCCGCGCGCTCCACAACCCTGTCGGCTCCGTCGACGGCCCGCGGCCCGGCCCGTCCGGCGCGCCGCACAACGACGCTCGGGCGATCCGGCAAGGGCCGTCCGGCGGCGAACCGGTCAGGGGGAAGCCCACGGATGCCGGAAGCTCTCCGCCAGGGCCTCGATCAGCCCCGGTACAGTGTACGTCCGTGCCGTGACATCCACCCGGACTCCCCTCGCCTGCGCGGATGCGGTGGTGATGGGGCCGATGCTCGCCACCCGGGTGCCGCGAAGCAGCTCGACCACGGATGAGCCGAGCAGGTCGCACAAGTTCTCGACCGTGCTGCTGGACGTAAAGGTCACCGCGTCGATTCGACCGAGATCGAGCTCGCGAGCCAGGGCTTCCACGGTCTCGTGGGGCGGAGGATGCGTCTCGTAGGCCGGGGCGACGTCTACCCTGTGGCCTGCCGCCCTCAACGCGTCCGGCAGCACGTCGCGCGCGCGCGCGGCGCGCGCGATCAGGACCGAGGTGAAGCGCTCTTCGCTCAGAGCCTCGAGCAGGTCGTGCGCGAGCCCCTCACCGCGAAACTCCGCGGCGACCACGTCGGGGCGCAGTCCATGTCCTTCGAGGGCGCGCGCGGTGGCGGGACCGATCGCCGCGAGGCGCGCCGAGCCGAACGCCCGGGCATCCCGGCCGGCGCCGGAGAGAGCGTTCCAGGTCATCTCCACGCCGTTGGCGCTCGTAAAGGCCACCCAGGCGTAACCGCCTGCACGAAGGCGAGCGAGCGCTGCCGCAAGAGGCGCCGGGTCGGCCGGGGGCCGAATCTCGATGGTCGGGACGACGACGGGCTCGGCGCCGTATTCCTGCAGCAGCTCCGCCGTGCCCGCGGCTTGCGCCCGAGCGCGGGTGACGAGCACGCGTCGGCCGAAGAGGGGCCTGCGCTCGAACCAGCCGAGACCGGAAACGGGCGCGCCGAATGCGAGAACGACCGCGGTGTCGATCCCGAGCACGCCCGCCCGCTCGGCCGCGTCTCCTGCGGTCGTGACCACCGTGCGCTGCCGGGGAGTGCCGATCCCCGCGATGAGCGTGACCGGTGTGTCCGGAGGCTCGCCGGCGACGAAGCGGGCCACCTCGTCGGCCCGGACGGCCACGGCACGGCCGACGACCCCTGCAAATGCCGCCGCAGCGGCGCGAGTCCCCACCCCGGGGACGACTTCGATGGGGATTCCGGCCTGCGAAACGGCGATCGCCTCGGCCACGACCGCGG
>DASPUY010000173.1:0-16327 GCA_035622655.1 Polyangiaceae bacterium
CTGCGGCAGCGGCATGGCGTGCGACAACGGGTCGTGCTTTGCGTGCACGTCCGGAACGGCGTGCACGCCGGCCAACGCGTGTCACGCCGGCGAGACGTCGTGCAGCACGGGCACGTCGGTGTGCGTCGATACGGGCGTCAACGTCGCCGCCGGCACATCGTGCGCGACCAACGAGGTGTGCAACGCCTCGGGGTCGTGCGTCGCCTGCACGGCAGGAACGGCCTGCACGCCCGCCAACCCATGCCATACGGGCGAGACGTCGTGCAGCACGGGGGCCTCGACGTGCGTGGACACGGGTGAGAACGCCGCAAACGGCACCACGTGCGGGAGCAACGAGGTCTGTAGCGCCGGCACGTGCGTGTCCTGCACGGCCAACGCGAGCTGCACTCCCGGCAGCCCGCCGAATCCTTGCCATGCGGGCACGACCTCGTGCGCGACCGGAATGCAGACCTGCACGGACAATGGCCCGGTCGCCAACGGCCTGGCGTGCGGCACGGCCGGCGACAACATGACGTGCAACAGCGGAACGTGCGGGTGCGCCACGGGCTTGACGTCGTGCACGAACGTTTGCGTCAACACCCAGACGAGCCTGACCAACTGCGGCGGCTGCGGCCAGGGGTGCAGCGGCGGATCGTGCGCGGCGGGAATATGCACCTGCCCGACGAGCCTGACCGATTGCGACGGCACGTGCGTCAATCTGTTGAACAATTCCAATAATTGCGGCGCATGCGGCTACGCGTGCGCGCCTGGAACCTGCTCGTCCGGTACGGGCCTTTGCGGGCCGTGGGTCGTCGCCCAGTCGCCGACCGCATCTTCGCAGATCGCCTCCATCGCGACCGACGGGACGAATCTCGTGTGGATGGACGAGGGCCTCGCCGAGGTCATCCAGATCCCCGTGACCGGCGGCGCGACGACGGTTCTCGGTACCCTTCCCGCGAACACCGCGGCGCCTTACTACGTGGCGATCTCGAACGGAGTCGTCGCCTGGTCATCGGTCGACACCTCGGTCATCCCGGCGGCTACCACGTTCTTCAGCGGGCCAGTCGGACAAAAGGGGACACAGCGGTTCGCAGTCAACCCGGGCGTAGCGCTCAGCGCCGTCGCCCTCGACCCGACGGGGACGGTTCTTTATTATCTCGGCGGATCGTCGGGTTACCAGCTCAACCCGTGCACCCTGGCGACGGGTACCTGCAGCGCGCCGCTCGGGCCCTCCGAGGCGTTCGGGTTCATCGCGCTGAACTCGACGTATGTCTTCTGGGGCGACGCCAACGGCAACCTCAATCGGCTCGCCGTGTCGTCGGGCGGGGTCGTCAACTTCCAACCCGGGTCCGTCATTCCCGGCGTCGCTGGCATTGCGCTCGACACGACCAATGTCTACTGGGTGGCGCCTGGGGGCGGAGAGGGAACAGCCGGCATCCTCGGGATGCCCCAGGGCGGCGGAGCGATCTCGACGATCTGGTCGGAGAGCACGACGAGCGGCAGCCTCGCCGGGGGCGCCAGCAGCGTGCCTGAGAACAGCCTCACGACGGACGGCATCCACCTCTTCTTCGATGTCTCGAACTACATTCAGTATGTGAGCAACTCGGGCAGTGCATCTCCCACGGACTTCGTCGCCGCCACGCCCGACACCGCCGTTGCGCTACCCGTCTACGCGAACGGGGCAATCTATTACATCGACGGCTCGACGATCTATGGCGTTCGCCCTCCTCCCTGAGCGCGAGTGAGGCGTGCTTACTTGGTCGCTTCGACGGTTCCACGCGGCCCAGGAGCGGGCGGAGGAGGGCTTCGAGGCGGCGCTGTGCGAGCTCCGGGGAACCGGAAAGCGCGGGCACTGGATCTGGTACGTGTTTCCGCAGCTCGCGGGCCTTGGCGGCTCGAGTATGGCGCGCGAATACGCGATCCAAGGCCGTGACGAGGCGCTCGGCTACCTGCACGATCCCGTGCTGCGGTCTCGCCTGCTGGAGGCGACACGCGCCGTGAAGGACAGGCTGGGCGAGGGGTGGCCGCTCGAGCGCGTGATGGGTTCGCACATCGACTGCGTCAAGCTCGTATCGTCGCTGACGCTGTTCGAGTGGGCGGCCCGAACCGTCGCCGAGGGCGACGGGGAGACGCAGGGCACGGCGGACGTGCAGCCGCAGGGCGAGGGCAACTCCGACGCGCATTCCGAGGCGAGGAGCCGCCAGGCGGCGAAGGACGGCGAGGAATGCGAAACGCTGGCCGCCCTCGCCGCGGAGGTGCTCGCGATGGCGAGCCAGCAGGGCTTTGCCCCCTGCGAATTTACCCTGCGGGTCGTGGGCAAGTAGCAACGCTCGAGAATCGGCCAAGAGGTGAAACGTTCCGCCGAGTTGGCGTTCATCGGTCCACCTCCCGCTGCGTGTCGGTACGGCACGACTGTGGTAGGCCCGTTTCATGAGCAAGAAGGTTGCCCTCTTCTGGCCCGGCGATGCGCGGGCCAAGCCGAACGAGCTCGCCCTTCCAAGCATTCGCGAGGCGACGACGCAGCTCCAGCGGGCGCTGCGCAAGCTGGGACGCGAGCCGTACGAGGTGCCGGGGTTTCTGACGAAACCGCACGAGGCGATCGAGAGGCTGGGCGTCATCGACGATCCGATGATCGGGGTCTGCGTCCACTGGTTTTACGGTCCGCACACCACCGACGGCGTCGTCGGTAGTGACAACCCGCTGCTGCTCGCGAGCAATTTCTCCGGCCGCTGGCCGGGGCTTGTGGGGCTCCTCAACACCGGTGCGTGTCTCGAGAGCGTTGGGCGCAGGTTCTCGCGGGCCTGGACCGACGCTGTCGACTGGACCCTCGACCCCGCATTCATGGCCCGCCTCGACGAGTGGTGTACGACGGGACAGGTCCGCTACCCCGACGACGCGATTGCGTACCACGCGCCCGTCTCGAAGCCCGCCGCGGCAATCGCCGCGAAGATCGCGGAGGGCATCCGGAAGCGCCGCGCGCTCATCCTGATGCTCGGCGACACGTCGATGGGAATGATCAACGGCTATTTCGGCCCGCGGCTTCTTTATCCTCACGGCTTCGCCGAGCACAAGGTCGACCAGGCTTGGATCATCGACCGTGGGCGAGGCGTCGCAGAGAGCCGCGTCGACGAGGCATTCGCCTTCGTCAAGAACAAGGGAATGACCTTCCATTGGCGCGAGCGCGGAGCCGAAGACTTCGACGAGAACGCGACGCGCGAGCAGCTCCGCGACTACCTTGTCGTGCTCGACCTCGTGCACGAGTTCAAAGCGGACTGCCTCGGATGGCAGTACCAGCTCGGCCTCATCCCCCTCCGGCCCCCCTCCGACCTCGCCGAGGGACTGCTGAACTCGGTCTGTCGCCCGGAGTCCAACGGGGACACGATTGCGTGCGCCACCGAGGCCGATCAGGGCAACGTCATCCCCATGGAACTCATGAAGCGAGTCCTCTCGGAGAAGGGCCTCCACCAGGCGGTCATGTTCCACGACGTGCGCTGGGGGGCGCCCGATCCCGCCCGATCCGAGTCGCGGTTCCTGTGGGTGCTCCTGAACTCGGGATCGTGTGGCGCGTATGCGATGAACCACAGCCCCGAGACGCTGTCGGGCGTCCACTCGTACCGGCAGCCGTCGCTCTACTTCCCGACTCCCGGCGGCACCTTTGCAGGCGAAAGCTTGCCGGGGGAGATGACCTGGGCACGGGCGTACCTGCGCGGCGGCGAGCTCTGGATGGACGTCGGGCGCGGCGAGGTCGTCAAGCTTCCGCCCGCGACGCGCGACACCTGGTGGGAGGGAACGACGCGACAATGGCCATTCATGGCTGCGGACATGAAGATGTCCCGTGACACGCTGATGGCGCACTATCTGTCCAACCACGTCGCCGTCGCCTATGGTGACATCTTCGAGGAGATGGTCGCGCTCTCGCAGGAGCTCGGGTTTCGGGTCCGGGTGCTCGGCAAACCGTGAACGCTCCGCTCTATCTCGCCATAGACGTCGGTACGGGCAGCGCGCGCGCAGGCATCTTCGACGCGTCGGGGGCGCGGCAGGGCCTCGGCGTCGCGCAGATCCGCATCTGGCGTGAGGGCGCCGACTTCGTCGAGCAATCGTCCGACGACATCTGGCGCGCCGTGGGCGAGGCGGTTCGCGTCGCGCTGGCCGAGGGCAACACCGATCCGACGCGCATTCGCGGCATCGGCGTCGACGCGACGTGCTCGCTCGTCGTCCTCGACGATCGGGACGGTCCGGTCAGCGTGAGCCCTTCCGGTGACGATGCACGCAACGTCATCGTGTGGATGGACCATCGCGCGACCGACCAGGCCCGCCGCATCAACGACACGCGCCACGACGTACTGCGCTTCGTCGGGAACGTCATCTCGCCCGAGATGCAAACGCCCAAGCTGCTATGGCTCGCAGAGAAGCTTCCCCGCGCCTGGTCGCGCGCGGCGCGCTTCTTCGATTTGCCTGATTTTCTCTCCTATAGGGCGACGCGCAATGACACACGCTCGCTCTGCACGACGGTGTGCAAGTGGACCTACCTCGGCCATGCAGGAGAAGGGGGGCGGTGGAGTGACGACTACTTCCGCCGCATTGGTCTGGGGGCGCTGGTCGACGAGCGCTACGAGCGCATCGGTACGCGTGTGCGCCCCATGGGCGAGCGCGTGGGCAGCCTCACCGAGGATGCGGCACGCGATCTCGGCCTCCCTTCGGGAACGCCGGTTGCCGTTTCGATCATCGACGCACACGCGGGAGGGCTCGGCGTCCTCGGAGCCACTCTGGATGGCATCGCCCCCTCGAACGATACCCTTGAACAACGGCTCGCCCTCGTCTGCGGCACATCGACGTGCCACATGGCCGTCTCCGCCGTGCCGCGCTTCGTCCCCGGCGTCTGGGGACCGTACTTCTCTGCCATGGTGCCCGGGATGTGGCTGACCGAAGGAGGTCAGTCGGCGACCGGCGCCCTGCTGGACCTCACCGTTCGCTCGCACGCGCGAGCCCGAGAATTGGAGCTCGAGGCCGCCGCGAACGGCACTACCGTCTACGCGATTCTGAACGACCGTATCACGAGGCTGGCACGCGGCGCCGGCTTCCCCGCCGAGCTCGCGCGAGATATTCACGTCTTGCCCGACCACCATGGCAACCGCTCTCCGCGCGCCGACCCCACGCTGCGTGGAATGGTCTCGGGTCTCTCGCTCGACGACTCGATCGATGGCCTCGCCGTCGCCTACCTTGCGACGCTGCAGGCCCTTGCCTACGGCACGCGGCATATCCTCGATGCGTTGCGCGCCCAGGGCTACCCCACGACGACCCTCCTTGCTTGCGGCGGCGACGCGAAGAACCCATTGTTTCTGCGTGAGCACGCCGATGCGACGGGGTGCCGCATCGTCCTTTCCGCCGAGCCCGAGGCCGTTCTGCTGGGATCGGCCATGCTGGGAGCCGTTGCGGCGGGAAGTCGCGCGACCCTCGTCGACGCGATGGGTGCGATGAGCCGAGCAGGGAAGATCATCGAGCCCACCGGCGGTTCCGTCCGCGCGTATCATGATGCGAAGTACGCCGTGTTCCAGCGAATGCACGGCGACCAGATGGCCTACCGCGAGATCATGAGCAGGAGCTGACCGGTGAGGACGATCTGCGCCCTCGCGCTGGCCTACGTCCTGCTGGGGTCCTTCGCGTGCTCACGGGGTCGCGGCAACGTGGGCGCCGAAGGGGGCAGCCAGCTTCGCATCGCGGTCATCCCCAAGGGCACGACGCATGAGTTCTGGAAGTCGGTGCACGCCGGAGCCGTGAAGGCCTCGCGCGAGCTCGGCGTCGACATCGTGTGGAAGGGGCCGCTCAAGGAGGACGATCTGAAGGGTCAGATCGACGTGGTCGATAGCTTCGTCGCGCAGGGCGTCTCAGGCATCGTCCTCGCGCCGCTCAGCGACAAGGGGCTGAGCGCGTCGGTTCGTGCGTCGGTGAAGGCAAAGATTCCCGTCGTCGTCTTCGATTCGGACCTTCAGGGAGAGGACCACTCGAGCTTCGTTGCCACCGACAACGTTGCCGCGGGCCGGATGGCTGCCGAGGAGCTCGCGCGACGCACGGGGGATCGCGGCAACGTCGTCGTGCTGCGCTACCAGGAGGGCTCCGCCAGCACCGCACACCGCGAACAAGGTTTTCTTGCTGCCATCAAGGAGCACCCGAACATCCACGTCGTGAGCGAGAACCAGTACGGCGGAGCGACCACCGAGAGCGCGTTCAACGCCAGCGAGAACTTGCTCGCCGCGCAGAAGGCCGAATCGGGGGGCGTGCAGGCGATCTTCACCCCGAACGAGTCGACGACGTTCGGGATGCTCCTTGCGCTTCGCAAGGCGAACCTCGCGGGGAAGATCCACTTCGTCGGCTTCGACTCTTCCGACAAGCTGGTGCGGGCAGTCCGCGAAGGGACCATCGACGCGCTCGTAGTCCAGAACCCGTTCAACATCGGCTACGTCGCCGTCAAGACGATGACCGAGCACTTGCGGGGCCAGCCGATCGAGAAGCGCATCGATACGGGCGCGCGCGTCGTGACGAATGCGAACCTCAATAGCCAGGAGGTCGTGGATCTGATCCATCCGGACCTGAAGAAATGGCTCGGGGAGTGAGCTCCCTCCTCTCGGTCCGAGGGGTGCACAAGTCTTTCGGACCCACCGTTGCTCTGGGCGGAGTCGACCTGGAAGCTCGAGCCGGCGAGGTGCACGCGGTCGTCGGCGAGAACGGCGCGGGCAAGAGCACGCTGATGAGCGTCCTCGGTGGCGTGACGACGCCAGACGCAGGCTCCCTCGTGCTCGACGGCAAAGGCTACGCGCCGAGAAACCCACGCGATGCCCGGGCGGCAGGCGTGGCGATGGTGCATCAGGAGCTCAGCCTCTGTCCGCATCTGTCAGTTGCCGAGAACGTGATGTTGGGTCGGGAGCCGACCCGGTTCGGGCTCGTCGCAAAAGACGCCCTGCGTGAGGGCGCATCGTTTGCGCTCGAAGCGGCCGCGGGCCCCCTACGATCCCGAGCGCTCGCGCTCGGAGGGCGCGTGGGCGACCTTCCGCTCGCGGACCGCCAGATCATCGAGATTGCGCGAGCCATGGCCGACGACCGTTGCCGCGTCCTCATCCTCGACGAACCGACGAGCAGCCTCGGGCGCGAAGAGGTTCGCGTGCTCTTCGACCGCATCCGGGCGCTGCGGGAGCGCGGCCTGTGCATCCTCTACATCTCGCATTTCATCGAAGAGTTGAAGGTGATCGCCGACCGATTCACGGTCCTGCGCGACGGACGGACGGTCGCGAACGGGAACGTGCACGAGGTGTCCGTGTCCGAGCTCGTTACGACGATGGCCGGCAACGCGATCTCCCCCAGCCTTCCGCGCGCAATACGAACGCCCGGCGAGACGGTCCTCGCGTGCGACGATATCGCGGGAGCCGTGCGCCCCTTGCGCGCAAGCTTCGAGCTGCGTCGGGGCGAGGTCTTCGGCATCGCGGGTCTCGTGGGTGCCGGGCGCACAGACCTCCTTCGGGTTCTCTTTGGGCTCGACCGCATGGCTCGCGGTCACGTGAGCGCGCTCGGACACGTCGGTATGGGCTCGCCGGCGGAGCGGATCGCGCAAGGTTTCGGGATGCTCAGCGAGGACCGCAAGGCCGAGGGCCTCGCGCTCACGATGTCGGTCGCAGACAACCTGACGCTCTCGAAGCTCGCGGCACTGGTTGGCCCCTGGCAGCGGAACGTTTCCGCCCGCTGGGTGGATCGGCTCGGGATTCGTTGCCGAGACGTACAAGAGCCGGTCTTGAACCTCTCGGGCGGCAATCAGCAGAAGGTCGCCCTGGGTCGTCTCATGCACCAGGACGCGGAGATCCTTCTGCTCGATCAGCCCACGCGAGGCATCGACGTGGCGGCCAAGGCCGAGGTCCACCGGCTCATCGGGGAGCTGGCCGTTGCCGGTCGGGCCGTCGTCCTCGTGTCCGACGACCTCTCCGAGCTCCTCGGCATATGCGATCGGATCGCCGTCATGCACCGCGGCATCCTTGGGCCGGCTCGCCCCGCGATCGAGTGGACCGAGGCGTCGCTGCTCTCCGCGGCTGTCGGCGCTGCGTCGACGCAGGACGCACCGTGAGGGGACTCGTCCACCGCCCCTGGCTCGGCCCCCTTCTCGCTTTGTTCGCGACGTACCTGCTCTTCGTGGTGCTCGCCCCGGACACGTTCGCGCGATCCACCAACCTCGTGACGATGGCGCGCCAGACGGTCATCGTCGCCATCGCGGCGGTGGGGATGACCTTCGTCATCGTACTCGGGGGCATTGACTTGTCGGTGGGCTCCTCGGTTGCGCTCACGACGGTGGTCGTCGCTTCGGCGCTGCGCGCCGGAGCCGGGAGCGTTGCCGCCGCCTTGCTCGGCATTCTCGTCGCGTCTTCGGCGGGACTGGCCGTCGGCCTGCTCATCGCATGGTTTCGCATGGCCCCCTTCATCGTGACCCTCGGAGCGATGAGCGTTCTCCGCGGCGCGGCCAAGGGCCTTGCCCACGAGCAGAAAATCGACGTCGACTCCGGCGGCCTCGACGCGCTCCTGGGGCCCTCGCACGCGCTCGCGCCGCCCGGCCTGTGGATCGCACTGTTCGTCTCAATCGCGGGGGCGGTCGTTCTTCATCTTACCCGTTTCGGTCGGCACGTCTTCGCGGTTGGATCCAATGAGAACGCCGCACGCCTCTGCGGGGTCCGCGTCGCAAGGACGAAAACCGTCGTCTACGTCGCCGCCGCGGCGCTCGCAGGGCTCGCCGGCGTCATGGAGTTTTCGACGCTCACCGTGGGCGATCCCACGGATTCCGTCGGGCTCGAGCTGGAAGTCATTGCCGCGGTCGTGATCGGGGGCGCGTCGCTGTCGGGCGGCGAGGGCTCGATCGCGGGGTCGATGGCAGGAGCGTGCCTCATGACTGTGATACGAACGGGCGGAACACATGTCGGCCTGTCCGCGTGGGTCGAAGAGATCCTTACGGGCGCGATCATCGTGGTCGCCGTGGGGTTCGATCGCTTCCGGCAACGCAAGCGGGTGTGAGAAGCGAATCTGAAGGGAGGCATCGATGCGAAAGCGGTTATTGTACCTCTCCACTCCGGTCGTCGTCGCCTGTGCTTCTTGCTCCGTCGCTGCTTGCGCTCCCGCGGACCGACCCGCCGAAACCGCCAAGGCGAGCACCGCTGTCTCGAGTGTCCCCATGCCGTCCGTCACGCACCCGACATTCGAGGACGACGTGGCCGTGCTCAGCCGATGGAGCCAGGTCACGGTTCTGGCAAGCGATTCGGGTGGGCGCGTCGCGATCTCGCCTGCGCTCGGGGGGCGTGTGATGACGAGCGCCGTAGCCCCGCTTGCAACCGGCCTCGGCTGGATCAACCGTCCGTTTCTCGAGGCGGGGAAGAGAGGGACCCAGTTCGACAACTACGGCGGCGAGGACCGCTTCTGGCTGGGCCCGGAGGGAGGACAGTTTGGCCTCTACTTTCCACCGGGGTCGAGCTTCACCTTCGCGTCCTGGCAAACCCCCCGGGCCCTCAACGAAGGAGCATGGGATGTGGCTCAGTCGTCGGACAAGAGCGTCGTGCTCACGCGCGCCCTTCACGTCGTCAATCACTCCGGCACGGAGTTCGACGTCGCCGCGGAACGCACAGTCACGATCCTATCGCGAAGCGAGCTCGTGTCGGCCCTCGGGGTGGAATTGCCGCCTTCGGTCCAGACCGTGGCATTCGAGACCAAAAACCGCATCACCAACGCCGGCCACGATGCCTGGACCAAGGATCGTGGTGCGCTCAGCGTATGGATTCTCGGCATGTACGCGCCGTCCCCCGATGCTCACGTGGTCGTGCCTTTCGAGACGAGTGGGCAAGGAGAGATCGTGAACGACCGTTACTTCGGCAAGGTGCCGCCCGAGCGCCTCTCCGTACACGCGCGCGAGGGCTTCCTCGCGTTCACGTGCGACGGCGCGCTGCGCAGCAAGATCGGGTTGCGCCCAGGTCGCGCCAGGTCGCCCATCGCCAGTTACAGCGCTTCGGCTCGCCTCCTCACGCTCGTGCAGTATGAGAGACCGTCGAACGCGACCGACTACGTCAGCAGCATGTGGGAGATCCAGAAGGACCCCTACAGCGGCGATATTGTGAACGCCTACAATGATGGCCCCACGGAGCCCGGAAAGCCCTCGCTCGGGGGCTTCTACGAGATGGAATCGAGCTCGCCGGCCGCGCTGCTCGCCCCCGGATCGTCGCTCGTCCACACGCATCGCACCATTCATATCGTCGGCCAACCCGCGGACCTCGAACCGGTCGCGCGCCGCCTGCTAGGCATCGGTCTCGGCGATTTTTCAAAGTGAGACGACCGGCCGGGCGCGCTCGAGCTCGGTTGGCCGATTCTGTTCGCCAATTATCACGGCGGCGACACCGGCTTGGTGGTCAGGCGGCCCACGATCGACGCATCGGCCTCCACCAGCATGTCGGCCTTCGAATTCTCGGCCGCAAACTGCAACCCTGCGAGGGCGCTTCAGTCTCCGAACAGCGCTCCCATCCGAATCTCGATCGCGTCGAAGGGCTCGGCGCGAAGGAGCTGCCATCGGGTGGCCTGGACTGCTGGCGCGTAGCTTCGACCCACGAGGCGATGGGATGTTAGAGTCGCGTGTTCCACGTCGACGACCCAGCAGAAAGGAACGCCGCTGCGCTGAAAGAGCTCCAAGCGCTGCGCCGCGTCCTGGCACGCGCTCGACTGCGCCATCACGTGGCATACCCAATCGGGGCGCGCCCGGATGGGGGAGCCCTGAGGTCGTTCCACGACCCGCTCACGCAGCCAGCCGGCGAGATCGGGTCGGATGATTTCCTCATCTTCCAGCTCGAGCTCGACCTGGCCCAGAATCCACCACCCACCGGGAACAGCCGGGCTGCCCTCCGGTCGATGGAAGTGCTGGCGCAGGGCAGCTGCCAACCCGAGCCGCGCATCCGAGTGCTCCGCGGTCGGACCCGTGTCGTGCAGCCAAATCCCCGAAGGGGTCGCCGGAGGCACCGGGCGAGGCTCAATCGGTTCGATCGGATCGCTGAGGTCCACGCCGAGCAAGCGACGCGGAGATACGGCCATTGTTAAACGATACGACGATATGGTCGAAGTGCTAGTTGGCGGCGCCAATGGGCCACGCCCATGGTCCAATGGTCCACAAAGAGTGGGTCCGCGATCCGACGAAATACATGAATCAGATCATTATTTTACGTGGGATCGACTTGGGGGCGCGATGCTGGGTCCAGAGAGCCAAACGCCATGCACCTTCACTCCGTGAGCGGTCGCAGAGTTACTGCGGCGTCCAACGCAAGTCTCACGCAGTGAGAATGGGTCCGTACGGAACCGATTCGCCGGGTTGGGGCAATTATTGATATCCGCTGTGAGCCTGGTTTCTGCCCGCGCAGGGCCGCGTTTTGCGGTGGGGCGATCGGCCATGCTCGATTCGTCGTCTGGGGACACCCTTGACCGCTTCGCGGATGGGAAGCTCGATCAATTGGCGTCGAGCAACGAAGAAGAATCCTGGGCACTCTTCTTGCTCGACAGTGCCGGAGGCGAGATAGAGCGGGGCGAAGAGCCCTGGACCGCCGAAGCGCCCCGGCCTTCGGCTCGGGGCGCGGCGAGGAGGGGTGATCTCATGGGCCGATCGATTGACTGGGCACGTTTGGCGGCGCCGGGCGACAGAGAGCTCCCGCGTGCCGTGGCGAGCGCCGCACGCGGCATCCGCCGCGGGGCCATAAGCCTCATCGTTGTTGCGCCGTGCGCTGCGTGTGTCAGCGGCGGCGGCGGCCTCGTATACTCCGGCAGCGGACTGCTGACCGTGAGCGGGGCGACGGCGCCCTTGATAGGGGCGCACGTTGCGATCGCGCGCCGATGCCCCCCGGAGGCTGTGTACGGCCAGGGATATCCTCAGGTCGTTCGGTGGGTCGATTCGTTCGATGTCCTTGCGCTGGGTTCCCGCTGCGTCATGGACGGGACGAGCTTCGCGGCCGATTTTCGCCCCGACTACGGGACGACGTGCAGCCTGCGGTTCGCAGAGGGAATGCACACGCTGCAGGTGACCGACGTGTCGCTGCATTATGGCATCTTCGCTGCGCCGTACGGGCCGCTCTCCCGTGGTGGGGTGTGGACCGATCCAAGCGTCCTGCTGATCGAAATCGGCGGCAATGACGTCACCACCGGAGCGCGTGCCGTGTATCACTTTTCGGGCACGGCCGTCGACACGGCATCCGTGTTTCCCTCGTGCGACGATGAGCGAGCAAAACGGATTGCGGCGGCGGCGGCGCGAGCGCCGCGATCCGAGCCGGATCTGGACCGTCCGTGACGGTTCTGACCGGCTGGCCGAACGGAGTGCGGACCACGAATGGCGCGGGTTTTCAAGCTCGGTTCGGGTTCGGCGGCAGGCTGATCACCTTCTTGCCGTGACATCTCCCGAACGAGCACGCTCCTCCCACAGCTTCTTGTCGCGGGCGACCCGTTCCGGCACGATCGCCTCGCGCGGCGCCGTCGGCACGAACTCGTAGCGTTCCTGACCGAGAGCGCGGAGCACGGTCCGCTCCACGGGCGAGTGGTCCGCCGCGGAGGGGCGCGAGAAACACATCGGGTCCCGCAGCGTGACGGGGGGGTTGATGATGAAGCGTGCCTTGCCACTCTCGTTCACCGACCAGGTGTGAAGCATGAAGGGGTGCATGAGGTACACGTCACCCGCATCGCCCGTGGCTTCGACGAAGTCGTCGCAACGCGCAACGATCTCTTTTTCCGGAAAGCCCCGAGGCAAGACCCCTTCGGGATGCTCGGCCAAGAAGGACGCGATCCGTGGGACGGAATCGCAGGCTAGCGCCGTCGCCCCGCCGCGCTGTTGGATATCCGAAAAGATCGCGATGACGAGCAGCCCTTGCTCCGGCGAGTCGAGGAAGTGCCTGAAGAAGTCCCCATCCTTGTGCCAGATCTGATAGTCGCGCACGATGCGCGAGGGCGGGTGCCAGGCGAGGTCCCCCTTGTGTCCGAAGTTGATGGTGAAATCGTTGCCCCAGGTGCAGGGCGAGAGCACACGATCGGCGCCGCCGACGAGTTCGCACGCGGCTTGCCACGCCTTCGGCGCGATGCTCTCGAAGCTCACCCGCAGCGACTCGGGCGAGCGAATGCGCCCGACCGACCATGTCGACGAGTCGTCGAGCGAACAGTAGAGGCGTTCACAGGCGTCCGTGGTCCACTCGTGCGCGAGCTCTCGACCAAAGCAGCCTCGGACACGCACGAACCCACGACGAACGAAGTGCTCGACTTCCGACTCGCTCAACACTCTCTCGGACATGCGTTCGGAGCTCGGTGCGATGGCGGGCCCAGGCCACGGTGACGGAGCGCGTCGCGCCCTGCGCGCTACACCATAGCGCCGGCCTGCGAGGATCGCCTGCGACGCTGAAAATTCTCGCCTAAGTCGAGGCGCCTGCCGGGCAAGGCGGCCGCGAATCCACGCGTCAAGACTTGGGAGGTGGTGCGGGTCGCGGGGGCCGTGTTGCATTGGAGTTCACGGTGGGCGGGCTCTGTCGCTCACTTGAATCAAACGGGTGATCGCCGAGGGCGCGGACGTGCTTCAACACGCTCGCTGTGCCTGCGCCGGCGCCGTCGTCGAGGCGTCCAAGCTCGCTTCGGATCGAATCGTCCCCGCCCGCCTCGGGCCACCGAGCATCGCGGGCGTGTTGGTACGCCAGAAAAGTCGAATCCGAGATGCGTGCTCGGTATTCGGGTCCGCGTGGGAACGTGCGCTGCACCCCACGGGGGCGCAACCGAACCGCGTCAGTGGCAACGAACAGACCTTGAAACGATTCGTGGCGCATCCCGAGGGGATTGGGCGCGAGGTGCACCCCCGGCACGCGCGCCTGGGGACGGATCCGCAGGCCGGCCGCTTCAGCCTTCGCGAGCATCCAGCAAAAGGCCACGTCGGAAAGGGACGACGCGCCGTAGCCGCCGCCGACGTCCGAATGAACTCCGGCGAAGTAGACTTGCTGGAGCACTTGATCGCTGCGCTTGGCTTGGGGCGCGCCTTCCGGCTGGTTTGCTGGCTCGACCGCCTGCTGTTTCCAGAGCGTCGGCTGGAAATCCGATCGACGCTCGTGGATCGACACGGCGTGGTACGCGTAGCGCACCGTCGTGCTCAGGTCCGTGTCGAAGAACCACCAGCTGATGCCGAAGAGCGGCAGGACGCGCTTCCAAAACGCAAACCCGGGCAAGGGCACCCCGAGGGCGCCGACGGTATCCCAGACGCCGATGAACTTGATCTCCGGGGAATTCAAATACCCCTCGTCGTCGACCGCGGCGGGGTGCGGCTTCGCCGGCTTGGCGTGGCGCCGACGGAATTCGATGGCGCCGTGGCCGTCCGGCGCATTCGAGGGCCTTCGACTCCGGTACATGGCAAACGCGCGGTCGATGTCCGCGCGCTTCGCGACGATGCCGGAATTACGAATCAGCCCGGCAAGGCTGCGAACCGTGTAGGCCCCTCGACTGAAACCGAAGAGGAAGATCTCGTCGCCCTCGACGTAGTTGTCGACCAGGAATGCGTAGCATTCCTTGATGTTTCGGCTCAGGCCCACCCCGAAGGCACCGCCGACGAAGCGTTCGAGCATCCGGGTGCCGACCCCGCTTTGGTAGTGCACGAGCTGCTCGACGCCTTCGACATGCCGGGTCTGCACCGCGGCGTGCAACTTGGCAACGTTCGTGGGCGCGCCCGCCGCGTCCTCGTCATTCCATGTCCCGTCGGCGCACACGATCAGACGCTTCGCGCGAGGATCGGGCGATTCGCGCGCTGTGAGCGGGGAAAGAGACGACGTGGCAAGCATGTTCGAAACCGCAGTAACACGATTGCCGGAGAAGGAGATTGCAAACGATTGCAGCCACCGCTCGAGGATCCACCGAATTGCGGTTGTCCGGTCCTGGCTTCATCCCCACCGGGTACGCGGTCGTGCGTCGTGAACGTCGCTGGTTGCGGCGGTCGTCACAGGTTACGATACGCAGCAATGGCGCAATCCCCGAAAAGGGGCGGGATTGATGGCTCTCCTCGCACGGGCCGATCCCTGCCCGCGGTCTGATCGTGGCAAGCCTTTCATCGGCGGTCGCATTGGTCGGGACGGCCAGGTGCGGAGGCCGGTTGGCCCACGATGTGCGCGGCGAGGGGGCGTTCGCGGACGACGGCGGCGTGGGCACTGCGTCCGCAGGGGGCGGGGTCGACGCGAGTCAGACCGCGACGATCGACGCCGGGGTCCCGGCCGCGTGCACGGCGCCGGGGATTTACGTGGTTACCAGCCCGGGCGAATCGGGCCCCTACGCGCTCTCGGTGTTCGATCCGACGACTCTCGGTGTCGAACCAGTCGGTTCGATTGTCGTGCCGGCGTTTTGCTCGGGGAGCGGCATTGAATCCATGGCCGTGACGCACACGGGGCAAATGACGGTCACCTGCAGCGGCTTTCTCCTCCCGCTCAACGCGGAACTGGCGACGACCTCGCCGATCTACGAGTGGCCTCGCATGAACTCGGCGGCGAGTAGCGACTCACTTTACCCGGCGCCGTGGGGGTTCGTCGAATTGGCGGCGCTCGGTTTCGTCGATGGGGGAAAGGTTTTTGTAGGTTTCGGGCCCCCGATCGGCTGGGCCAAAGTCGACTTCGATGCCTCGTCGCCGCTCGGCTCGGCGCCCTTCAGTGACGCCGGCTTGTCGGTGCTCGACCTGAGTGGATCTTGGCCTGACAGCGGCCCGTTTCAAAACTCGGGAGCGCCACTCGCGACGACCGGCGACGGACGTCTGTTCGCGCTGTCCTACGCGTACGACGACGCCGGGGTGTTTCCCGCGATCCTCCAGCTCGACCCGTCCACCGGCGATGTGGTCGGACAAGTCGACGTGGCGGTCAGCTGGGAGGACGTGAGCCATCCGCTCGCTTTTTGGGCGGACGATTTCTACACCTTTCCCCCCGAGCCGGCCGATGCAGGCGCCGGGATGCAGACCGAAGTCGTCCTGCTGCACCCCGGCACCAGCACACGCGAGACGGTCGCTAGCGTCGACGGCGTGGTCGCCGCCGCCTCGAGCTCGCCCTGCGCGCCGACGCAGTGAGGAAGAGAAACTCGGACGATCCCCGCCTACCCCCACGGTCGTCTGATCCCCGACCGGCACCTGTGCGCGAAGGGCGCCATCACCTCTGCAGGAGAAAGCGACCCCTAGAGCACCGATCACGTTGAAGTATTGGACAACAAAAGACTTTTCAGAAAGGGGATCGACAACCACAGGTCGACCGTGATCTCGTGCCATCCCGGAGGTACGAGCATGCAACGGTGGACCCCCCCGGTAGATCTCTCG
>DASPUY010000174.1:0-7531 GCA_035622655.1 Polyangiaceae bacterium
GGCGTGACCTCGGCGGAGTCGTCGTTGGGAGGAGACGGGGGGTGTTTCATGGGCGATCAAAGTCCTTCCGCGATGGCGCGTCCGAAGGCAGCTCGGGATCGTTCGAGGTCGAACTCGCCGAGAGCGAGCTGGATTTCGGCCTGGGTTCGCACGGCCTCGGCGTCGGCGAGCTCGACCGCGTTACCGATGCCCGCGCGAAAACGCGCGTCCGCCTGCTCCCAGTTGGCCCGCGCCGCGACCACCGAGTTCTGCAAGGCGACCACGGCAGATCGCGCCACCTGAACTTGCTCGTACGTCTCCCGAGCGCGTGCGACCACGCGGAGTCGCTCGATGTCGATATCGTCACGACGCTGCGCCTCTTCAGTCGCGGACGCGTCGCGCCGGGCAGCGACGGTGCCGTCGTAAAGAGGCCAGATGAAAAGCAGTCCAGCGTCCCAGTTCGGGACGGCCGGGAGCCATCCATCACCGGACGGCACGGATCCATTCGCCGGCGGCGCGCCCCCTGCCCTCCCGGAGATCGTCGCCGTCAGCGAGAGATCCGGCCTGAGCTCGGCGCCGATCGCGCGGGTGCGCGCCTCGGTGCCCTGAAGCTGGGCAATGGCGGCCACCAGGCGCGGATCGCGCCGCTGGGCCCTCGCCAGGGCATCCGCGAGCGGGGGCAGCTCCGGCCGGGGCAAGGGCTGCTCGGCCGCGTCGAGTTGCATTTCGGGCGCGCCGATCGCCGCGGCGAGCACGCTTTGAGCCACGGAGACTCCGCCGAGAGCGCGCACGCGATCGACGTCATACCGCGTGAGATCGGCCTCGGCTCGCGTGAGCTCGACGGGAGACCGCAGACCCGAGTCGACCCCCCGCTTGGCGAGATCGCGATGAACGAGCGATCGCCCGTAGGCCTCGTTCGCCGCGCGCACGATTCCTTTGGCGGCCAGCACGGCATAGAAGGCTTCTTCGACGCCAAGATCGACATCGAGGCGCTCGGCGTCCGCGGAGTGCCGTTCGACCGTGACGAGCGCGTCCGCAGCCGCACGCTGCGCGCCGATTCGCCCGAAGTCGAAGAGCTCCTGGAGCAGGCCGGCACCTACGAACGTCGACGGGTACGGCGAGAAGGTCCCGGTGTCGGTCACTGCCGTCCCGCCGATTCGCGGCACGTCCATGGAGTCGGGAGCGACGAAGGTGGCCGTGGTGTTGTTCGACGTCATGGCGAAGAGTTGCGCCGTCGCGGTCACCGTCGGAAACCACTGCGCGGAGGGAACCTTCGCCTGGGCAAGCCGCGTCTCGACGCGCGAGAGCGCCGCCCGGATCGCGGGTTGGTGCTCGCGCGCGTAGGCCAAAGCAACGGCGAGGGTCATCGTGCGCAGCCCGGAACCCGCCGCGGGAAGCGCGGCGGCAGTCTCCATCGACGCGCCCGGAGAGACGCCTTGGGCCGCGGCCCGGTTCGACGTCAGGAGCGTCACGACGGAGAGAAGCGTAGCCGCTCGCACGCGAAGACCTCTCATGCGCGGCGGCGGGTCGAGCACCGAACGTGCCAACTTCTGCTTTCGGCAGAATGCGTGGATGGACGCATGACATGATTTCGATCCGGAAATTTTCCGCATTCCGAATGGGAAATTTTCCGCATTTCAGGACGAAAGTCTTCGGGTTCGGACGTCCAGCGAGCGCATGGCCCGAGAAAGGCAGGCCGCGGCCCCTGGCTCGTGGATTGCTCAGAACCCACCGCGAGATGGATCGCGACGAGTCTCGACCCCCGGGTCCTGGCCAATCTCGGTGGCCCCCGGAAACACGGCCCGGCGAAGGAAGACGCCGTCTGCGGCTGGTCGCCTCGATGCTTGCGGCGATTGGAGTCGTCACCGCGATTGCGTGGTGGGACTCGCGCCGCGAGTCCGAAGCGATATTCCGAGACCTGGGGACCGAGCAGTCGCTCGTGGCGGCCATCGCGGCGCGCGACCTGGCGGCCCACTTGGCCGCCCTTCGGGAGAACCCCTCGCTCGGGCTCCACTTGCAAGGCGCTGACGACGCGGCGAATTCGCAGGAGGTCCGGCCCGAGGACCTTTTGGGAAATCCGGCGAGCCTCGAGCAGCCGGGCGAGTTCCGCCTTTTCCTGGCTCCGCCCAACGAGCCATCGCTCATGGCCATGGATGGCTCGGTCGTCTCGTCGGCGGCCGTGCGCGCTGCGCTTGAGCACGGCCTGGACGTTTTCCGCCTCGACCGCGCGCAGGCCCGCGCGATTGGCCTGGTCGCCCGAACGGCCATGGCCGGTCTCGCCCGCGTCGATGGCGGCTCGCTCGGCCGGTGGGGGGTCGTCGCCGTGGCCACGGCCGCCCGGCAGCGCGACCGCGAGGACCGCGCCTTCTGGCGCTTCGTGCTCGGAGTCGGCGTCGCGACAGGGCTGGTCCTTGCATTCGGCGGGGCCGCGCTGCGCACGCAGCGCCGCGAGCTCCAAGCGCAGCGTGAGCTGGCCGTGGCAGCGGTCGAACACCAGCGTGACGAGCAGCTCTCGCGCGCGCAGCGTGTCGCGACGATGGGCACGTTCGCCATGGGCATCGTCCACGAGGTATCGACCCCGCTCGGCATCATCATGGGGCGCGCGGAGCAGATCCGTGCACGCGCCGCGGACGGAGAGCGAAATGTTCTCGCAGCCCAGGCCATCCTGGGCCAGGTCGACCGCATCCAGACGATCGTCCGCCGGTTCCTCGACATGGCGCGGGGGGGCCGTCCATCACTCTCACGGACGAACGCCGCGGAGCTCGTCCGGGCGGCGGCCGCATCCGTCCAGCATCGATTCGCGAAGGCAAGCGTCCTGCTCGTCACCGATACCTCGCAGGACGTGCACGAGGTGCAGTGCGACCGCGCTCTGCTCGAACAAGCGATCGTCAACCTGCTGCTCAATGCGTGCGAGGCGTGCGCGCCCGGAGGGCACGTCGAGCTCGCGCTCCGATCGGACGGCGAGCGTGTCGCATTCGTGGTGACCGACGACGGCGTCGGCATCTCCAGCGACAGCGCCAAACGCGCGACCGATCCATTCTTCACGACCAAAACTGCTGGTACGGGCTTCGGGCTCGCGATCGCGTCGGAGATTGCCAAGAGCCACCGGGGTGACCTGTCGATCGGTCCGCACGGAGAGCGTGGGACGAGAGCCTGTGTGGAGATTCCTGCGGTCATTTCCGGAGGTGCCCATGCCTGACGCTCAGAAAGTGCCCGAGTGTCCGAACGACGCTCCGACAAAGCCCGCGCGTCCGAACGACGTTCCAGGGGTGCCGACGGTGCTGGTCGTCGACGATCGGCTCGAGATGGCGAAAGTCATCGCCGAGGAGCTGACCGCTCACGGTTACCGGGCGCTGGCGACGAGCTCCGGCCGAGAGGCCCTCGAACGTCTTCGCGCGGAGCGCATCGACGCCCTCGTCACGGATATCGCCATGCCGGGAGTCGGCGGCCTCGAGCTCCTGCGCGCCTCGATGTTGCTCGATCCCTCCCGACCCGTGATCGTCATGACCGCCTACACGACCCTGGAGCTGGCGGTCGAGACCACCACCGACGGAGCGTACCACTACCTGCCGAAGCCATTTCGGCTCGACGTGCTGCTGCGAACCGTGGGACGGGCTCTCGATGCTCGCCGAGGACATGGCGAGGGGCCATGACAGCCTTTCCTCTCCCGCTCGGCAGGCTCTCGCGGACGTACGGGGCCAAAGTCCGGATGCGAGCGCGCTTCGCCGCGAGCATGCTGCTGGGGGCCTGCGTCGCGACGACCGCACCCGCACGCGCGGCCGAGGTCGGTGGCGGTTTCGCCCGTCCTATAGGGGTGTGGACCGCGGGAGGGCAAGCACCAGGGGGCCCGATCGGAGGCCCGCTGGTCGCCGTCGAGGCCGGCGCATGCGGCCCGTGGCGGGGTCCTCCCCGCTCAGCTCGCCACGGCGGGCCTCCGTTACTCCGCCCCGTTCCTCGTGCCGCTTCCATTCGCGGAAGTCGACGCCGGAACCGCGTTCGCGGCCGGGGAAGTGGCCTTCGGAGGCGCGGCCGGGCTGGGACTGTCGGTCCCCCTGGTCCCTAACGTGCTCATCGACGTCGTGGGGCGGGACTGGCTGGTGACGGTCGGCCCCGGCCAGGTCGGCGTCGTCTGGACTCCGGGCGGAACGCGCGCCGACGCCCTTCCTGAGGGGGTGTGGGGCATCGGAGTGTTCGATCGGGCGACGACCTACGACGCGCGCTCTCAAGAGCGCGAGGAGCGTCTCAGCGTGCTTGCGTCGAACGGGCTGCAGATCGTGCTGGACGCTTCGGTTCGCTACCACATCGTCTCCGCCGATGCGGTGAAGCTCGATGGCGAGCTGGGCATCCGGTACTACGAAATCCTGCTCGGACCGACCCTGCGATCGCAGGCACGACGCGTCGTTGGCCGCTATCTGCCCGAGGAGATCTACTCGTCGCAGCGCGAGCTCATCGAGCGGCAGATTCGGGAAGGCGTCGAGAAGGCCATCGAAGGGCGCCACCTCGCGCTCGAAGCCGTCCTCATTCGAAATGTCGTGCTCCCCGAGACGATCCAGCAGGCCATCAACGACAAGCTGCAGGCCGAACAGCAGGCGTTGAAGATGAAATTCGTCCTCGAGCAGGCGGAAGCCGAGGCGCAAAAGCGCCTGATCGAGCAGAAGGCCGAGGCCGATCGGTCGCACATCGCGGCAGTCGCACATGCCGAGACGGACCGGATCGATGCCGAGGCCCATGCCGAGTCAATGCGGATCAACGCCGCCGCGACCGCCGACTACGAGAGACAGATCGGACAGCACCTGACGGACGCGGTGCTGAGGTGGCAGGCCATCAAGGCGCTTCACGGGCTGGCCGCGTCGCCGAACAGCAAGCTTGTCTTTCTCGGGCGGGGAGCGACTGGCACGCTGCTCGACCTCAAGGAGCTTGCGCCCTGAGATCGGCGGGGGCAAATTTGTGTCTGGCAGCGGCGTCGCCAGGAGGTTGCGCCATGAGATCGAATCGGGAAGCTGTCCGATTGCGAACGAAGTCGCCTCGACGTCACGCCTCGACGTCGCGCCGCGAGGGCGCGCGATCGCGCAGGACGTCACCGCTTTTCGTGATCGCCGTGACGACGCTCGGTTGCAGCGTGCATCCCGGCCTCGCCAACGCGCCGGCGCTGGGAACGGTGCCTCCGAGCGGCGGTCACGAGCACGACGTCATAGCCAACGGCCGTGACTCCTGCGAGCGGTTCGGCGGCGGGAGCCCGCTCCGCGCGCACCTGCCTCCTTGCGAGGGCGACGGCTTCTCGCAGGCGATCATCCGGATCGGCGCCCTACCCGAGCCGAGGCCGGCAACGGATTTCGAATTCATGTACCTTCGTTGGGTTCGATGTTCCAGGCTGGACGAATTCGAAGACGGGTACGCACTGAAAGATGCCGTCGCGGTGCGCGAGCTGTTCCCACACCCCGTGTGGTCCAACCGGTGCGCCGACTGGATGCACTAGCCGGATGACCTCGACCGGCGACCAAGCGGCCCCGACCGAGGCGACGAGATACGACCTTGTGGTTGTCGGCTCGGGCCCGGCGGGCCAGAAGGCGGCGATCGCCTCGGCCAAGCTCGGGAAGAAAGTGGCGGTCATCGACCGACGGGAAATGGTGGGTGGCGCGTGCCTTCACACGGGCACGATTCCGTCCAAGACGCTGCGCGAAGCGATCCTCTACCTGACGGGATTTCGTGAGAAGAGCTTCTACGGAAGAGACTATGCGGTTTCGCACGAGATCACCGCCGCCGATCTCGCGTTTCGCGTCCAGAAGGTGCTGGAGCGCGAAATGGAGGTGGTGCGCACCCAGTTCGCTCGCAACGGCGTCCTCCTCGTGCCGGGCTCCGCGCGGTTCGTCGACGCGCACACCCTCGAGGCCACGTCGGCCGGGGAAACCGTCCGGCTGACCGGCGATCACGTACTCATCGCGTGCGGCACCCGGCCGGCTCGAACTCCGACCGTGCCGATCGATGGGCAACGCATCCTCGATTCCGACCAGCTCGTCGGCGTGAAGACGTTGCCCCGCGCGATCATCGTGGTCGGCGCGGGCATCGTGGGGCTGGAGTACGCCTCGATGCTCTCCGCGCTGCACATCCAGGTCACCGTCATCGAAGCGCGCCCGACGGTGCTCGACATCGTCGACCGCGAGCTTGTCGACTGCCTGACGTACTTCATGCGCGCGCGACGCGCCGTCTTCCGGCTCGGCGAGCGGCTCGTGTCGGTCGACACGCAGAACTCTCGGGTCGTGGCGCGCCTCGCGAGCGGAAAGGAGGTCCACGCCGATGCGCTTCTCTACGCCGTCGGACGCCAGACGAATGCGGACCTGCTCGACCTGGCCGCGGCGGGCCTCAGCGCCGATTCGCGTGGACGAATCGCGGTCAACGAGGTGTACCAGACCGCCGTGCCGCACATCTACGCCGCGGGGGACGTGATCGGCTTTCCGGCGCTGGCTTCGACGTCGATGGAGCAGGGCCGTCTGGCGGCCTGCCACATGTTCGGCCACGCGATCGATCATCGCGCTGAAACCATCCCCTACGGCGTCTACACCATCCCGGAGATTGCGATGGTAGGCAAAACGGAAGCCGAGCTGACGGAGGCCGGCACGCCGTACGAGATCGGCATTTCGCGATTCGAGGAGCTCGCAAAAGGTCAAATGCTGGGCGTCGAGACGGGGCTACTCAAGATCCTCTTCGACCCGGCGACTCACAAGCTCCTCGGGGTTCACATCTTCGGCGAGCGCGCCACGGAGATCATCCATATCGGCCAGGCTGTCCTGGCCCTCGGCGGCACCATCGAGTACTTCCGGGACTCGGTCTTCAACTATCCGACGATGGCCGAGGCATACAAGGTGGCCGGCCTGGATGCGCTGAACCGCCTGCGGTGAAGTGGCCGTGGAGGCGCGCCGCTTCTCGTTCGACGTCCTTGGATCGACGACGTCCGCGCTGAGCTACCCGGCGAGCGCGGAGCGGAGGGCGACGCTGCCGCGGGCGACGCTGCTATTGGCGCACGGCGCGGGCGCACCGCAGACCCATCCATGGATGGTGCGGATCGCCCACGCCGTCTCCGCACGGGGCCTGGACGTGGTGACCTTCAACTTTCTCTACGCACAAGCATCGCGGAGAGCTCCGGATCGCAACGACGTGCTCGAGGCGACGTTTCGCGCCGCGATCGCGGCGGTCCGGACGCAGGGCGAAGTCGTTGCCTCTCGTCTGTTCATCGGCGGCAAATCGATGGGAGGGCGCATCGCGACGCAGGTGGCCGCCGCGGGCGGCGCCGGAGCGCTCGACGTCGCAGGGCTGGTCCTGCTCGGCTATCCGCTGCATCCGCCCGGAAAGCCCGGACAGCGGCGCGCATCGCACCTCCCGAACGTTCGCGCTCCCATGCTTTTCGTGCAGGGATCGCGGGACGCGTTCGGGACCCCGGCGGAGCTCGGGCCCATCGTCGCCGATCTCGGTCCGCGCACTCGCTTGTTCGTCGTCGAAGGAGGTGATCACTCACTCGCGACGTCGAAGCGAACGGGCCCCACACTCGAAGCGACCA
>DASPUY010000175.1:0-9016 GCA_035622655.1 Polyangiaceae bacterium
TTCTCGAGCGTGACGGCTCCGGGGGAGTATTACGTGCTCGACGAGTCGCAGAACGTCCGATCCTCCGTGTTCAGCATCTCGGACGGCGCCTACGCCACGGTTTTGGAGCAAGCGATTCGGATGCTCTATTACCAGCGCGACGGGACGGCCAAGCCCGCGATGTACGCCGGCGCCGGCTGGGCCGACACGATGGAACATCCCCAGGACGCGCAATGCGTCACGTGGGATACGATGGCTTCGCCTCGCGATCTGCTGGGTGGATGGTTCGACGCCGGGGACCAGAACAAGTACACGAACTGGGGGGCCGTGGACGTCATTGGTCTCTTGCGGGCCTACCGCGAGAACCAGGGCGCCTTCGCCGACGACTACGGGATTCCGGAATCGGGCAACGGCGTGCCGGACGTGCTGGACGAAGCCAAGTGGGAAATCGACTGGCTGCTTCGCATGCAGGGCACGGACGGAGGGCTGCTCAGCATCGTCGGGCATCAAGGCGCGAGCCCCCCCTCGGCGGACACATCACCGTGCCTGTACGGTCCCGAAACCACGTCAGCCTCGTACAGCGGAGCGGCGGTCTTTGCGTTCGCCTCCGTGATCTTCGCGCCCATCGATTCGACCTATGCGTCGCAGCTCGAGACGGCGGCTCAGAGCGCCTGGGCGTGGGCCCAGGCGAACCCGAACGTCACGTTCGACAACACGGGCAAGGTCGGCGCAGGGGATCAGGAGCTCGACACCGGGTACGGCCTACCCATGCGGGAGCTCGAGGCGGCGCTCTACCTGTTCGAGGCGACCGGGGAACCCACCTACCGGCAATATTTCGACGCGAACTACACGAACGCCCACATGTTCACGTACGGCAATTACGCCGACATGTTCGAAGGGGAGCCTCAAGAAACGCTGCTCGACTACACACTCGCGTCGGGGGCGACCCCGTCGGTGGTCCAGGCCATCCAGAGCGCCTACAAGGCAGGGATGCAGGGCGCGAACAACGTTCCCGCGCAGCAGGGCAACAAGGACCCGTACCTTGCCTATATCTACACGTACGTCTGGGGAAGCAACGCCAACCGGGCCGTACAGGGAACGATGTATTACGACCTGGTCTCGTACGGCATCGACACCTCGCCCAGCGACGACGCCTCCAAGTACGCGGAGCGATACGTCCACTATTTCCACGGGGTCAATCCTCTCAGCCTCGCCTATCTGTCGAACATGGGCGACTACGGCGCACAGACCTCCGTCACCTGTTTCTTCCACTCGTGGTTCACGCATTCCAGCGCGCTCTGGAACCAGATCGGCGTATCGACCTACGGTCCACCACCCGGCTACCTGCCCGGCGGCCCCAATCCTGGGTACGCGCTCGATTCGTGCTGTACCAGCACGACGGACTCGTGCTCGACCCAGGCCGGCTGCGCCTCGACGCCGTCCCCGCCGGCAGGGCAGCCCTCGCAGAAATCGTACGCGCAGTTCAACGAAGATTGGCCCGTCGATTCCTGGCAGGTCACGGAGCCCGACGACGGCTATCAGACGTCGTACATCCGCCTTCTGTCCAAGTTCGTCGACTGACGCGGCCGTCCGAGAGCTGCTGGACCCCCGGCTTCCGTCGGCCCAGGGCGACACTGCCTCCTTTACTGCGTTCGCTTGATCAGGTGGAAGCCGAACGGCGTCTGGACGACGTCGCTCACCTGACCGACTCTCAGCGCGAACGCCGCCGCGGCGAACGTCGGATCCATGTCGCCCCGGCCGAACTTGCCCAGGCTTCCCATCCGATCGACCGAGCCTGCGTCGTCGGAATAGGTCTTGACCACATCTTCGAAGGCGGCGCCGGAACGGAGCTTGGCGAGCGCCTCCTCGGCGCGGGCTCGCGCATCCGCCTTCGACCGGGTCACACCCTTGGGCGCCCGCTTGGCCCCCCTGTACGCAACGAGCACGTGCTGCGCGATGATGGCGTCCGGAGCTGGCGAGTCCACGGCCGAGGGCGAGGAATCGATCCGGGTGGAGCTCGGGGCCGCCGTCGCAATCGCGCTCGGCGCGAAGAAGAAATACTCGGCTTCGTAGGGGACCTTCTGCACGCTGCCCGCGCGGGCTGCATCGCAGGGCGTGTCGGGCCGGCCGCCGCCTACGGTGCGAACCCGCTGGATGTAGCGCGCCTCGGCCAGGCGCCCCTCTCCACCGTGACCGTCCACGCCGAGCAAGAGCCATGGGACGGCACCTGCGCTCGCGGGGAACGCGCCCGCCTTGTGGGCCACCACGTACGTCCCGTCGGAGAGCTGCCACTCCGGTGAGCCCGCGTCGCTCGCGAAGTGCCGTCCGATGGGAGCCGAATGACAGTCGGTCAGCGTCGCCTCCGGGCCCTTGAGCGACCAACCGTAGCCCCCCGCGCTCGCGTCGGCCGGATCGGCGGCGCAGACGTAATCTTGAGTCCCCTTCGCGGCGGCGTGCAGGACGAGGTGACCGGTTCCGTCGGGCAACGCGATCGACCGGTCAACGACCGGGGCCTCGAGCCAAGCGGAGGCGCAGCCTTCTGAGGTGCCTCCGGCGTCGGCCGGTGTCGTTCGTGCGCCGGGGCCGGCTTCGCGGCAGGCGACCAGAGCAAGGGTGAACGCTGCGACTCGAACGGGGTTCCCCCGCGCTGCCGAAGGCTTCTGTCCAGGCAAGGCGCTACTCCAGAGTGTACATTCCCGTGGCCGTGGCGGTACACATCGTCATGGTCGCGGTCTCGTCGATCGTCGTCGTGCTCGTCGACGTCAGCGTCGAGCCGTCGGCGCTCAGCATCAGCGTGTGCGATACCACGGTGTCTTTCTCCATCCCGGCATCGGTCGTGACGTTGCAGATCTGTCCGGGCGTGGCGGTCGCGATGTTGGCGGAGACGGTATAGTCGGTCACGCATCCGTCGGGCTGAGTGCCGACGATCGTGCCCGGGGACGCTCCCAAGCAAATCTTCATGGCACCATCCTCTTCTTCGCTCGCCTGCCTTGCACCACCCACTCGCGGCGGAAAATTATTCCGATCGGTATCACGAGGACGGGGGCGACCGCGACGATAGAAAATTGAACGGGGGCACGGTTCTCGCTACGCGAAGAATTCGAGTGTCGATTGGACAAAAAAAGTTGAGCCATTCGGCGACCGCCGGATTTTTCAATTCGAGATAATCCGATGGATCGCAATGCTCCTCTCCCGAGTCGTTCTTCGCGGGTATACTCGAGTTTCTCGGAGCTCGGGTGCCATGGCCGCGCAGTCCCTCTTCCGCCGTTCGTCCCTTTTTCGTTGTGGGCTCGTGGTCGCGCTCGCCGGGGGATGCGGTTCGTCCTCCACGACGCCGCCCGGGCAGACCAATTCTTCTGCGACCAACGTCACGGGCTCCCAAGCGGCGAACGGGGCAGCGAACGGATCGACGAGCGGATCGGCGGATTCCGGCGCCGGAGGGACGCCGACCGGCTCGAACTCGGCAGGCGGCTCGAGCTCGGGCGGATCGAGCACATCGAGCGGATCGAAATCGGCATCGAGCGGCGACGGGGGATCGGTCTCGACGAGTGGATCCGACTCCGGTAGCTCCGGCGGAGCGTGTCAGCCGGCCACATGCGGCTCGCACAAATGGGCGTGCTGGCCAATGCCGAACGCTCCGAGTAGTGGGCTGCCCAACCCGGCGAGCTACACGAACCTGGGCAACGGGACCGTGCGCGACAACATCACGTGTCTGATATGGCAAGGGACGGAGGGAACGCCTGCAGCCAGCACGTTCGGCGTCACGATGCCGGACACGATGGCCAACAACCTCACTTACTGTGCCGGCCTGGCGTCGAGCGGGTACGCGGGGATCAGCGACTGGCGCGTTCCGACGCGCGTCGAGGTCGCGTCGCTCGTGGATTACACGAAGACGAGCGGCCAGGTCATCAATTCCGTCTTTGCCTGGACCAAAGGGCTCACCACCCAGACGTACGATCGCACGTACTCCCTCTGGTACGAGACGATTGCGGGAATCAGCAAGGCCGGAAATATCGGATGGGTCTACAACCTCACGGCAGGAACCTACGCGGGCGGCGGAGGCCTGACGAGCAACGACTTCCTCGAGACGAGCACGGCCAACGTTCGTTGCGTCAGCGGCAACGGCACGGGCGAGACCGAGAACGAGCAGGCCGTGGAGCCGCCGAACCATTACACGGTGAACAGCGGCGAAGTGACCGACAACTACACGGGCCTCATCTGGCAGCAAGGCGACTCCAGCTCGGGCGGCGGAGCGCAGTTCGCATGGTCGTCGGCGGCCCCCTACTGCGCGGGGCTCAATCTCAACGGCCAGACGTGGCGAGTTCCGAGTCTCAACGAGCTCGCCACGCTCGTCGACGAGGCGACCGTACAGCCTGCGGTGAACACGACGGTCTTTCCGGGCACGCATCCCACGTCCTCGGATTCGGGCTGCATGAACGACGGTTTGCCCACGTGGTACTGGGCGAGCGAGCCGCTCGCGACGGAAACCACCGCGGACTGGGGCATCGACTTCTGCGACGGGTATACGGGGGCCAACAACGCCACGACCGGCTGGAACGCCTACACCACGGGCTGGGTGAAATGCGTGCGCTGAGCCGCAGCCTCGACGCCGTGTCGGACGGCGCGGTCGAGCGACCGACACGATTCCGAACGTTCACTCCGGCAACGGGATGAACTCCACGTCGTCGCCGGCAATTTTTCCGAAGCGTCCCTCCTTCCAGTCGCGCCTGGCTTGCTCGATGCGCTCCTCGGAGCTCGACACGAAGTTCCACCAGACGTGACGCGGGCCATCGAGCCGCGCGCCTCCCAGGAGCATCACGCGCGAGCGCTGCTCGCCTAGAATCACGCAATCGATCCCCGGAGCTGCAACGACCATCTCGCCCGCATGGATCGTCCGGCCGTCCGCAACGACGGCTCCCTCGACGACATAGGCCGCGCGCTCCTCGTACTCCTGTGGAAGCGCGATGCGCATCGCGGCAGAGAGCTCCGCTTCCACGTAGAACGTGGGCGACAGGATGCGCGCAGGTGCCTTCAATCCGTAGGCGGCGCCGGCGAGGACGCGCAGCCGCACGCCGTCGAGCGTCGCCTCCGGAATCGAGCCGGCAGGGTGGTGCTCAAAGCTCGGCGCCGTTTCCTCGAGATCGAGCGGGAGCGCCACCCAGCTCTGGATCCCGTGCACGCGGGAGCCTTCTCTTCTCGCTCGAGGCGACGTTCGCTCCGAGTGCGCGATACCCCGGCCCGCGACCATCCAGTTGACGGCGCCCGGCTGGATCGATTGGTCCGACCCGAGCGTGTCCTTGTGCACGATCTCGCCCTCGAACAGGTATGTCACGGTCGCGAGCCCGATGTGCGGGTGCGGCCGAACATCGAGCCCGTGGGCCGGCTCGAAGGTAGCCGGGCCCATGTGATCCCAAAAGACGAACGGGCCGACCAGGCGGCGCTCGATGGCGGGGAGCACCCTGCGAACCGAGAAGCCCCCGAGGTCGCGGTCCCGGGAGCGAAGGACGAGATTCACCCTAGCCTGCTTGCTTCTGACGACGACCCACCCGGATTCGCGAGCCCGACTTGGGCTGCTTGCCGGCCAGCTCGTGCTCTGCATCCGTCGGCCGGTTCTTGCACGACGCGTGCACGATGCGACCGTCGGGCAGAAGGTCCGGATCGATCACCACCGGCTTGCGACAGAGGGCGCACGCAGACATGGCATCTGCGAAATGCTTGGCGTCTTTCGACCCGGCTGTCAACGGACTCATCGTTTCCCCCGGGGGCCGCCAGCGAGTATACTGGAGTGCAGTCGGAGGCATCGATGTTCCGGCGAGAGCGGCGAAACCGCCGCAACTGGCTCGCCCTTGGCGCAGGTCTTCTCGTGGCGCTCGTGACGCAAAGGCCGTCGTCGAACGCGGAATGGGCCGCGCTCGAGACCCCGCCGGCGGCACCCCTCGCCCACGAGTGGCAGTTGGTCGAAGGTCGTCACTGGCAGATTGCTTCGACCCATGAGCCCGAAGACCCCGCGGTCAGCGACGCGCACGAGGGGACGCGCGGCAACTGTCCGTTGGGCATGGTCGAGGTCGATGGGCTCATGGTGGGCGGTTCCCACGGACGACTCGATGCGATCGACGAGCTTCAGAGGCCGACGTGCGTGGATTGGATCGACCAGACATTCCCCGAGCGGTGCGCGCGATTCGACCGACCCCAGTGGCTGGCGCTTTCCGCGTCTCTACCGCGAGAGCCGATGCATTTCTGCATCGATCGATTCGAGTACCCAAATCGCCGCGGAGCCTATCCGTGGATCATGGTCGACTTCTTCGAAGCCCGTAACCTCTGCGCGCGCGACGGCAAGCGGCTCTGCACCGAGGCGGAGTGGACGTTTGCTTGCGAGGGTGAAGAGGCGATGCCGTATCCGTACGGCTACGACCGGGGCGCGGACGTTTGCGTCATCGATCGGCCCTGGCGCGAGGTCAACGAGGTCGCTCTCCTGCCTCGCGAGAGCGACCACGCGCTGCGCGAGATCGATCGGCTCTGGCAGGGCGAAGCTTCAGGCACGCGACCCCGGTGCCGAAGCCCGTTCGGCGTTTACGACATGACGGGCAACGTCGACGAGTGGACGACGTCGGTTCAGCCCGGCGAGCGGCCGTCGATCTTCAAGGGCGGATACTGGGGCCCGGTGCGCGCGCGCTGCCGCCCGTCGACCCGGGTTCACGGCGAGGACTTCGCGTTCTATCAGCAGGGTCTGCGCTGCTGCGGCGACCTCCCCGAGGGGCCGGATCGTCTTCGGGCCCAGACGCCTTAGGCGCCGTACACGCCCGCCGCCGGCATCGGCCCGCTCAGGGTCTGGCGTCGGCCAGGAGCTGCCGCAACGCTTCTCGTTCGGGCTCCGACAAGGTCACGCCCAGCCAGTCGCGCACCATCGTGACGTCATCGAACAGCCGACGCTGCGGATGGATCGAGCAGCGCACGACGCGCTCGAGCTGCAGGTTGAACATCGTGTTCGCCGGGTCGAGGATGATTCCGCTCCGCACGACTCCACCGTTGTTCTGCCGCATCGAGCGCGCCCACACGTGAGCGACCTCTCGCGACACGGGTGACGCAAACCGACAATCCGAGCAAATGACGACCTCGGTGCCCGCGCTCCGGATCTGCGCCGTGACCTCGGCATGCAGCGCTTCGACATCGTCGAGGTCGGCGAGCCTGCGCACCTGGAGCTGCACGATTCGGCCCGCGCGCAAACGCGCAAACGAAGAGCTCCCTCGACTCATGACGTCGCCCCCTTTTTCGATCACCCGCCGCAGACTCCGCCACCCATGCTTCGCCAACGGAGGGTCGAGATCAAATCTCGATGCCACGAAGCATTGTGCCGATCAAGACCACGAAATTTCATGACGGCGTGCGCTCATTCCGAATGGTAGCCTTCGGGCTCAAATCGTATCGCGCAGTCCTGGCGAAAAAAAGCCGGTTGCGCCGAGGGGTGCACCCATGAAGAAGCTCGCGACTCTCGTGATCGCCTGTGGGTTGTCATGGACCGCATCGGCCTGCGTCAACGACCCGACCCCCATCGAGCGCGCGGCGCGCGTGGCGCGCGCGCAATGCCTCGACCCGAAGGTCGTGCACGACGAGGAGCGCATTCTGCAGCAGACGGTCGTCGTCAAGGTGGAGCCTGTTACATCCGTCTCGTGGTCGACCCGGCAGCAAGGCGCATTTTTCGTGGGCGCGACGAGGCTCTACGCCATCCCGCCGGAGAGAATCAGTGCAGACGAGATGGCGCGCGTCCTTCAGTGTCACAGCGCGAAGGCGGTTCTCAACAACGTCGACCCGGCCGCCTTTGCGGACGATCCCTTCTTTTTGCCCGATGCATGGGTCGACACCGAGGTAAAGGCGGAGCGCGGCCTCTACGTCGTGACCGTCTCCGCCGACAAGGTCTGGCAAAACCTCGCTCTCTTGCGGCGCGCGAACGCATTCGCGAACGCACACCGCGAGGTGTCTTCCTCGTTCTGACGGCGCGCCGCTCCGGAAGAGCGTCGCGACGTGCCCTTTTTCGGTTCGACCGCGCGGCGGGGCACGGACGGTCATGCCCTGCCCGATTCGGACGCCTCGCGGTCCGCGAGCAGCGCGGCGATGGCCGCGTCGATGCTCGTGAAGTGGTTGGCGGGGGCGCCGTGAAGAGCCGCGCTCGTGTACATGAATGTCCGCTCGCGTGAACGCTGGTTGACCCGATAGCTGCGCTTGGTGAACTGGTCGAGGATCCGCGCTCGATACTGGCCGAAGAGCGTCGCCACTGTCGGGCTCACGTGGAAATCGGAGAGTTCCAGGATGAGATCGACCTTGCGCCGGAACCGACCGACGAAGTACGCCCTGTACTCCTCGTACCAACTCCGGACGTCCTCCTCCGTCTCGAGAGACCAATCCACCGTCGCGACAACGGCGTCGACGGCTGGGCGATAGCTGAAATTGATGGTGCCGGGCATGGGCCCCCCTGTCCTGGGAAACAGCGCGCACAATCCCAGCTATTCAGTAGACGGTAGTCGAGCGGCGGAGGCAAGACCCTGGGCGCCGAGGGGAAACCCTCCCATTTCCGAGCTCACCCCCTCACCGGAGCTCGACCGACCGAAGCGAAAGCGCAGACTCGAAGCCGGCGACGGGGAACGTCGCGCGCGCCGATCCTCCACCCACCCCGAGGGCCGCGAAGAGGACACGGAAGTGCGCGCCGTCGTCGGGGTGCGCCAACCGCGACGCGGGAGCGCGGCGCCGCCAGTCGAGAAGGACGTCGACGTCGCGCCGTGTGAGCGCGTCGACGGCCCATGCGTCGAATTCCCATGCAAAAGCGGGCACGGGGCCCGAAAAAGGCATCGCGAGGTTGTGGGTCATCCCGCCACTCGCGACGAAAAGGACCCCTTCGTCTCGCAGCGGAGCCAACGTTTCGCCGAGCCGGAAAAGGGACGCTTCGTCGACGTACGGATACGCGAGCTCGAGCACGGGAGCGTCGGCCGCCGGGAACATCACCCTGAGGGGCATCCATGTCGTGTGATCGAAGCCCCGGCGATCT
>DASPUY010000176.1:0-25671 GCA_035622655.1 Polyangiaceae bacterium
CCGGCCATTGACCGGCGCATCGTGGGCGCGGAGGAAACCACCCCTGGCGCCTACCGGTTCGTCCACGCGCTTCTTCGAGACGCGGTCGACGCACGCCTGACCCCCGAGCGTCGCTGTGACCTGCACGCACGGTGCGCAGAAGCTCTGAAGAGCCAGGGATGCCTGGACGACGAGCACACGTATCGCGTTGCGCGTCACTACTGGCTGGCGTCTCCCCTTTCGGGCCGAGACCGGGCACGGCAGTGGGCCCTGGCCGCGGCCGAATGCGCGCGAAGAGCGCATGCACACGAGCTCGAGTCGGAGCAGCTCGGGCATGCGGTGCAGCTCGGAGCACAGGGCGGCGTCGACGCCGCAGTCCAGATCGACTGCCTCATCGGCCTCGGTCAGGCGCAATTTCACGCGGGCAGGCACGCGGACGCCATCGCGAGCTTCGACAGGGCGGCGGCGATGTGCCGCGCGCTGGGAGACAACGCGCGCTTTGCGCGCGCCGTCATAGGACGTTTCGAGGTGTTCGGCGAGACCGCTCCGACCGACCCACAGCTCGCAGCGATGCTGGCCGAGGCGCTCGAACTCTTGCCCGAGGAAACCCCGACGCGCGCGATCCTCCTGTCCGCACACGCATTCAGTCGCTTCCTCGTTCCTCGCGACCGCGATCGATGGAAGGAGGGCCTACGCCTGGCGCGCAAGACGGGCAGCTCCGCCGCCCTTGCGCGGGCGCTGGGAATCGGCGCACGCTCGACTGTACAGGGTGCGCCCCTTCTCGATCTGGCCGACGAGCTGATCCCGGCCGCGGAGCAGGCGAAAGAATCGGCTGCGGTGTTCGAAGGACACCTGTCGCGATGGTCGGCCCTCCTCCAAATGGGTCGTCTCGCCGAGTGGCAAGCGGAGTCGCGCGCGTTCGAGCTGCTCGTGTCGCACCTCCGACATCCCGTCTGGCAGTACCGGTGGAGCATGATGGCCGCGGTTCAAACACTGCTCAAGGGCGACTTGCCGACCGCCTACGAGGGGGCGCGTCGAGCCCGCGCGCGTGGCGAGCAGCTGGGCGACCCGGTTGCCCCAGCCTTCTTCGGCGTCGTCGCGTACTCCCTGTGGCGCGCGGCGGAGCCCGCGCCGGACGCGGAGCCGTGGCTGCGGGAGGTCGAAGACATCGCCGCGAGAATGGTCCAGTGGCTGCCCGATTACCTGCCGTGGCGCGTGCTCATGACGCTCATCGACCTCACACGCGGCCGGGTGGATGCCGCGCGGCGGGAGTATCGCCAGATCGTCGCCTCGGGCTTCGACACGATCCCGGCGGATTGGAACTACGTCGCCAATCTCCACACGCTCGCGCAGGCCGCGCCGCGATTCGGCACGCCGGACGAAATCGAGCGACTCTACGAGCTCCTGCTCCCCTTTGCGGGACAGCACGTCGTACCGACGTTCGGATACTTCGGGCCGGTGGACAGGGAGCTGGGCGGGCTTCGGCGCACGCTCGGGGATGAATCGGCGGCCAAGACGCATCTCGAGCGGGCTCTTGCGGAGGTCGAAGCGATCGAAGCCCGACCCTGGATCGACCGGCTCAAGCGGGAGCTCGCGGGGCGCTCGTGACTCACGCAGCGCTCCTGAACAAATCACCCGGCGCTCAAGCAAGCGCGTCGCCGCGCGCTTACGGTCCTGCGCGAGGAGTACCCATGCGTCGGAGAATCCCGCAGGTCACGCCGACGACGCCTGGCGCGCCCGGCGCCGCAGCACCCGAGAGCGCGCCCGCTCGCATGCGCCCCACCCGGCAAGATCCGTTCAGAGTTGCATCCCAGGCTGCCTCGGAGGCCGCTGAACGGCAGCCGCGCGCCATCGGCCGGCGTTGGACGCTGGTCGACGGGTTCGTACGGGATGGACGCCTGTTCGTCCTGGCAGTCGACAATCGGGAGGGAGCGTCGGGCCTGGACCTTCTGAGCCCACGGGAGCGCGAAGTGGTTCTGAGCGCGCTTCACGGCAAGCTCAACAAGCTCATCGCCTTCGAGATGGGCCTCGCACAATCGACGGTCCGGGTGCTCATCGCGCGGGCGGCGGCGAAGCTCGGCGTGAGCTCGCGCGCAGCGCTTCTCCGGAAGGCCGCGGAGCTCGGCCTCCAACCCCGAGGCGAGTGAGCGTTCGGCGTCATTCCCTTCGAAGGCTGACGAACGGATTGAGCCCGGTGGCCTCCTCGACGATCTCGACGCGCGCAGCAGGCCAGGCCGCGCGCGCGACGCGCAGAAGCTCCGCCCGCGAGCGGTAAAGGAGGACCCAATCGAGGTGAAGCTCCATGAGCCAGCGGTTTGGGTTTTCGGGGACCATGTTGCCGATGTAGAGCGTGCCTTCCGCCTCGAGGTTCTCGACGAGGCTACGCGCGAGCGCAACCGCGGTTCGAAACGCAAGATAGTGGAAAAGCCCGCTGCAGAAGATGACGTCGAACCGCCCGAATGGGTCGAAAGTCTTCCGACCTTTCAGCAGGCTCTTGATCGAGTCGCGCAGATAGACGACGCGCACGCGCTCGTTCCACCTGGAGCCCACGAGCCCCGTGAGCCTTGCGTGGGCGTGGGAGAGGGCACCCTCGTCCTGGTCGAACAGAACCACCTCGAGCGGGCGAGGCAAAGGCTCGCGCTCGCAGAGCAGCTCGAAAATCTCTTGCGCCGGACCCGCCGCGATCGAGAGGACACGGACGGGCGCTTCGCCGGGGCGCGCGTCCAGGAGCGCACGCAGTCGTTCCTTGACCGTGTCTTTTCGCGAGCGCACCGCGTGTACGCCCCGCGATCGCAGGATGGCCAGGTTCATCGCCTTCGCAAAGAGCGTTGGACCGGCAAAGGGCATGTCGTAAAACTGCCTCATCAGCTCGTAGTCCCCCGGGTACCCGAGGGGCTTGTGGAGCGCGCGGTGCAAGCACGGCGCCTGCATCAGATATTCGTGTATCTGACGACGCGAATATTCCTTCAGGGATTCGACGTCATGCTCGGAGGCGGCGCGGAACGCGTCGTTGACCTTCGCCGAGTACCAGGCGAACTCGACGGCGAATTCTTCGTGAATGTTCTCGATCAACGCGCGTCGGGCCGGCGACTCCCGTTCGCCGTGCACCACGCCCCAGGGGAGCGACGATTCGACGCGGGCGAGCATCCGGAAGGCGTCCTCGAGCAGGAGCCGAAGCTCACCGAGCAGACCCTTGAACCGATCGCACCCATCCACCTGCCACGGCCGCTCCACGATCCGAAGGGGGCCGGCGCCGCTCAAATTCCACGATCGCACTTCGCGCAGATCCATCACGTCGCGGATGTTCAAAAGCCCGTCGGTGAACGACACGCCGACGAGCACCTTCTGATCGACCTCGCGAACCGAGTCCACACGACCGCGGCCCGAGTACGCTTCGTACCCGTCGAAGCTGACGGTGATCGACGGGACGACCGTTCCGGTCTCGACGCGGGCGGCCGTCGGCCACTCGACGGCGACGCCACTTTGGGAGACGTCGCGCAAGGCGCATTCGTGCACGGTTGCGCGCGCGTCGGGAGAAGATGGGAGGCGCGGTCCCAGGACCACGCGCACCACCGGGCAAACCGGCCCGAGGTCCTCGCGCGGATAGCGGCGGGGGCGGAAGAAAACCTCGCGGCCTTGACCGCCCTCGAGCTCGGCATAGGCCCTGCCGTGATGCGAGGGCACCGTACTCGCTTCTGCAATCATGATGTCATTTGCAAGTACACTCATGGCGAGTCCGTCATCAAGAGCGCTCGGGTTTACGTGATTGCGTAAACGACGTCGTCGGGCTTGCGTCTGGCGGCGGTCCTACGAAAAGAGCTCCGCCTCGGGGGTGACGGCACCGGTTGAGCGAGACGACTCTCGATTCGCCTGCATCGGACGGCTTACGAGCTCGCGCGTCGCGAGGGCCCGCGGACCCTGCCCGTAGATGGATCTCGCGCCTTTCGACAGCGATCGAGCGGCCGATCTTTGCCCATGAACGCCACCAAGACCTCCGTCGATCCGTTGGGTCCGGGCCGCTCGATCCTTCCGGCGAGGCACGGGCCGCCGCGAACCGCGCGCGCGCTCTGGGTCGAGCGCACGGCTGTGCTGATCGCGGCAACCGCGGCCATGCGATGGGTTGTCGCAACGGCGACAGGGCTGTCGGATACCGAGGCGTACTACGCGAGCTGGGCTCGGACCCCTGCTCTCAGTTACTACGACCACCCGCCGCTCGTCGCGTGGACGGCGTGGATCGCCAGGCACGCGGCAGGTTCACTGGGCTCCGCACCCGCGGCCCGGATTGGACCTGTGCTCTACGCGGCCGCCCTCCAGGCATTGATCTACCGGCTGGCGGCGCGACTTTTCTCTCCACGGGCGGGCTTCTTCGCCGCGACCGTCCTCGCTTGCATCCCCGTCTTCTTCTTCGTTGGCTTTCTCCTGAACCCCGAGGCGCTCCTGACGCCGCTCTGGGCGCTGTTTCTTCTGCTTTTGCTCGACCTCCGGGATCACGACCAGCCATACAGACCGCTGGCACTCGGTGCCACCGTGGGCGTTGCTTTTCTCGCGAAGTACACGGCGGTCCTCGCGGTGCCCGTGACGCTCCTGTTCGTCGCCAGCTCCCCCCGCGTGCGCCGCTGGCTGCGCCGCCCATCCTTCTACCTGGCAGGTCTCGTGGCGCTGTCGGTCGCGTCGCCGGTGATCGTGTGGAACGCGCTTCGCGGCTGGCCGTCGCTGCACCTTCACTTCTCGGAGCGCATGGCGACGGGGCCGGGAGAGTCGCCGTGGCAGGTGCTCCGGCGCGTCGGCAGCGCCCAGCTCGCGTACTTTCATCCAATCGTCCTGCCGGCGCTCGTCGGTGTCCTCGTCTACGCATGCGCTCGGTCGAGAAGCGATCCTCGCCATCGGTTCGTCGTGATCGCGAGTCTGCCGGTCCTCGCCTTCCTGCTCACCATGATGGTGAGGGCCGGCGACTCCGAGCCGCACTGGACGATGGTCGGATACCTGCCGCTCGTCGTCGCGGCGGGAGGCTTCCTCGACGAGAGCACGGGGGTGCTTCGGCGGGCCGCCCACGGCGTTCATCGTGTCGCGCTGCTCGTGAGCGGGCTCGCGGCATCGCTCTATGCCGTCCACGTGGGCTCTCCGGTCCTCGCGACAAAGCTGCCCCACTACGACGCGGCTTCGGATCCGCTCAACGAGACCCTGGGTTGGGACCAGGTGCGTGCCTCCATTCGCGCGCAGGCGTCGGGGCTCGGCCCTGCCGCGGTCGTCGTCGGCGCCCACAACGTTCTCTGCGGGCACTTGCAGACGGCCCTCGACGAACGGAGTTCGATTTCGAGGGACGCAGGCACCCCCCCCACGGCGCTGCAGTCGTCTTCGTGGACAGCGAGCGCTATCCCGCACTCGTTCACCAGGCCCTGCCCGGCTACGTGTGCGCCCCCCCCGATGTGCTGGAGATCGACCGATCGGGGCTGCGGGCGGCGCAGTATCGATTTCGGGCCTGCCGGGAGCCCGGCGAGCGAAGCGCGCCGTGAACGCGCTGAGGGAGGCCGCGCGTCGGCTCGTCGACTGGCAACTGCGGCGACCCTTGGCGATCCTCGCGGCAACGACGGCGATCACCGCGGTCTTCGCCGTTTTCGCGTCTCGGCTGACGCTTCGTACGCGATATGATGCTCTCCTCCCGGACGACGCTCCCAGCGTCCGGGAGCTCCGTCGACTCGAGCACAGGGCAGCTACGGCGCAGACACTGCTCGTCGTCCTGGAAGGACCGGATCGAAACACGCTACGGCGATTCGGCGACGACTTGGTCCCGGAGCTGCTCGCGGTGGGTCCGGAGCAGGTATCGAGCGCAGAGGACGGGCCACATGAGCTGCGGGCATTCCTCGCGCCGCGCCTGGGCCTGTTCATCGATCGCGCGGAGCTCGACCGACTCGACCGAGACATCGAGGCACAGTGGGACTTCGAAGTGGCCCGCGAGACCGGAGCAGCCCTGGACGACGATGCACGGCCGACTCTGGCGTGGAGCGCCATCGAAGATCGTGTGCGACGCAGCGCCCGCGCTGCCGCCGGGGGTCGAGACGTCGATCGCTTCCCCGACGGGTACTACGAGCGAAGCGACGGGCACGCACTCGTGGTGATTGCGCGATCGCCCGTCGCGGGAGGCGATCTTGCCCGCGCCGCCGCCACGTTCGACCGGGTCCGCACGGCGGTCGAGCACGTCCGGTCGATGGCGCCGGATCGCGCCACCGTTCGCGCGTCGTATGCGGGAGACCTGCCAACGGGCCTGCGCGAGTACAGCGTGATTGCACACGATTTGGTCGGCGTCGGCGCGACCGGGATCGCGCTCGTGCTCGGCGCCGTGGTCTTTTACTTCCTCCGCCTCCGGGCCGTGCTGGTGATGGCCGTGACCATTGCGGTGGGTCTCACCTGGACGTTCGGACTGACTCAGTTGGTCATCGGCCACCTGAACGTCGCGACGGCATTTCTCATCAGCATCGTGGCGGGCAACGGCATCAACGTGGGCATCCTTTACCAGGCTCGCTACCTCGAGGAGCGTCGCCGGGGACATGACCCCGCCGGCGCCGTACGCATTGCGGTGGAGGCCACGTGGATGCCGACCGCCATCGCAGCCCTGGGAGCGGCCGCGTCGTACGGATCGCTGCTGGTCACCGACTTCCGTGCGTTCCGTGACTTCGGCTTCATCGCAGCGGCAGGCATGATCGCGTGCTGGGTCGTCAAGACCTTGATGGTCCCTCCCCTGCTGGTGCTGCTCGATCGTGGCGCGGGGCGAGGGGCCCTCGCACGACACACGCGCGCCGAGATGTCCTACGGGCTTCCGTTCGCTTGGCTCGTCGGTCGAGCGCCCGAGGCGTTCGCGGTCGCAGGTGTGGTCGTCGCCGTCACCGGGACGGCGGCCGCTCTTCGCTTCGTGCAGCACGACCCCATGGAATACGATCTGCGCAAGACCGAGACGGACCGCACCCAAGCCGATGAACTTTCCCACGCGTGGGCGCTGGCGCGAGAGATCCTCGGATCCGGCCAGGGTGCCCTGGTCATCGCGACCGACTCGTCCAGCGAAGCTGTCCTGCTCGAAGACGCGCTGCGCGCGCGGTGGGCCGCGGCCCCGGCCGACCGGAAACCGTTCGCCGCCGTGCACGGCCTCGCCGACCTCGTGGCGCCGGACCAGGCCGCGAAAGTTCCGACGCTGTCTGCGATCGGCGCGATCCTCGACCGCGCGCGGGCACGAGGCGCGATTGTCGACTCCGACTGGGCCCGCCTTCGCGAACTGCGGCCCCCGGACGACCTGCACGCCTACGCGGCCGCCGACCTCCCCGCGTCGATCGCGGGGCGTTTCACCGACACGCGGGGGGTGAGCGGCGCGCTCGTGTACATCGAGTCCGACCCGCAGGCCAGCGACGACCTCAGGAGCCTCGTGCGCTACGCGGACGCCTTTCGCGAGACGCGGCTGCCGGGCGGCAAGGTCGTCCGGGGGTCGGGCAGCGCGGTCATCCTCGCGGACATGCTCCGCGCCGTCGCGCGGGACGTGCCGCGGGCTCTGGCACTGTCTCTCGGACTCACACTCTTGACCGTCTTCGCCGCGCTGAGAAAGGGCCCGTACCTTGGGAGCGTGCTCTTTGCGCTCGCCGTCGGCTGCGGCGGAGTCGCGTGCTACCTCTGCCTCTCGGGAGCAAGGATCAACTTTCTCAACTTCGCCGCTCTTCCCATCACGTTCGGTATCGGAGTCGACTACGCGATCAACGTCGCCCAGCGTCGCGCGGCCGAGCGCGCGCAGGACGTGCTCGAAGTGCTGCGCACGAGCGGTGGGGCAGTGGTCCTCTGCAGCCTCACGACGATGCTCGGCTACCTCGCTCTTTTGGGCTCCCACAACGGAGCGATCCGGAGCCTGGGCGCGATCGCCGCAGTAGGGGAGCTGAGCTGCCTCTTCGCCGCCGTGCTCGTCATGCCCTCGATCTGGCGGCTGCTCGAGCGAACGCGTGCAATCACATCCAGCCGCGCCGCTTGAACCACCACAGCGGAAGGACCGCGCTCGTTGACCGGCGGAGCGCCTTCGACTCCGCCTCCCTTCGTCAGGTACGCGACGATGCGTCCGATCTCCAGCAGCGCGTCGCGGATGAGAGAGGTGTGATCCGCGACGGCGCCGATGCGGCTCAGAGGGGCTCTCAGGTCGCGCCAGAGCCGCGTCCGACGGCTGGAACGAAACGCGTCGCGGAGAGCTGGTCGCACGTGACGCCCGCGACCTCGAGCTTGTCGGCCGCGCGATCGACCACGGTCTCGAGAATGAGGAGGAATGCTTCCTCGGCCGTTCGAACTCCTTGGGCTGCCGCCGCCTCGTGGGCCGCGTCGAGCGCCGCCACCGGCCCGAAACGCATGGTCAGCAGGACGCGCCCGGAGAGCACGAATCCTACCGGCACCATCACGAGATCCCCGTCCGGGCGTGGTGCCACGAAGGACGTGGACAGGTAGTAAGCGCCGTTCTCGAACGCGAGTCGGCTCGTCGACTCGATCTCGCTGATCTGAGCCAGGTCGGGGACGCGGAGGCCCGTCGCCGTGCGAATGCGCCCGAGCTCCTCCACGGTCGGCTCGCACAGGTCGACCCACGCAGCGGCGGCCGGATCCTCGTCGGGGTGAGCGAGGAGCATCGCGAGCACGGTACTTTACTGCGGCCCAGCTCATTTCGATGGTCGAGTCGAAACGGACTGTCGAGTGGACGCCGGAGCCGAATGCCCGGCACGGGATAAGCGTTCGGGCTGGAAATGCGCCAGCGAACCCATTTCAAGCGATGGCAGCTCGGAAAGCGCACGGGGACGACGGAGGGCGGGCGACTGCGAGCCAGGCATGGATACGCCGCCCATCGTCCGCTCGGACGCACGGCGACCGGCGAGCACGACACGGCGCGGGCGCTCGGTGAGCTCTCGCGCGGGATCGGCGCAGACTTCGACGAATCGCTCCGGTCGATCCTCAGGTTCGATGCCGGCGTTCTGCGGGTCGAACGGGTCAGCTTCTGGAGCCTGTCAGCCGACACCTCGAGCATCCACTGCGAGGCCGGGTACGTCGCGACGGGTCAGGCGTACGAGGGAGGGTCGACGTTGTTCGCGTCCCAAGCGCCGGAATACTTCGAGGCCGTTCGCGAAGAGCGGGCGCTCGACATCGGCAACGTGCAGACCGATCCGCGTTCCCGGGGGCTGCGCGACTACTGCGCCGCGCGACACATCTCCTCGATGCTCGACATTCCGGTCTGGGTGGACGGACACCTGGCCGGCGTTCTCTGCCACGAGAACGTCGGGGCGCTTCGACGCTGGAGCATTCGGGAAGAGGAGTTCGCGACCGGCATGAGCCAGTTCGTCTCGTCGGCGCTGGGCGCGCGCGCACGCACCCGCGTGGAGGCGGCCGCTCAGCGCGCCGCGTTCCTCGACAGGTTCTCGGTCGAGCTCGCCTCGCTCGACCGTAACGAGATCCAGCGCCGTGCAGTCGCGCTCTCCGTCCCGACGCTCGGGGAGATGTCGCTGCTCTGGATCATGACGTCCGAAGGTACGTTCGACTGCGTCGCCCTGGGCTACGTCGATCCAGCCAAGGCGCCCGGCGCGCTGGAAACCGCGCGTGCGCTGGGATCGGAGCAAGATACGATTCATCGGCGGGCGGCAAGCCAAGGGCAATCGCTGCTCATCCCCGAGATTTCCGCGGCCGCGGCGAGACGAGCGAGCGGCAGCGACCCGCAGCGCGCTTGGATCGCGAAGTTCGGCATCAGGACGGCAATGGCGGTGCCCCTGATGGTCGGGGGCAAAGCCTTCGGCGCCATGTCGTTCTTCGCCTCGGACCGAAAATACGACGCCGACGACCTGACCCTCGGCCAGAACGTGGTCAGCCGAGTCGCGGCGGCGCTCGAGAACGCACGGCTCTACGAGCTGGCAGGCGAAGCGATGCGAGCCCGGGACGATCTACTCGTGCTCGCGGCTCACGAGCTGCGAACACCCCTCATGGTCCTCGAGCTCGCGACACGCAGTCTGCAGCGCAGGGCGGGTGCAAGCGATCGAAGGCTCATCGAGAACATCGCTCGACAGAGCCACCGCCTGCGCGGCCTCGTCGATCGCGTGATCGCTGCGCTCTGCATCCGCGCCGAGGGCGTGGGGCTCGATCATGCGACCTGCGATCTCGTGTCCATCCTGGAAGAAAGCGTCCGTCGTATCGCCGGCCGCGCCGAGGGCGCGGGAAGTCAGGTGTCCGTCGTTTCTCCGCCACCGATCGTCGGACGGTGGGACCGAATGCGCCTCAAGACCGTCATCGACGAGCTGCTCGACAACGCTGTCAAGTTCGGGTCGGGGCATCCCATCACGGTCAGTGCCCGGGTGGACGGGAACGTGGCCGAGGTGACGATTCGCGACGAAGGTCTGGGCATTGCAGCGGACCGGCTGCCGGCGGTATTCGAGCCGATGGAGCGTGCTGCAGTCAAAGAGCACTTTGCGGGTCTCGGGCTCGGGCTCTTCATCGCCAAGGCGATCGTCGATGCGCACGGCGGATCGATCACCGTGGCGAGTCGGCCCGGCCGCGGATCGACCTTCGTGGTGCGATTGCCGATGGAGGCGCCATGACTGAATGGCCTGGGCGCGGTTAAGTTTGCCGACCGACCGTTCTTTGGAGCCGACGAGCGGCATGTCACTCCGGTCACAGGATGCTTCACTGTTCGGCGCCGCCACCGCCCGGTCGAACGCCATCCTCTCCAAACCCCCAAGGCGACTTCCCGCGCGGTGGCGGTCCAATTGCTTCCGGCGTGGAGCGGAGCGACCATCGCCGCATGACCCATCCGCTCGAAGCCGTCATCGTCCAATACAACGATGCGTGGAACCGTCACGACGTCGACGCGATCCTCGCGATGCACACGGAGGACTCCGTATTCGAGAACCACACGAGCGGCGGAAAGGGCACCGGCAAAGCCGAGATCCGACGGATCATCGAGACCGTGTTCGGTGCGTTTCCGGATCTGCGCTTCGAAGGGCGGCGCCTCTACGTGCGCGATGACCTGGTCGTCCAGGAGTGGACCGCAACCGCCACATACGCCAAGGCCATCACGCGCGCGGGGCGTACCTACGCGCCCTCCGGCAAGAAGATCTGCTGGAACGGCATGGACGTCATCCCGATGCGCGGTGGCCTCGTGGCGCGAAAGGACGTCTACTCGGACTCGATCTCGTACTTGCGCCAGATCGGCGTCGAAATTCCCTAGTCGCCTGACATGCGCCCCTCGTAGGGACGCTGGTCTCACCTTGGCGCGCATCGCGACGATGCGCCGGGCCCCGAGGGGCGCTTCGAGGCAAGCGTCGCCTCCACGCTGTGGACGAACCATTGCTCTCGAAGCAAAGTGAATGGCTTGGGCCCGGCTCGGCGCCGGACCCTCGGGGATCCATGCGCGACGCTTCCGGCCCGCCACCCCTGCTCCGCTCGGCGATCTTCGGAGTGTGCCTCGTCACGTCCGGCGGACCGGCATGCGGGAGCGCGCGCGGGACCGGCGGCAGCGCATCTGAGGATAACGCGCAAAGCTCCAGCGCAAGCACCGAAGGCGCGAATGGCGCCGCGACGTCGAGCGCCACTGCCAGCTCGGCCATGAGCACGACCTCCGGCTCCGGCGGGAGCTCCGCCGCCGGCGACAGCGGCGAGACGTTCGCGCCCGGCAATCCGAGCAGCGCGTGCACCTCGGGTGTTCCCTCGCGGGGCCAGCTCGTCGATACGTCCAAGCCGACGACGGTGGTGGGCAGCGGCTCGCCCGCAAGCTGCACGTTCAGTGCGCTCTCGGCGGCCGTCTCGCAGGGCGGGATCATCACGTTCGACTGCGGCGGCAACCCGACGACGATCACGGTGACGTCGACGCTGAACCTTCCGACGACGACGAGCACGGTCATCGACGGCGGCGGGACGATCACGCTCGACGGAGGGGGTGCAGTCGAGCTGCTGAGCTTCGACAGCGGCAACTGGCAGGTCAACACGAACGGCCTGACGCTGCAGCGCCTGACGCTTGCCCACGGCAAGACGACGCCGACCGACGCCATTCCTCCGGCTCCCGCTCCATGCTCACAGGGTTGGGACGACGGCGAGGGCGGCGCCGTATTCGTCCGCGACGGCAGCCTGACGGTGATCGATTCGATCTTCGAGGGCAACCAGGCCGCGCTGCTTGGCCCGGACACCGGCGGTGGCGCAATCTACGTCGAGGGCAGCAAGGGCGGCGTCCTCATCGCGGGCAGCACGTTCACGGGCAACCAGGGAGCCAACGGGGGCGCGATCGGCACGCTCTGGGCGGAGCTCGACGTCTACAGCAGTGTCTTTTCGAACAACGTCGCCACGGGCAACGGCGCGAACAACAACGACCCGAGCGAATGCTCGGCCATGAACAACGGCCAAAACGAGGTCGGTTCGGGAGGCAACGGCGGCGCGCTTTACAACGACGGCGAGAACGCCAACGTGATCCTGTGCGGCGACACCATCACCAACAACGACGCCGGCAGCGGCGCGTTCGGCGGCGGTCTCTTCTTCACGAGCGACAACTTCTCGGGAACGCTGACGATCACCGATACGACGATGACGGGCAACACCGGCGGGCATTGGACAACCGTGCAGTCCGGCAGTGTGACGAACGCCGGAACCGCCGTCGGCGTGAATGCCCTGAGCATCACCGTGACCAGCTCGACCCTTCAAGGGTTGTAGGGGCGACGACCCGCCGCCCAGGCCAGACTCGACGACGCAGCCGCAAGCGCACGGGCTACAGCGACGCGGCCGCGGCTCGGCTGGCGAGCCAGTCGTTCGCCCGGTTCAGGATACGGTGGGCCGCTTTCGGTGGAAACGCAGAGATATCGACGGCGAAAGCGCTGCCGAGCGGACGAACCGCAATGGTCACGGGCGTGCCGGGCAAGAAGAACGGATCGGTGGAGGGGGCCTCGCTCTGTCCGAGGGTCTCCGTGGCACTGTGACATTTGAGCTGACGATCGAGCCACTCGGCCGTCATTCCCGGAAGAGCCCTGACCATCACGGTGGCTCCCCGAAGCTGCGACTCTTGCGACCCTCTGGGATCGCTCAGGTTGGCATAGAGAGGCTTGACGTAATCCACGGCCTCCCCGCTCAGGACGGCGTTCAGGTTGCTGTCACCCTCCACGTCCGCGCATCGATTGGCAGCGACGACATGGGCTGAGTCCGCGGCAGTTTTGGCAGCCGGGGACGACGTCGCGCACCCGACGACAGCGGCGAGGATGGGCAGCGTCGCGACCGCGCCGCTCACGCGGTACCCCGTTGAGATTGCGCTCCCATATCGAAAATTGCGAGCCATGGTTGCCTCCATCGAAATGCACATCGAATGCAGTGGGCGGGCCAGCTCGCGCCGCGTCGGCGGACGCCCACGGAAAACGAACCTTCGTGGGCCGAGACTGCGCGGGCCAATACTCCGCCGCAGAACACGAATTCTTCAGCTGGTGAGGCGACGGGGGTCGGGGTTGCCGTTTCCTGCGTCTCCTTCGTCGTCCTCGATCCGATTTCTCGCTCGGAGCTTGTGCGCGGCCAGAAAAGCGCGACGAAAACAGCCCGGCTGGTGATCGTTGACCAGCCCCACCGCCTGCATCCAGGCGTAAACGACGACGGGCCCGACAAACTTGAAACCCCTGGACTTGAGGGCCTTTGAAATCTGCTCCGATTCGACGGATCGCGCGCGAACCCTCGAGCCCCCATCGAGGGGCTCTCCTCCCACGAAGCGCCAAGCGAACGCCGAGAACGTTTCCCCCGTGCGCTGCATCGAGAGGCAGGCCTGCGCATTGCCGACGGCGGCTCGAATCTTCGCCTCCGACCGGACGATGCCCGCGTCTTTCATGAGGCGAGCGACATCGCGCTCACGGAATCAGGCCACGACGTCCGGGTCGAAGCCCCTGAACGCGCGCCGGAAGGCTTCGCGCTTACGAAGGATGATGCTCCACGAGAGCCCCGCCTGGAAGCCCTCGAGGACGAGCGTCTCCCACAGGACGCGCCCATCGCGCTCGGGCACGTCCCACTCTTCGTCGTGGTAGGCGCGAAGGAGAAGATCGCCGCTGTCCGCCCAGCTGCACCTCTGCATGGCCGGGCCAGGTCACGCGGCGGAAACCGCCTGGGCAGGCGTCCCGAGCAATCGATCGAGCGCGTCACGCTCGATCGTTTCGTGCTCGACGAGGGCCGCAGCCAGCCGATCGAACGCCGGACGATGGGCCCGGATCGTTTGCGTGGCCGCCTCTTTGGCCTCGGCGAGCACGCGCTGCACCTCTTGCTCGATGCTGTGTACGGTCGCGTCGCTCGTGGCGCCCTCGACGGCGAGCGTCTGACCCAGGAATGCCTGCTCGGTGCGATGCTGATGATAGACGGGACCGATGCTCTCGCTCATTCCGTAGTGGGCGACCATGTCGAAGGCCAGCTCCGTGGCCGCCTTCAGGTCGTGCTCGGCGCCGGACGACGGGTCTCCGAGAACGGCCGTCTCCGCGGCGAGGCCGCCCATCAGCACTCGAAGGCGGGCCCCGATCTCGGCCTGGGTCATCAGGTGACGGTCCCCGGCAGGCACCTGGTGGGTGACGCCGAGCGCCATTCCGCGAGGCAGGATGCTCACGCGATCGAGCCTCTCGGCACCCGGTGTGAAGTAAGCCACGATGGTGTGACCCGACTCGTGCACGGCGACGCGACGCTTCTCCTCCTCGGAGAGAACCGTCTCCCGCGGGTCTCCGAGCACGATCTTGTCGTACGCCGCGACGAAGTCGGAGGCGGCGATCGCGTCAGCCTGCCTGCGCGTGGCGGCGAGAGCCGCCTCGTTGACGAGATTCTCCAGGTCAGCGCCCGAAAATCCGGGGGTGGTCGAGGCGATTCGCTTCAGATCGACGTCCGGCGCCAACGGCTTGCCGCGAACATGGACCCCGAGGATCGCCATGCGCGCGGACAGCTCCGGCCGATCGACGACCACGCGGCGATCGAAGCGGCCGGGGCGCAGGAGGGCCGAGTCGAGCACGTCGGGGCGATTGGTCGCCGCCAGGACGATGATCATGTCGTTGCGCGAGAAACCATCCATGGCCGAAAGCAGCTGGTTGAGCGTCTGCTCGCGTTCGTCGTTTCCGCCCCCCAGGCCCGTCCCGCGCGAGCGACCGACGGCGTCGATCTCGTCGATGAACACGATGGCGGGCGCCGCCTTCTTCGCATCCTCGAAGAGCTCGCGGACGCGCGCGGCACCGACACCGACGAAGAGCTCGATGAACTCGGACCCGTTGACGGAGAAGAACGCCACTTGCGCCTCGCCGGCCACCGCGCGCGCGAGAAGCGTCTTGCCGGTTCCGGGGGGGCCGACGAGCAAGACGCCCCGGGGAATGTGCCCACCCAGCTTGCGAAAGCGCTCGGCGTTACGAAGAAAGTCGACGATCTCCTGCAGGTCGCGCTTGGCGGGCGCGAGCCCGGCGACGTCGCCGAACCGAACGCGGACTTCCGATTCGGGATCGAAACGCTTCGCCTTTCCGCGGGTCAACCCCGCGAGCGGCCCGCCGGACGAGAGCATGCTTTGCGTCCGGCTCGACAGCCAGGCCCAGGCCCCCAGGATGAGGACGAACGGGAGGATCGGCGCGAGGATTCGTACGATGAGCGGGTCCCGGTCGCGGTGCGCCGAGACTTCGATTCCCTTGTCGCGCAGCAGGGCAAGGAGCCCCGTGTCTTCGACGTCCGGCAGGCTCGTCTCGAATGCCGTTACGGACCGGCCCGACACGGTCTGCGGCTTCGCGAAGCGGCCCGTGACGTCCCGCCCATCGAAGACGAGGCTTGCGATTTTGCCGTCTGCGACGTCCCGATAGAAGTCGCTGTAGCTGATCTCCGCCTCGTGGCTGCGACGCGCCAGCGCGTACTCGACGGCGAGCAGCACCATCGCGACCACCAAAAGCGAAGGCCACCGAGTCCGGGACGGCGACGGCGAGGGGCGCGGGCTCCCTGGCTTGTCGGCCGGAGACGTCGGTTGGCTCATGGCAATCGACGCTCTACCACGGCGCCGAAGTGCGTCCCAGCCGCGAGGTCGCGTATCGTCGCCGTCCGTGAGGACGTACGAGGGCGGATGCCACTGCGGGCGTGTCCGGTTTCGCGTGACGGTCGACCTGGAGCGCGTGTCCGAATGCAATTGCTCGATCTGTCGCAAGAAGGGCTATCTGCATGCGATCGTGCGCCCCGCGGCGTTCGAGCTCCTGTCCGGGGAGGTCGATCTCGCAACGTACACGTTCAACACGGGCGTCGCGAAACACCGCTTCTGTCGATACTGCGGAGTGCAAAGCTTCTACGTCCCCCGGTCGGATCCCGACAAGATCGATGTCAACGTGCGATGTCTCGAGGGCGTCGATCTGAGAGCGCTCCGCGTCGTCCAGTTCGACGGTCAGCACTGGGAGGAAGCGATGGCGCGCGGCGACGAACGGTGACCGCCGCGGCCCCGAAGCGTTCGCGACCGCTCGCCATCGGGCCGAAACGATCGCTTCAAATTCGGACGTCGGCCCGATTTCGACTCGAAGACCGCGCGACATGCTGATACACGGTTCTCGTCCGGCATGGCACTCGCAAAATCCGGCGCTGTTTGCGGCGCCGCCGCAGTTCCTCTCGTGCTTGTTCTCGCAAGCCATTGCAGCCCGCCCGACACGTCTGTCGTCGTGGACAACGATTACCCGGCAAACTCACCCGCTCCTCTGGTCGTCTATCAGGCCTACTGGCAAACGGCGACGTTCACGACCCCCATACCCCCCGGCTCCTCGTCCGCTTCGTCGAGCGCAGTGCCGGCCTCCGCCACCACCGCGTACGCCGTGCTTGCGCCAGGATGGAACCCCGCCGGCTCAACCCCCCCAAGTTCGCTCGTAGTCTTGCAGTCGCAGATGGGTTTCTCGGTTCACCTCGACGACACGCTCCACATCCCGGTGGACGACACGACGTTTGCGGGCAACTGCGCTGCGGGGAGCTTTCTCACGCAACCGCAGGCCGATTTCATCACGCAGATCGTGTTCCCCGGAGTGTTCGCGTGCCTCACCTACGATGCGGCAGCCTGCACGGTCTCGCCCATGACCGACGGCGGCTGCGAGGGCGGCGGCGGGACCAGTGACGGCGGCGATCCATGAGGTGCGGGGTCGGCATCGGGCTGGCCGCTGCCCTTGGGCTCGCAGCCTCGCGCGCCAGCGGGCAGGGCGCGCCACCCGCGCCGCACCAGGACGTCGCGTTCGACTTCATGAACCTGCTGACGCAGCACGAAATGCACGACCTCAAGGACGAGAGCTGGAACGCGTACGGACAGTTCACGTACATCTTTCAATACAAGCCGGGTTTTTCGGCCCCCTACACCAATGCCAACGGCAGCATCAACTCGCTCGTGCCCGACCCCGAAGTCGGCTACACGGGCTCATTCACGCTCTTCTTTGGAGCGCGCCTCTGGCCCGGAGCCCAGGCATATTTCGTCCCCGAGGTGATCGCGGAGAAGGCATTCTCGCAGCTTCGAGGCATTGGCGCATCGATCCAAGACTTCGAGTTGCAGAAGACGGGATCCATCGTGCCGTCGCTCTACAGGTCCCGGACCTTTTTGCGGCAGAACATCGATATCGGGGGAAGCAAGGTCGAACAGGACTCCAATCCGATGCAGCTTGGAACCACGGTCGACAGCCGACGGGTCGTCCTGACGGCGGGCACGTTCACGATCCTCGACGTCTTCGACCACAACAACGTCACGGGGGACCCACGTCAGACCTTTCTCAACATGGCGTTCATGACCCATTCCTCGTGGGATTTCGCGGCGGACGCGCGCGGATTCTCGCTCGGCGCAGCGGCGGAGCTCTACTGGGACGACTGGGCGCTGCGGATCGCGCGAATGGCGCCGCCCCTGAACCCCAACCAGCTTCCGATCGATGTCAACCTCGCTCAAGTCTACGCCGACGCCCTCGAGCTCGAGCACGACCACGTTCTCTTCGGGCAAGCCGGAGCCGTGCGCCTTCTCGGCTACCGGAACCACGAGGTCATGGGACAATTCGCCGACGCCATCAAGGCGTTCGAGACGAATCCGGCGATGAATGCGGCCGATTGTCCGTCGAACGTCTTCAGCTATGGATCGGGGAACCTCACGGCTCCCGACCTGTGCTGGGTCCGCAAGCCCAACACCAAATGGGGTGTCGGGATCAATCTCGAACAGTACGTCGGCCCGGACGTCGGCGTCTTCTTGCGAGCGATGTACTCGGACGGACACAGCGAGGTCGACGCCTTTGACCCGGCCGATCGGGATCTCTCCTTCGGTGCGGTCGCCAAGGGGCAGCTGTGGCACCGCCCTTTCGATGTAACGGGCGTCGGCTACGCGTTCGGCTGGATCTCCTCGCTTCACGCCAAGTACCTGGAGATGGGGGGCGTCGACGGTTTCGTGGGTGACGGGGACCTGAGCCCCGCTCCCGAAATGACTGCGGATGTCTTTTACAGCTTCAACCTGCTCCGGGCGATCTGGCTGACCGGCGACTATCAGCTCATCTTCAACCCGGGATTCAACTCGGCACGCGGCCCCGTCAACGTCATGGGCGGGAGGGTTCATGTCGAGTTCTAGCGCGCGCGCCCACAGTAGGGTCGCGGCCGCCGCGCTCCTCGTCGCGGGAACCACCGGGTCACGCGGCGCCGAGGCGCAGCAGGCGGCGCAGGGGTTCGACGTGGACCGCCTCTATCTCTCGGCGCCGGGTGCCGGCTGGTTCGTCATGGACGCGCTCGACATGCGCGGTGGGCTCGGCGGGGTCATGGCGCTCACGACGGGATATGCCCACGATCCACTGCGCGTCCGGACGACCGACGGCTCGCAGCGGCTGACGGTGGTGTCGGACCTGGCCCTGGCCGACTTCGGCTTCGCCGCCACCTACGACCGCTTTCGCCTCTATCTCAACCTGGACTGGGTCCTCGATGTTTCGGGAAACAGCGGCACCGTGGGCAACTATCAGTTCATCGCCCCGACGACCGGCATTCCATTCACGCCCTCGGGAGTCAATCCGTCGACGGCGCCCGACGCGTTTGCAGACGCGCGCATCGGCTTCGACGCACGACTGCTCGGCTCCGCCTGGAGTCCGTTTCGCCTCGGAGCCAGCGCACAGCTTTTGATCCCGAGCCCCAATACAGTCACGAGTGAATACGTGACCGACGGCACGTTCCGCGGGATGCTGCGCGTCCTGTTCGCCGGAGACGTCGGGCTTTTCGGGTATGCGGGTCAGGTCGGTATCCAAATCCGCCCCCTGGACGACGCGCCCACCCCGGGCAGCCCGCAGGGCAGCGAGCTTCTGTTCGGCCTGGCCGCAGGGCCGAAGCTCCAGGTCGGGACCACGAAGCCGGTGGCGCTGATCGTCGGGCCGGAGCTTTTCGGAGAAACTGCGTTTCGCTCCTTCTTCGGAAGCGCGACGGGTGTGGAGGCGCTTGTCAGCGGTCGCGTCGAGGGCGGCGCCGACGACGGAGCCCAGATCCGAGTCAAATTGGGGGTGGGGGGCGGGCTCGACGCGCGCTTCGGCACGCCGGAGTGGCGCGCGGTCGTGGGAATCGAGGTGTTCGATCACCACAGTGATCGGGACAGGGACGGGGTCTCGGACAGTCAGGATGCGTGTCCGGACGCTCCGGGGGTCAAGACCAAGGATGCGAAGACGAACGGCTGTCCGGTGTCCAGCGAGCGACCGGCCGCCAAGTAGCAGAATCGGAGAGGGCTCCTTTGCGGGAAAACCTCAGACGATTCTATCGCCGGGGCTCGTGACCTTCCGCAGGACCTCGTACCGTTCGGAACGGACCTTCAACGGGTGTTGCGCCCCGCTCGGAGCCCAGTCGGGATTTTCGATGCTGTCGACCGCCTCGCGCAGGCTCTTGCCCCAAATCTCCCGAATCATCGAAAAGTACGGGTTCGACTCGTCGATGCAGACCAAGTCGTCGCTCGAAAGGGTGTCGGCCGTATACACGATCATGTCGATGGGCAGACCCACCGAAAGATTCGACTTGAGCGTGGAATCCATCGACAGAAGCGCACACTTGGCAGCCTCGGCGAGGGGCGTGCTCGGGACGAGCAGGCGATCGAGAATGGGTTTTCCGTATTTGGCCTCGCCAATTTGAAAATAGCAAGTTTCGGCCGTCGCCTCGATGAAATTGCCCGTCGAATAGACGAGAAAGAGGCGCATCATCTCGCCTTTGATCTGGCCGCCGAAAATGAGAGTGCAGCCCGAGTCGATTCCCGCGGCGCGCATGGCCGGACCATCCTGCTCGTAGACGTTTCGCAGCGTATGTCCGAGAACCCGCGCCGCGTCGAACATGCTCCGGGCGTTCCAGATCGTGGTCGGCTCGGCACGCCCGCCCGCGAGCTGCTCGATCTGCAGCATTTCCCGCACGGACTGCGTGATCGAAAGATTGCCCGACGAGAGTAGCACCATGAAGCGATCGCCCGGCCTCTCGTAGACGATCATCTTGCGGAAAGTGCTGATCTGGTCGAAGCCCGCGTTCGTGCGTGAGTCGGAGACGAACACCATGCCCGCCGAGACCTTGAGCGCAGCGCAGTACGTCATCCTCCCCGACCCATTACCGTGTGCCGCGCCAGTCCGTCCAGCGACTGCCAAGCACCAGAAACTCGTCTAAAGCGTTTTTGCGATTGCGCGAACGGGTTTGGGCCGGCCTCGCAAAAGGCGGGGCCCTGCGAGCGGCGGCCATCGCGCCGTTGAACGGGCCGTAGAGGCACGGCGCGAGGGAAGCAGCACGCGCACGCGCGCGCTTTCCGAGCGACGCTCCCGCGAGAGCCGAGCGAGAAGCGGGAGCGGCGAGCGACGAGCGAGAGAGCCGCGCCACCCCCGCGATCCGGACTCGCCAAGAACGCGGTGCGCCAGACGGCGGTGCGCCAGACGGCGGTGCGCCAAGACGGCGGTGCGCCAAGACGGCGGTGCGAACCGGCGCGCCGCGCGCTGCCCGGGTCCCGTGGCAGTGGAAAGCTTCGGGCAGGCTGGATGCGCGGGCGCTCGCTGACCGTAGACACGAGCCCGCTTGCCTGCTGCGCCGGTCGTCGGGGCACCGTCCATGAAGGATGCAAAGCGCTCGCAGCTCGCTCGTCGGTCGCGCTCTCGACTATCAGCGCCGCGTCGCCTCCGGCGCCGGAGCGACCATAAAATCACAGCTCCACGACAATCCGTATTTGCAGTTGTTTCGATTCCGATCGAAAGATATCCTGAAGGCCTACGAGGGTGCGGCATCCGTCGCGCCGCCCGTGACCCAGACGCAGTTTGCCCGGGCCACCCGCAAGCCGAGCGAATCCGCCGAGACGATGAAGGCAGCGAACAAAATCGACGATGAGTGGGGGGATGTCACGATCCCGAATCACGACTCGCTCATCCCTCATGCCCTGACCGCGGACGAATCGTCACCGCAACTGACGGCTCCACGCGTGGGCGTTGGGCCGCTTCTGGCGATTGGCACCGTCATCGCGATGGCGTGCGCCTTGCCCGTGATCGGTTGGGCCGCGCACCGGCCTACGTCGGCGAACGCGAACGGAGTCGAGGACGGGGCCGACCCCGTCACTCAGGTTGCGGATGCTCCGACGCCCGCCCCCAGGAATCCTCAGGCGACGCATCCGGGCCCGACTCCCGACGCAATCGGCGCGCTCCCCGCTGCCGGCACCCACGTCGCCGGCGAGAAGAGCCACAAGAAGCACGCGGCCCCGTCCAAGCGCGCCAACAGCGATCGGGTCGCAGGCCTGGCGAGCGCGGTCGCAGGTCTGGCCGGTTCCGCCGCAGAGCCGCCCAGCGAAGTGGAATCGGCGGGAACCGCCAGCGAGATCCATAGCGGTAGCGGGACCGGGAGCCTCGGTGCCACGCGGTCGGATCGGACAGGCACGGACGCAAAAGGCTTGCAGGCGAAACAGAGCGGAGCCCGTCCGCTGTCGCACGCGACTGCTGCGTCCGTCGAGGATCAGGCGGCTGCCGAGCTGTCGTCGGCCCTCAAGTAAGGCATCAGTCCGGCTTCAACTGGCCGCTCTTTTCGGCCTCGACGCACCGCGGCTCGGTTTGCCAGCCGCCGAACGCGTGGTGGCGGCGCGCGACGTATGCCGGCGTCAGCTCTTTGATTCGCTCTCGGTCGTCCTTCGCTCTCTGCTGGTCTTTTTTCATTTTCTCGGTGTCGACGGCGCCCGGCGGACTCGATCTCTCCCGGGCGACCTCGCGCCGAAGGATCTGCAGGTCGCGTGAGTAGCGGCACATCGGACCGAGCGTCTCCGCGAAGAACTTCTCCTCCGCCTTCCTGTACGCTCGCGCCGACATGCACCTGCGGCTCAGGCGGCACTTTCGTTCCCGCGTGACGAACCCCGCGACGACCCCTGCATCGGGAAGGGCATTCACGTCGTAATCGGGACGCAGCTCGAGAAGACGCTTGCGCATCGACTCGACGTGGTCGGGCGCCGCCCCGAGCGCATCCTCGGCGAGGTCCTCGTAGACCGCTGGCAATCCGTATTCCTTCAGCTTTGCGACGAGGTCGTCGACCTCTTTTTCCAGCTCCCGCTGCCGCTCCTGCTCCGCGCGTTCTCTGCGAGCCTGGGCCTCCTTTTCGCAGGCCAGCCGGGCGCTTTCGATCATTGAGTGGACGCTCTGGCACGAGACCGATCCGATCGCTCCGGTCGGGTCGCGGGCGCACTGGGCCTGGATATCCGTCGCATGCATCCGGGCCAGGCAATCACCGACGTCGTCGGCACGGGTGAACTCATCGGCCCCGAGCGCCAGGGCGCCGATCATCAATCCGGCGACTTTCTGCAGCACTCGACTCAATGTGGGCTCGCGCGCCTGCGCGGCAACGAAGGCGGGGGCCCAATTCGATGCGGGCCGGTCCCGTGCAGGGACCCGGAGGCTCGCGGCGGAGCGGCCGCGTTCGCCCCGCCGCGACCGGAGAGCATCAGTTGCTCGACTGCGCGACCTCGGGCGTGGGCGGAAATGCCGTGCGAAGCGCGGTCATGAAGCGCTCCACTTCCGACCGCGGCGGCGGAGGTACCTGGCCCTCGAGAATGCTGCTCATGTAAACGTTGGTGCCGTACAGGGCATTGGTCGTCTCGATGTCGGCGTTGACCGACGTTCCGTCGAGTGTCGCGCCTGCGAAAAGGCCGCTCGCCTTCGAGTACGAGAGCACCTCGGCGTCCGTGAACTGGGTGCCCCGGCCAACGCCGACGGGTCCCGCAGCGGCCGAAGCATCGACGCCGATCTTCAGCGATCCGGTCTCGAGCTTCCGCCGTGCCTTGTCGGTCGTCAGGATCGCAACCACCTGGCTTTCCTGGTAGCCCGCCTGAGCCCCGAACGTTCCGCCGCTAACGACGACAGGAGCCGGCCCGCTCCAACCGTGGGGCGTCTGGCACTCGGCAAAGCCCTGACCGGACTGCCCTCCGACGAGTAATCCCCCCTTCTTCATCGCCGGCACGACGACCAGGCACCGCGCGCGGGCGGCTGCGTCATCGGGGATTTGACCGCGGAGGTCCTTCACGGTGCTCGCTGCGTCGTCGAGACGTCCGAGCGCGTCGTTGAGCTTGGTTTGGGCTTCGGCGGGGCTCTTCGCGGGCTCGCTCGACGACGAGCAGGCGACTCCGACCAGAGCCGCAGTGACGAGAGCGGCGGGCGTGGCCAGCCTGAGGAGGGGGAGAGGCGAATGAGTTCGGTAGTGCATTCCCCTAGGGGGAGCATCGCGTGTGCCGCCGGCGTGCCATTAAGAAGAAATTCTGCAGCGTAAAGGGTCGATCATGGTCCAGTAACCGGGCCTCGGCAGCACGGCATTTCAGGGGCCTCCCGCGAGCAATGCGCTCGAGTCGCCCACTCCAACGAGGCCCCATGGCGCCACAAGCGGTCGAGACAGTACGCATCCGCCGCGCAATCTTTGTGCGCTCTACAGCACATCCTGCGGCGCCCCCGGCGTTTCCGGGGTGCCGCGATTGGTATCAGGCAGGCGCCGAGAGACGCTGTCGCGCACGTCATTCGTCCTCGTCCGGAAATGAGCAGGAAACGTCACCGGCCCCATCGTGCGGGGCCCGACTGGCGAGGCGTCCGTCGGTGAAAGGATCTGAAAATCATGACTCCAAGCATCGCGCGGATCCACGCCGTGACGACGAGCAACGGCCACCAGTCCGAGCCGGCCATCGGCTTCAAGGAGAGCTCCGCCGAGTCGCTCTTCGGCACCAACGTCTTCGGCCTGGCGGCCATGAAGGCTCACCTTCCCAAAGAGGTCTTTCGTTCCCTCAAGCGCACGATCGACTCCGGACAAGCTCTCGATCCGAAGGTGGCGGACGTCGTGGCGTCGGCCATGAAGGACTGGGCGCTGCAAAAGGGCGCCACCCACTACGCCCACGTCTTCTATCCGCTGACGGGGTACACGGCGGAAAAGCACGACAGCTTCCTGAGCCCGGACGGCGAAGGCGGGGCGATCACCGAGTTTTCCGGAAAGACCCTCACCCAGGGGGAGCCGGACGCTTCCAGCTTTCCGAACGGCGGCATCCGCGCGACCTCCGAGGCGCGCGGATACACCGCATGGGATGTGACCAGCCCGGCCTATCTCTTCGAGACGACGAGCGGGCTCACGCTGTGCATCCCGACGGCGTTCGTCTCGTGGACGGGCGAGGCCCTCGACCTGAAGACGCCGCTCCTGCGCTCGACGCAGGCCCTCAACGTCCACGCACAGCGCGTGCTGCGTCTTTTCGGCCACCACAATCCCGCAATGGTGACCTCGTATGCCGGCGCCGAGCAGGAGTACTTCCTGATCGATCGGACGTTCTTCTACTCGCGGCCCGACCTCATGAATGCAGGAAGAACGCTGTTCGGGGCCAAGCCCCCGAAAGGCCAGGAGTTCGAGGACCACTATCTCGGCGCAATCCCCGAGCGCGTTCTCGCGTTCATGGTGGCGTGCGAGCAGGAGCTCTTCAGGCTTGGAATTCCCGCGAAGACGCGGCACGCCGAAGTGGCACCTGGACAGTTCGAGCTCGCGCCCATGTTCGAGGGGGGCAACATCGCCACCGACCACCAGCAGCTCGTCATGGCGACGATGAAACGCGTCGCCGAGCGCCACGGTCTGGTCTGTCTGCTCCACGAGAAGCCGTTCGCCGGCATCAACGGCTCGGGCAAGCACGTCAACTTCTCGTTCGGCAACGCGACCCAAGGCAACCTGCTCGATCCGGGAGACACACCCCACGACAACGCCCAGTTTCTGGTCTTCTGCAGCGCGGTCATTCGCGCCGTGCACCTCTACGGGGACGTGCTGCGGGCCTCCGTGGCGTCGGCCAGCAACGACCATCGCCTCGGCGCCAACGAGGCCCCACCCGCGATCATTTCGGTTTTCCTCGGAGAGCAACTGGCGGACGTGTTCGCGCAGATTCGTGAAGGTGGCGCCAAGTCGTCCAAGTCGAAGGGGACTCTCGAGATCGGCGTCGACACTCTTCCGAAGCTTCCGAAGGACCCCGGCGATCGCAATCGTACCAGCCCGTTCGCGTTCACAGGCAATCGGTTCGAGTTTCGCGCCGTGGGCTCCGGTCAATCGATCGCCGGTCCGATGATCGTCCTCAATACGGTGGTGGCCGAGTCGGTCGATTACGTGGCGAGCAAGCTGGAAGCGGCGACCACGAAGGGCACCCCGCTGAACACGGCGGTCGGCGAGTTGCTGGCGGGCATCGTAAAGGAGCACGGCGCGGTCATCTTCAACGGCAACGGATACTCG
>DASPUY010000177.1:0-2949 GCA_035622655.1 Polyangiaceae bacterium
CGAGTATGACTCCGACGTCCGATCCGACATGCGCGACAGAATGCGTCAGCTCGAACTCTGCGCCTGACCCCACCCCCGGGCCTCGGACCCGGGCACCGGCGATCTCGGCGAAAACGGGACCCCGGGGGACCGGCGGTGACATCAAGCGCCTCTCGAATCGCGGCGCGCTCCCGCCGGACGCGCCGAGCGCGGCCAAGGGGATGCTCGGCGTGCAGCCGGTTCGGCGACTCAACGCGGATCGGCACTTCGACGCGCACGACGCGGCCCTCGGTCGCGTCGTGGTGGCCGGACGGGCCAGAGCTGGAGGCGTGCGGTGAAGGCGTGGCCTCGCTCAATGTCGACGCCGCGCTGGCCTTGCGCGAGTCGGTCGCGTCGTGCTCATCGTTCATGGCGAGCGCTCCGTGTGATTCCATGTGGGACAAGGGGGAAAAGCGTGCATGCCGACGTCCGTGCGGAGCCCGGCCGTCGTCCTGCCCGTCTTGCCCAGCAGCGGGTGGGTGTGGTGGGGGTCCGCGGTACTGGTACACCCCAAACTGTCAGAACCGTCGCTGACAGTTTGGGTTCGAACGAGCCCTACAAGCCTCACCACCCCCACCATCACGTCACCTCGACAACGCGCCATCGGACGGTGTGTCCGCGGCCCTCGACGCTGACGAGCTTTCGACCGCCGACGTTGCGGCCCTTGAAAGAACGAAACTTGTTGCCCAGGGACACGGTGTCCGGAGCCGTTCCCGGCTTCGTCGGGCAGAGCGCTTCGATAGCCTCGCGCAGATCATCGAACCCGTCCGGCGGCGCTTCGGCTCGGAAGCGGTCGATGGGATAGAGCGACGACACAATCGTCTTGGAAGACAGCCCGGTGTCGTTCGCGTCGAGACGCGGCAGAAATTCGAGCACGGTCGCAATCGCCCGTGCCTCGTCGTCAAGGTCGCGCTCGTGGGTCGGTCGCGCAAGCATCGGATCGACGCCACCCGCAAAGACAATCGCGTGCGGAATGAATCGGCTCCACGCCTCGAACGAGCCCCACCTCGCGCACCCCATGTCGGGCCGCCCCGCGACGCAGTAGGCACGAAGCAACGTCAAACCGGCGGCAACCAGGCGAGGGCGCTCGCCGCGAGCCCAGGCGCGCAGGTCGGGGTGACGAAAGTCCGTGCGGCCCTCCGGCCTCTCGAGCGAAGTTTCGAGCCGGGAAATGAGCACGCGTCGCGCGGTATCTCCGGACAGGGCTAGATTATTCCCAGTTGCCAGCACGACGGCTCGCCATGGGAGCGTAGGCACCTCGCTCTTGCCGAGCACGCGCAGGTCGACCGTGTCGCTCGCAGTCAGCACGGCGTCGAGCGCACCGCAGCCAAACGGACAAGTCAGGTTGTCGAAGCAGAACAGCGGGACGCCGCGCAAGGCGTATGCGCCGAGGACCTTTTCCATTTCTTCTTCATTCACTCGAACGCTCTGACCGAAGCTGCTCGTATGGCTTCGCGTTGGGTAGTCCTTGCGGGGGGCGCCCCTGCCCGTTGCCACGATCGCGATCCCGTCGGTCTGGAGCGTTTTGCCTGTCCCGCGCGTCGATGCGTCGAACGCGAACGCCGGCACGGCTCCGACGATTGCGGGCCGCGCGAGCAGCGTGAGGATCCCGGCGACCGGAACGACCGCGTGCGACCCGTCCAAGTAGGGGAAGTCGCAGAACACCTCTTCAAGTGCGCCAAGGGCAGCCTTCGCCTCGGCTTCGGACGGTCGGTCCGAAATCGGCGGGAACGTCCCTGACGGCTCGAAGAGGTAGCCGGTCGATTCGTCGTACCCTGCCGTCTGCACGATCGTGCCGTCGGGCCGCAGCGTGGGCGCCTCGATGATGCCGACAATCGGACGGATGCCGGACCACTGCTTCCGCGCATGAACCGCGGCAACGATTCGCTCAGACGGCAGAGCGGCATCCCATGCCCGGCTTCGCTTGTCGAACTTCTCCCATGACGCGGCCCGGGTCAGTCGTTCGCAAAGTGTCGCGGGCTCCATCTCTCGAATCTGCGGGGAGCCCTCCACGAAGGCGCGGCGGGAACGCTCCTCCTCATCGGCCGTCGTGCGCGTGACGTGTACGAGTTTGCCGTCGCGCTGGTACAGGTCGGTATCGGTGCGGAGAGCTTCGATCGCTGCGTCGACGTTTTCGTGCAGGCTCGTCGTGATCCGGATCGGGGTCCTGGGTTCGGCATCCACTCGCGACAGGTCGCGAGGCAGTCGAGCGCCAAAGCGAGCGTACGCGACAGCGACAGCCTGCCTCGGCAGTGCGCGGATCACGTCGTCGTAAGTTCGCCCGCTACAATGAGCGTGAAGGCAGCAGAACGCGCCCCATCTCTTCGGAGTCGTGGGCGGCATGATGACGGTACTGGAGTCCGTGCCGGTCCCGCGCTCGTCGGTGTGTTCGCTCTCCCAAGGGCAACGGACCATCCGCGCGCCGTTCGGCAGCAGCCCTCCGAGCATGCTCGCGAGCTCGAATGCGACACCAAGGACCGTGTCCCGGGCCTCGACGCCCGGGAGCGCGACGAGCGGCGCCGACGACACGGGGTCGTTTGTGAGCGCATCGAGCATCCAAGCCGGCGCGGTCGCGATCGGCGTCTCGCTCGGTAAGGCGCCAAGGTCCCACCGGTACGGCTTGCCCGTGTCCGGGTGAATGCTCGGCGGAGCGACGACGTACGCCCCGCTGGCTTTGACGTCGACCCCTTCCCCAAGCTTGCCGTGAAGCACGAGCCCGGTCGGATAGCGGTAAAAAAAGTGCGTGCCGCCGTCCCCTCGACCCGTCAGCACCCGAACCGTTGTGGGGAGAGCGCCAAGGCGTCGTTCCAGTGCGCCAAGGGTCTCGTCTCCGCCATTGCGCGGATCGATGTCGAGCACGAAGACGCCGGAGGGCTCACCGGTCGCAATGCCGATGCCGTATTCGACGCAGTTCCCCCACCAGCGGCGGAC
>DASPUY010000178.1:0-5100 GCA_035622655.1 Polyangiaceae bacterium
TTGCCTGGATTCATCGCTTTCGAAGACTCGTCATCCGCTACGAGCGCCGCGCCGATCTCCACCGCGGGCTCCTCATGCTCGCCTCAATACTTGTCTGTCTCCGCTTTCTGCCCTCTGCCGGGTTTTGAAACCGCCTCTAAGGGGGCGGCGACTGTCGCCGATGAGCAGCCCTCCCACAGGTAAATTGAGCATAAAGATGAGTGGATTCCAGACGCCCATCTGGCGGAAATCATGGCGGGTGTCTACGCTCGTGAAGTAGCGATGTCGGCCGATCGGGGCGCCGTCAGTTTGGACGAGGGTCGCGTCGTGCGACTGTTCGGCGAGCGCGCAGCCGAGCGCGCCGACCGCCAGCACGGGCCGCCGCTGGCGAGCAGCGGCTCCGGCGTGCAGCTGCATCCCGAGGGCGCCGCGCAGGAGCGTCTGCGCGAGCGAGTGAACGAATCGCTGCAGTGGCGAATGCACGCGCCCCTCGCGGAGATTGCGACCACGGCGAGGTTGTTGCGAGGCCAGGCGACCGGTGCGACCGCGCAGCAGCTCGACGCGATCGCGACGTCGGCCGCGCACGCGCAAGCGATGTTGGTCGACCTGTTGAACTTCGTGAAGTCGGGCATTGGTGGGATTACCGTCGAGCGGCGCCGCATCGATCTGAAGGTATTGTGCGAACGCGTTCTCGACGCCATTTCGAACGCCAACCCGGATCGACCGATCATGCTCGTCTCCGACAACCGCGTCGTGGGAAACTGGGATCCCGACGCGGTCGAGACGCTGCTTTCGAAACTGTTGCTGAACGCCATCGAGCACGGAAAGCCGCGCCCGCCGATCCGCGTCACCGTGCAGGCTTTCGTGGAAGCGATCTCGCTCGAGGTGTGGAACGCGGGGTCGATTGCCGATCACGCGGTGCGAGGGAACCTTTTCCAGCCCTTCGTGATCGGTCGTTCGACCGGTTCACAACGGCACCAAGGGCTCGGCCTCGGGCTGTATCTGGCGCAAGAGATTGCCCGCGCACATGGCGGACGGATCGACGTAACGAGCGACGAGAGTACCGGCACCACGGTTCGCGTCGATTTGCCCCGAGGGTAAGGGCGCCCTCGGCGCGGCGAGATGCGGGCCCGCTGCCCCGCCTCAGAACCGCCAGCGAACGGCAGGCGCCGCGGCACCGGGTCCAGGATGATGCGCCCGGGACCGCCGGATGCGACGGGCGAACGCGGTGCTGCGTTCGGCGCTGCCCCCGGTCGTCGGAATCCCGTCCATCGTCGCGTCCTCGGGAGACATGACGGCGAAGGCCCAGAAGTGAGCCGCCGTGGGGGTGCCCGTGGTGCCGGCGAGCGAGATGATCGACCCGTCGGCTTCGCCGGTCGGGAGCGAGCCGGGATCCTGGAGCAACGTCACGGTGATGGGCACCCGAGTCCCGTCGGCCACCGTCAGCTCGGGGCCGAACGACGTCGACGTTGAGTCGGGAATGCTGAAGCTGAGGTACGTGCTCGTCGACTCGCTCCAGTCCTGGACGGTCAGCGTCCAGTTGCCGACGCCCGGCTGAGCGAAAGCGTCGACGAAAAACGTCTCGCTCTGCCCCACGCCGACGACGAAGAATGCCGTGCCCTCCGGAGCCGCATTGAAATAGAGGTCGCCCGGCGGAATCGGATTGCACGGATCGACACCCGACTGCGCCTGCGCCGCAGACCAGATTCGCTGGACCGTGAACGTTCCGTCGCTGGTCTCGTCCTGGCGCAACCCGAAAAAATCCACGCACATGTCCGCGGCCTCGCCGCCTCCGGTCACGTCGATCCAACCGAAGTTGTCGAGCAGCGTGCTGTCGAGCGCGAACCCCGGCGAAACGGCGTTGCTTGTCCCGGGAGGCACCGGATCGGTCGATGCCTCGACGATCTCGTGGCTCGCCGTGATCGTCGTGTTCTGGAGCAGCGTAGGAGCCGTGACGCCCGGCGTCGTCGCGGGTAGCGGCGGGCACTCCATGGCGACCACGTAAGCGACCGTCTGCGAGCCGATCGACGTCCAGTTGTGGTAGCCGTCGAAGCCCTCGTCCGTGCAGCTGGGGACGCCGTCGAAGGTGACGGTCGTGGTCGCGGGAAAATAAAGAACGTACAGCGTCTCGCTCGGAGAACCCGACGCCGGCGCGGGCAACGTGCCGCTCGCAATCGAGTTCGAAAGCCACGTTTGCAGCGTCGATGCGCTGCCGTCGTCGCCATCCGTGTAGCTGGCTTGCGGCGAAGACGTCAGCTCGATCGAGGTCCCCGCCGGACCGCTTTCGATGCAGGTCCCTCCGTCGGTCGCACAATATCCGGCCATGACCGTGCTCCACCACGTCGACGAGGCGACCGTCTGGCCGAACGACTCGAGGTCGGAAGCCAGCGAGTCGCCCGCGAACGTCACGGTGACGATCCCAGGCGCGCCGAGGAGCGGACCCCCCTGATAGATCACCTGCGGAAGCTGCAGGGGAGTTCCTTGGATGACGCTGGGAGAAGCGGCATGGTGCGACGATCCACAGCCCGATACAGGCAGCGCGAGGGCCATCGCCAGCAGGGTCCAAGGTCGCGGCCGCCTCGCGGCCGGCGATTGACTCTCCATGCCCTCAAGGAAGCATTGGACGGCGGGGGGAGCCTTTCGGACCGTCGGATAATCGTCGGCGTTCGTCCAACATCGAGTCGCATTCGTGCTCGTCTCAGCGCTGGACCCAGACTTCGACGCGGCGGTTGGCTTCTCGCCCGGCTTCGGTCTCGTTGGTCTGCACCGGCGAGCGCTGCCCCTCGCCACGAATCTCGGCTTTGACGCCCCGGACGTCGAGCTCTTGCGCGACCATCCGGGCTCGATCCAGCGAGAGTTTCAGGTTTCGTTGGGGATCGCCCACGCTGTCACAAAACCCCACGAGGATGACCCGCGCGCCCGGGTCGTAGGCTGCGTGGCGCACGATGCGTTCGAGATCAGCGGATGCCTTGTTGTCCAAGTCGGCCCTGCCGCTCTGGAACTTGATCGTCGTCGGCAGTCGCGTGGCCGCTGCGAAGAGCTGCCGGTAGTCCGGCGAGGCGTCGTCGGGCGGAGCCTTCGCTGCGACCTGATTCCCCCGGAGCAGATTGTCCTGGATGTTCTGGCCGACGAAACCGGCCTGGGAAACGATTGTTTGCCCCTCGTCCGATTGAACGAAAGCGACGAACTGGGCCACCAGCGGCTCGTGCTTCGTCGGCGGCACGTAGAAGTAGAGTCGCCGATGAAGAACGTAGTCTTCGGTCGCTATCGTCATCACAGTGGGCTCGCGAAGCGGGGTGCCGGAATCGCCCACTGCAATCGGTCGAACGCCCAGCGACCCGTTCAGGTACCCGAATCCGACGAAGCCGATCCCACGAGGGTCGCGGGCAACTGCGTTGACGAGCTCACCGCTGTCCTCGATTTGCAGCGTTCCGGGCTTGAGCCGGCCGGTGCCGTCGAGCACGAGCGCGTTGAAGGTGTCGTATGTCCCCGAGCTCGTGGTCGGGCGAGAATACGTTGCGATCGCCCCGCTGGAGCCGCCGAGGTCCTTCCAATCGCGGATATCGCCCCCGAAGACCTGCCGGATCTGAGTCCGCGTCAGCGAGTGGATGGAGCTCGCCGCATTCACGATGATGGCCAGACCATCGAGCCCGATGACGAATTCGCTCTGGGGCGACGTGAAGTCGCCCATACCGCCGGCGCGCAGGGCGCTGATCTCGTTGGCGTTGACCGGACGCGAGGCCATTCCGATATCGCACGTTCCAGCCAGCAGATCGGCGAAGGCATGAGCGGAGCCATGCGAGCGGATCTCGACTCCCACGTCCCCGCTGGGCAGCGTGACGCGCAGAAGCTCCTCCTCGGGCGCCGTCTCCAGGGAAGAGATCAACGTGGCTCCCATCCGCCGTGCCATGAAGTTTTGCACCAGTGCGGGCGCCAGCTTGGGCCCGATCGTGTTGGACCCCGAAAGCCGCAGCACGACCTGCATCGGGGCAGGCGCGCGGGCCGCCCGTGGGGCCGCAGCGGCGGCAGAACCGTCGAGGGGCCCGGAGCTCAGCTTGGAGGCGACGACGACGATGATTCCGAGCAGCGGAAGCGCGGCCAGTGTGAACAGCAGCGCTGGAATCCAGCGCTGGATCCCGCGACGTCCGCCGTCTCGCGGCACCGCAGGCAACGGGGGAAGCCAGCTCCCCACGCGGCTCCGCGGAGGCTGTCGCCGGCCCCTCGGGTGCGCGCCCTCCACCAGCTGCAGCGGGCGCTGGCAGAGCGGCTCAGGACAAATGGGCGTCATGCCCGGGGGCAGCTCGAAGGGCTCGCGGCTGTTCGCCCTCACGCACGGACCGTAATTCCAGCAGCGATACAGCGGCATTTCGGTGCTCTCCGACGGACCGTGATTGTCCTCACGATTCGGCCAGAGGGTTGGAGCGATTCGGAGCGGCGACACCCTATCGCCGACCCGACGCGCGCGTCCACTGGTCGCGCGCCCTGGCTTCGGATCGTGTCCGAATTGTCACGAGCCCGCGCCCTGTCCGCTACCTCAGGACGACGAGCTGAATCCGCAAGATCAGCGAAGTGCCCTGTCGATTGACCTTGATGTTGACGACGTCGCCCTCGTGGCGTTGATCGAGCACGTTGTAGAGGTCGTCGTAGTCCTGGACTTTCTCGTCGTCGACGGCGGTAATGACGTCGCCGAGCACGAGGCCGTTCGCAGTCTGGGTGATGCCTCGCATGCCCGCGCGTGCCGCGGCCCCATCCGCGGGTACGGCCAGGACGACGACTCCGCGGATGCCGAATCTCCGTTCGAGTCTTCCGAGCGGATCCACCTGGATCTGAATGCCGAGCTGCTCTGCATGACCCTTCGCGATGATCTGGGGGACGATGCGGGCGATCGTCGTGGCCGGAACCGCGAAGCCGATGCCGGCGTAAGCGCCGCTCTTGGAGTAAATCATCGTGTTCATGCCGATGAGCGACCCGGCGGAATCGAGCAAGGGACCCCCGCTGTTTCCCGGGTTGATGGCGGCATCGGTCTGGATCATGTCGCGGATGGTGACGCCGCCCGCACCGGGGACCTGGCGCCCGAGCGCGCTGACGACGCCCGTCGTCAGCGTGTGATCGAGCCCGAAC
>DASPUY010000179.1:0-7518 GCA_035622655.1 Polyangiaceae bacterium
CTGGGCCATTTCAGGCGTCGTCCCGAGCAGGCGCCCGAATCTCTCCGGCGCCGTGACCTGAACTTCGCGCACGGGTTCCGGAACGAAACGTAGGTGCATCGCGCCGCAGCGAAACGTGCAGGGGCCGGTCAGATACACTTCACCGATCGCGGCCTCGCCGACGAACGTGCGGTTCGGCGTATTGAGGTCGACCACGCGAACGCCTCGGGGTGAGCCCGCACCTCCACAGAGCGACGTTGGCGACCATGTCTACCGAACCTCCTTGATTCCATGTTGAGGCGAGCATCTGGGCGATGGTTCACCGGGTAAGGATTCACTCACGATCCAAGGGGCCCGCGGAGCGCAAATCATCTTGGCGCGGCGGGAGCCATCCGCGATTCATCGCTTCGAGCAGCCGGACCGTTTCGTGCAAAACGAAAAAATCGCCCTGCGCTCCGCGGAGCGGTGGAGGCGAAATGGCTTCCGCGCGCGAAGGCACAGCTCGGGCGGGTGCAGCTCGCGGTGCCGACGGGGGCGCAGGTGCTCGTCGACGGCAAGCCGGCGGCGGACCCGTCCCTCGGGGTGTTCGAAGTCGTGGCGGGCGATCACGACATTGCGGCGGTCTCGGCGGGGCGAAGCGAAACCCAGCACGTGACCGCGGCCGCGGGCGCGACGCTCACGATGCGCATGCTCGTGGACGACTGGGCGGCTTCGGCGGCCCCCGCCGCGTCGGCTCCGACGATGCTCGAGTCGCCGGAGGAGCCGCCGCCGGCTTCGCCCGGCCCATCGGCGGAGAGGATCGCGACGGCCCTGAGCTTGGGGGGCGGCGCTCGTGGGGGTCGGGCTCGGCATCGGGTTTGGCCTCGCCGCCTCTGGCAAAGCGGCGGCGATTGAAGGCGGCGAAGAGTGCGCTGGCCAGGCGCATCGCCGCCGCCACACTGGCGGTCTGGAAGCACCAGGAGGATTACGACCCGAGCAAGCACAGACGCGCTCCGCTGTCGCAGTAGCGCCCGTCCGGGCAAGACCCGGGCCGGCCAAGAGCGCGCTCGAGCACGGCGTCGTGCCGCAGTTTCGAGGGAAAGCATCCATCCGCATGCTGGCCACTCCACGCGAAGAGCAGGCCCCAGATGCAGGTTATGCCCCCTCGGAGCACCAACTGAAGCCATGGCCCACGAGGCCCCACCAGGAGAATGATGCCCTGTTTCTCAGGGACATCCACACCGACATCGATTCGCCACTTGCCGACGCGTCGCTTCGATTAACGTCCGCCCCCGACGTCTTCGCCGTGCACTTCGACCGAGCTTGTTCGCGTCGTCGGTCACCGCGCACTGGACCGCTCTGGCGACCCGACCACCCGACCCCCCGATGTGGGGGCGGAATCGGACATGGATCGATGTGCCCTTGACATCTCCCCCTCCAGGAGCATGCGGAACCGCTTTGCGCGGTGCTTGCGCGGCTGGAGGAACGCGGGACGAGCGAGCGGGCCCGGGTGTGGCTGACGGGTCGGCGCGAGGAGATCGAGAAGGTCCTGTCGCTTGCCCTGGACGACTGGGCTGCGAAACTCCGGACCGACGACGATGCGCGGATTTCGATGATCGAGTACTTGGGCGAGCTTCATGGCGCGGTTCGTCGCTTGTTCGGGCTCGAGGCGGTACTCGATTGCTGCTTTGGAGACGTGGTGGCGACGGAGCCCATTCACCTCGGGGACGCGACGCGCGAGGTCGAGCTATCGCCGGAGGCGGCACCGTTCGCATCGAGCGATACGGTGGCCGATCCGGTGACGCTCGGGGGGTGGCTGAAGATCACGGCGTAGGACTGGGCCGGCCCGGGGGGCGTGAGCGTCCGAGCCTACTCGACAGCGTGGACTCATTTGGTCTGGCGGTCATTCAGACTCTCTCACGTTGTCAATGCCTAAACCTTTTCGCTTGCGCCGTGGCAGCGCTTCCACTTCAGCCCCGAACCGCAGGGACAGAAGTCGTTGCGTCCGACCTTTGCTCGAGCCGTTCGTGCAGGGGGACCTGCCGCCGGGGTGATCGCCGAGTCGGGTCGCTGCAGCTGGGGCGTTCGGGTCGGCGCCTCGGCGTAATTGCCCGCGAACGTGAAGGGGCCATGATGTTCGAGCGGCGCATCGCGCAGTAGCCAGACGGTGCCTCCGACGCGCCGCCAGCGAATGCAAAATGAGATGTCCTCGGTCGCTCGGTTGCCAGCCACCACGATCGGGTCGAAGAGGCAATAATAGCCGCCCTTGCAGTGCAGCTCGGGGTGAGCAATCGCGATGCGATCGATGACGACGCGGCGAAAAAGCGCAAACGCGACGCCAGCCGCCGGAACCTGGATCGTGCCGTCGACCTCGGCTCCGTCGACATCGGGGAGCGACCAGGCCGCCATGTCGTGGATTGCATACGCTGGCATCAAGAGCTTGAGTGGTGGGGCCGCCACGATAAAGTCGACGTCGCGATCGAGCATCCGGAGAAGCGTCTCGGCTCGCCATCCGATATCGGAATCGACCATGAGCAGGTGCGTCCACGGGCCTCGAGTCCGCGCGCCCGTCATGAACTCCTGCAGCAGCAAGGCGCGGGCGAGCGCGATCTCGGCCTGATGTTGGCAGTAGAAGCCGAGTTGAATTCCGCGCGCGCGAAGTGCCTCGGACGTGGAGAGCATCGAGGACACGAAGCCGGGGCTGAAGCCCGCGTATGACGGACTCGCGATGAGCAGTCGCGTGGGGTTGCGCTCGAGCGCGGTAACTTCGGGGCCGCTCATCAGAAGCTCGGAGCTCTGCTCGGAGCTTTTGACCACACGGCGGTAATCCCTGTCGGAGTCACGCCTGTCGCCAGTATGAAAGTCATGTTGTAGGGGAACTTAACCGCATACGGAAAGTGGACGGTTGCGGTCGAACCTTCGGCGCTCTCGATCGCGCACGTGCCCGCCGCCGTCGTCGCTATGAACGCCATGATGGCTGTCCGCCAGCTTGTCGTGCATTGATTCGTGGTAATGCATCTCGCGGTGCGTGCGCTCGGTCGCCGTGTTCTTCGGAACGGGTTTGCCGTCGCGTCGTCGTTGTCGTTTCGGCCATGACGGGATCCGCCGGGGTACGAGGTGAGCTCTCGCCGTCGCGCTCTCCGCGAGCGCTAGAAATGCGGGATGCGTATGCCGTAATCATGAAAGAATAGCAAAACCTAGCATGAAACGGGTGTGATGGACCGGGCGGCCTACCTGGAACCTAAAGCGGCTCTCAGAAACATGGAACACGAAACCCGCAGTGTGAAGCCCAGCCATGAGCGTCGCTGCTCGTGATCGGCAGCAGTGCCCAGCGCAGGGCGCGGGCCAACTTGCGCACGGTCCGTGCGCCCGCTTTTCGAAGGCTTTGAGCTTGGACCACGCGTGTTCGATAGGGTTGAAATCGGGCGAGTAGGCGGGGAGGAAAACGACGTGGACGCCGGCGGCTTCGATCAATTCGCGCACACGGTCGGTCTTGTGCGCGTTGAGTCGGTCGAGCACGACGACATCGTCGGAGCACAGCTCGGGCACCAGGCACTGTTCGACGTACGCCTCGAAGGCTCGGGCGTTCATCGCGCCGTACAACATCATTGGCGCGACGATCCCATCGAGCGTCAGTGCGGCAGTGACCGTGATGCTGTCGCCCCAGTCCTTGGGGACGGCATCGACTGCGCGCATCCCGGCCGGTGCCCGAGCGTAACTGCGCGTCATCGAGATGTTGATGCCGGTCTCATCGATAAAAAGCAGGCGCGCGGCCCTTCGAATCACGCTCCGGCGAAGGAACCGCTCGCGTTCTTGCTGGATCTCCGGTCGGTTGTGACTGGCCAGTCCGATCCGTAGAAACTTGACAGAGAAATCGGCCGGAAAGTTTTCGCGGGCGGTGGGGGTGGGTAGGGTCGGCCCCGCCGACGGGACAAAAGGTAGAAGGCCGAGAGTCGGAAGCTCTCAGCCTTCCTGGTCGCGCGGGCGCGCGGACGGTCACGACCATCGCGCACCGGGCGTCTGAGGGCCAACAAAGGATCGTTCGGCGCTCGGGCGCGTGGACGATCATCGGCTGGGAAGGTGCGGTTTTTGCGGGGGGCTTTTCTGCATTTGCCGCCTCTGCGATCGCGGCCAGACGTACTGCTCGCCGAAGTGCCGCGCCGAGGGCCGGCGGCGCATCGTTTGCGAGGCGCGCCTTCGTCACCGCCGTAGCCCGGAGGGCCGGGCCGATCATCGAGACCACCAGCAGGCGTATCGGATTCGCCGGTCCAAGCGCGTGGGCGATCTGGGTTCCGGAAAGTTGGCCCCGGCGACGAGCGTAGGCGCGGGCAGCGAGGCTGCGGGTTCCGAGGTGGAGCCCCCAGCCCTCGGCGCTCGAAAGGATCCTGACGATGAATCCGATCTGGGTGACATTGGCGCCCGAGCCGACGCGTGTTCGGCTCCTAGCGACGACGCCGCAAGGCGAATTGATGCGGGCGGTGCTGGGCCCGACCTCGCGAATGCATCCGCGCGCGGCGACGACGCTGCTCGAAGGGCTGGCACTCTGGCAGCAGCAAGCCCTTTCCGTTGTGCTGGTTGCGGATGTCTCGGCCGATGGTTGCGCGATGGGCCTCTTGGACGCGCTGGGCGGCGGCATCCGCACGCTGCACTACGAAGTCGAGGTCGCCCTTCGGGACGCTCGCCGCCCCAGCCGGTTGGGGGGCGTCGGTAACTTTCGCGATCTGCAGCAGCTGGCTCGCGCCGGTCAGGGGTCGCCATGACGGTCGCGCCGGACATCGAGGCGGAGATTTGCCGCCTGTTCTACGCGGAGCATTGGAAACGGGGGACCATCGCCGCCCAACTCGGTGTCCATCCCGACGTCGTCGCGCGCGCCATCGGCCATGTCGGACGCAAGGCGCACGCCGGTCGGCCCGACGCTCGGGTGCTCGAGCCGTTCATGCCCTGGGTCGACGAGACGCTCGCGCGCTACCCGCGCCTGGTGGCCACGCGCCTCTTCGATATGCTGCGCGAGCGCGGCTACGAGGGCAGCGTCCGGACGCTTCGCCGCTACGTGCAGGACGCACGGCCTCAACCCAAGACCGAGGCGTTCTTACGCCTGCAAACGTTGCCCGGCGAGCAAGCCCAGATCGACTGGGCTCACGTCGGACAGTTGCCCGTGCGCGGCGGGCAGCGGGCGCTCTGGGTCTTCGTGCTCGTTCTGGCCTACTCGCGTGCGTGCTTCGCCGAGCTGGTGCTGTCGCTCGACGTGCACTCGCTTCGCCGCTCGCTGGTGCGCGCCGCCGTGGCGCTATAGGCGGGCTGACGCGCCAGTGGCTGTTCGACAACGCCAAGACCATCGTGATCGAGCGGGCCGGCGACGCCGTGCGTTTTCATCCGCTGCTGCTCGATCTGGCCGCTCGCCTTCACGTCCAACCCCGGCTCTGCGCTCCACATCGACCCCAGGAAAAAGGTGGGGTCGAGCGGGCTGTGCGATTTTTCAAGGAACGCTTCTTTGCCGCACGGACCTTTCACTCGATCGAGCAGGGCAACACGCAGCTCGGCGAATTCATCGAGACCATCGCGCACCTTCGCCGCCATCCCCGCTGGCCCGACCGCTCCGTGGCGGAGCTCTTTGCCGAAGAGCAGCCCCGGCTTTTGACGCTGCCGGACCCGCTGCCGCAGACGGAGCTGGTCACGCTCGTGCCCGTCGACCGTACGGCGTTCGTGCGTCTGGACACCAATCGCTATTCGGTGCCGCACACCTACGCCAGCCGCACTCTGACGCTGGTGGCGAGCGACACCGAGCTGCGGCTGCTCGACGGCGATCAGCCCGTCGCCCATCACGCACGCTGCTGGGGCCGCAGCCAATGGCTCGAGCTGCCCGCTCACCGCGCCGCTCTCGTGCAGGAAAAGCGCGCCGCCCGCGAGCTCAAAGGGCGCGACCGACTTCGAGCCGAGGTCCCCGAGATCGAGCCGCTCTTCGAGGGCTGGGTCGACGCCGGTCGAAACCTCGGCAGCATGATCGCCCGGGTCATCGTGCTGCTGGACGCCTACGGCGCCCCCGTGATGCGCCACGCCTTGGCCGACATGATCGCTCGGGGGACGCACGATCCCGGAGCCCTGGCCATCCTCTGCGAGCAGCAACGCCGGCGACGCGGCCAGGGGCCCGTGCGCGTCATCGTCTTCGGCGATCACGTCCGCGAGCGCGATGTCGTTCCTCACGATCTCGGAGGCTACGATGAATGACCTGTTCGACCTGCTTCGGCGTATCGGCCTACGCCTGTCGCGGGAAGCCTTCGAGGCCCTTCTCACCCATGCACAAAAAAACCGCCTGTCGCCTGCCCAGATTTTCGAGCAGCTCTGCGAGATCGAGCAGCGCGAGCGCGACGCGCGCAATCTCGCCCGTCGCACGCGAGCCGCCACCCTCGGCCCGTGCAAGCCGCTCGACAAATTCGACTGGAATCATCCGCGATCCGTCGACCGAGCCCTCTACGAGCAGCTGCTCACGCTCGACTTTCTCGCCCGCGGCGAAAACGTCCTATTTCGAGGGCAGGCCGGGGTTGGCAAGACAACGCTCGCACAGAATATCGGACTGCGCGCACTCGAACGCGGCCACACCGTGCGCTTCTCGACGTTGCCCGCCGCCCTCGCCGACCTGCTCCGGCAGGAGTCGCTGCCCGCCACCGAGCGGCGACTCCGTCGATACACGTCTCCCGACCTTTTGATCTTGGACGAGCTCGGATACGTGCCGTGCGACAGCCGCGCAGCCGACCTGCTCTTTCACATCATCAGTCGGAGACATGAAAAACGCGCAGTCGTGCTGACGACCAATCTCGCTTACAAGGCGTGGGGCTCGGTGTTCCACGACGCCTCCTGCCTCGGCGCTCTCGTCGATCGCTTCGCCCAGCACTGCCATCACCTCGATATCGATGCCGAATCCTGGCGACACAAGGAGGCCCAACAACGCTCGCGGGGGAAAAAAACGTCATCCCGTGACGAATCATGAGTCGGATGCCGCGACAGCGCGTGCAACCCACTTTGATGTTCGCAGAAACCCCTCGAAGGTCGAAATAATCTCCCCATCGGGGCACTGCCATGTCGCGGGCTTCACAAATTCTTGTTCCTGAAAGGTGAAGCGAACGACATCGGTCTCAGCGCATTCGATGCGCAGCACGTCGTGACCCCATTCCATTTCGGCGTGCTGCGCGACGAGCAGGGCGTGCATCGACGTCGTACAAAAAAGCAACGCTGAATATGGCTGCGCGACGACGTGCTCCACGAGCCGACGCATGGGACGGAAACGTTCGCTCCGGCGCTCCAGGCCCCGGTAGAACACGAGGACTTTGTCCCACGGCTTCGTCGGTACGAGCATTGGCCTTTCGATCAGTCTAGGCCGACCCGCCCTTGTGCACCTGTCGTCGAGGTGTGCCGGGCGAGCTCCGCTCGGGTGGCCCCGGGGATCGCTCCCCGGGGCTCCCTCGGATCCGGACGTGCGCGACTCGCGCATCCGGCTCTTCGTGACACGGTGTTCGCTACGCGGGAGCGTGTGGTGGCCGCGCAATTCGCGGGTGCGGGAGCGGA
>DASPUY010000180.1:0-3597 GCA_035622655.1 Polyangiaceae bacterium
CGCGACCGGCGGTCTATCCCGTCCGCGTCCCCAAGACGCAATTCTCGGCGAGCCGGGTCACCCTGCCGCCAGCGGCCGCCTGGGTCACTGGATCACCGGCGATCCCGTTGAAAGTGGGACTCAGATCGGCCGGTGGTGACAAGCTGGTTGACGACGTGGACCGTCTCCGGATTCGTTGCTAGGGTCTTTTTGTTCATCGTTGACTCCTCTTCGGAAGCCGCCGGCCAGGGCGGCTTTCGTCATTTCGGCCGTCACTGACGGACCAAGCCCGCCCGCGCGATGACGTCGCTGACGTCGATCTCGCGGTGAGTGCCGTTGGTCGCTGCGGTCGTCGGTCGCCGGCCCCGCTGCGAGAGCCACTGCCGGCAGGCGTCCAGCTCGAATCTTTTCGATTCACCGGCGAACACCGCGACGGGCATGCCCTCCCGCACCAACCGATCGATCGTGCTCTGGCTCACGCCGAGCGCCGTGGCGATTCCCTTCTTCGAGAGCAGTCGTTCTACCGGTTCGACCGGCGCGGACGGAGCCGCCACGGCTCGAATCGCCTCGATGACGTCCGGCCGCCGTAGAACCTGGACGACGACATCTCCGAGGATGCGAGCGAGCGGATTGACCAGCGGATCGCTGCTCATAGCCGGCGCGTCTCCCAGCGCAGCAGGCCCAGCGACCGCATCGCCTTTTGCAGGCGTATGCGGACCGTCATGGTCCGAATAACGTCCGGCCCGAGCGCTAACGCTCGCGCCGCGGTTCGCCAATCACATTCGGCTTCGGCCGCGAGCCGTAGCGCGATGGGCCTCATGGCTGGGTCGAGCGGCGGCCTCGGCTCGATGATCTCCGTGGTCATGCCGCGAACGTAGGGAACGCTCGAAACCGGTCCTTTTCGCGTCGGTCGGCGTACTCACCGTGTTCACGCTGTTGGCGGGGGCGTGACTACAATTCTTGTTTACATGTGCGGGCCGGCGATCGTCGCGTAACGATCGGCACTGGCTAGACAATCCGGTCACGGTGCCCATGGTGACTTTCCGGTCAATTGCCACGCATGATGCCCTCCATCATGGTGGCCACGCTGTCGGCCTCGTCAGCCGACGACCGGGCGAGCACCGGGAAGAGTCACCGACCGGTGCCTAATCAAGACAAGTCACCCCGAATCGTGCGGGTTTCTGGGGTTCGACGCTGAGTTGATCGACGTCAACTATTCTTGCAGATGGGCGACGACTAATTTTGCAGATCGCCACCAGGTTCATCGTGTTCGTGGTCCTTGGGGTAGTTGTCGTTTCCGGTTCGAGTAATTGTCGTCGGGGGTAGTTGTCGTTTTGTAATTGTCGTCAGGATCTCGCCTCCGCAGGGTTGGACTTGGAACGCTCCTCGGCCGCGTCGGCGCGCTTGCTTCGACCGCCGAATTCCAGGATGACCGAGTGGTGGACGAGCCGGTCGATGGCGGCGGCCGTGGTCATCGGGTTTTTGAAAATTCGATCCCATTCGCCGAAGACCAGGTTGCTCGTGATGAGCAGCGAGCGACGCTCGTAGCGTTCCGCGAGCAAGGTGAAGAGGACCTCGACCTCGTCGGCGCTCTGCTGGACGTAGCCGATGTCGTCGAGGATCAAGAGCTCGAAGGCGTCGAGGCGCTGCAGGGCTCGCGGCAGGGTCAGGTCGCGTTTGGCCGCGAGCAGCTCTTGCACGAGGCGGAACGTCGGCGAGAAGAGAACAGCGTGACCGCGCTGCACCAGGGCGTGTCCGAGAGCAGCGGCTGCGTGGGTCTTGCCTCGGCCGGGGAGCCCGAAGCAAAGGATGTTGTCGGCTCGGTCGAGAAATTCCCCGGTCGCGAGCTCGTCGAGCTTGGCCAGCACGGGGCGGGGCACCCGTGCGCGCTCCAGGGTCTCGAAGGTTTTTCCTGGCGGCAGTCGTGAGGCTCGGAGGAGCCGCTCGGTGCGCCGCTGGGCGCGCTCGTCGCCCTCGGCCTCGAAGACCTGCAACAGCGTCGGCAGGGCGGCGTCCTGGCCCGCGTCGGTCATTCGGCGAATCAGCTGCGCTGCAACGGTCGGGAGTCTGAATCGGGTCAGTAGCTCGCGGGTGCGCGAGGCCATGTCCGGGGTGAAGGCGCTCATGCGTCACCCCCGGCGAGCAGCCGGTCGTAGATCGTCAGGTCCGGCGGCGGGATGTGCACCTCGGGCAGCGCCGGCTTGTCGGGCGCCGCGAGCGCCTTGACGGTGAGAAATTCGGGCCGCTCGCCGCGACCGAGCAGCTGCTCGAGGACTTCTTCGACACGCGCCTGCATCGTGCTCGCGGCCAGGTGCAGGATACGCACGTATTCGACGTCGGCTCGCTCGGCGCGCGCCTCCCGCAGCGCGTCGTAGGCCCGCCGGAAGACGATCGAGGGGAACAGCTCCTCGCGGTACCGGTAGCGCGCGAAGGCTCCCGGCTTTCGAACGAGCGACCAGATGACGTGTCGGTAGTCGATGCGCTGGTGCTGCTCACCCCGCAGCCGCGGCATCGTCTCGGTCAGCTTGCCTCGGTACCAGACCTCGACGACATCCGGGTGCTGCCGAATCTCGACTTCGCTTCCGATGAGTCGCGAGGGGACCGAGTAGGTCCGGCTCGAGAAATGAATCGTGCTCCACGGCCGCACGACGGCGTTGTACGTGCTGTACTCGGCCAGCCGGGTCGAGGGCAGCGGCCTGAGGTGTGGACGCTCCTGGCCGAGCAGGGCTGTTGCCTTGCCGTGATTGAGCTGGTCACGGACCCCGCCGACGAATTGCGTGTACGCGCCGACGGAGGAAAAGTCGCGACTGCCTCGAACGACGAGCGCCTGCCGCAGCGCCGACTTGAGCACGTCGTGCGCCTTTTCGGCGACGCCGTTTTGGTGCGACTGGCGCGGCTCGATCCGGGTCGACGACGCGCCGTAGTGCTCGAGGACGGCCGCGAATCGCCGATTAAGCTCCCGCCCCGAGCCGGGCAGCTGGTGGGTTGCCGCCGACAGATTGTCGCTGCGCCACACGGCCGGCACGCCGCCTATCGCCGCGAGTGCGTCCTGCAGCCCGTGCAAGAGCGCCTCGAAGGTCTCCGAGAACGCGAGGCCCACCCAGCGCCATTTGCTGAATGTCAGGATGAATTGGAACAGCAGGTGCGCGAACAGCTGACCGGCGACCGTCACCCCGAGCTCGCTGGCGTCGGTGAAGTCGAACGCCCCCTCCCGCCCCGGGGGGTGCTGCTGCTCGAACATCACTTCTTTGCCGGGTCCGTGCAGCGTCCGCCACTCGTGCATCCGCCGCTGCAGGGTCCGGAGCTGCCCGACCCCGTACGTGTCGCCGTGGCGCCGGCGAAGCTCGCCGATCACCGTCGTGGCCTCGAGCACGCCGTCGCCGTCGGCCGCCAGCAGCGGCACGACCTCCGATTCCCATACGTCCGCGAACGGGTCCGGACGCGTACGCCACGTCCGGGGGCCCTTCGTCTCACTCGGCAGCGCGCCCTGCTTCCACTGGTACGCGCTCCGCTCGCTCATTCCGGCCGCCGCCGCGGCTGCCGCAATCGTCTTTCCTTCCGCCATCTTCTTCCTCAGCAACCTGACCTGCGCATCCGTGACCATCGGGACTCCGGGAG
>DASPUY010000181.1:0-13834 GCA_035622655.1 Polyangiaceae bacterium
TAGTGCCCGTGCGCGAGCGCGGCCTGCAGGATGGTCTGACCGGGCTTGAAGGGGACGTCACGCCCGTCCATTTCGAAGGTCTCGGGGGCGACCTCGCGGCCGCTCGCATGCGGGGCTTCGCTCATTGCGGATCCTCCAGGAAGTGGGCCTCGGCGTCGTCTCGCGCGGTGGCCTCGCGGGCGGGTGCGAGGGCCTCGTCGAGGTCGAAGGTCGGCAACACGGCGAGCGAAGGGAGCCGGGCCTCGAACGCAGGCCGAAACTTGGAGAGTGCGTCGACGACCGGGTTGCCCGCGGTCGTCCCGAGGCCACAGTGGCTCGTCGCCTTCATCAGCGCAGAGACGCGGCCGAGGTCCTTCATGTCCCGGCGAGAGCCCTTGCCCGCGACGATGCGTGCCATCATCTGCGCGTTGAGCGTCGTGCCCACACGGCAGGGCGTGCAGAACCCGCAGGCCTCGTGAGCGAAGAAACGTGTGAAGTTGTCGATCGCGGCGAGCATGTCGCGCGATGCGCCGAACACCATGAAGGCCCCCGCGCTCGGCACGTCCTCGAACGCGATGCGTCGACCGAACTCGTGCGGCGCGAGCAACATCCCGGACGGCCCCCCGACCTGTACGGCCTGCGCCTCCGCCGCGCCGGCGTCACCGAGCACCTGCTGCACGCTCACCCCGAAGGGATATTCGTATGTGCCCGGACGAGCGACGTCGCCCGAGACGGAGAGGACCTTCGTACCCGACGACTTTGCGGTGCCCACCGACCGAAACCACGCCGCACCGTGGCGGGCGACAAGGGCGGCGGCGGCCAGCGACTCGACGTTGTTGACGATGGTCGGCTTGTTTTTGTACCCGTGCGTCACGGGGTAAGGCGGCCGGTTGCGCGGGATGCCTCGCCGGCCTTCGAGCGATTCGATGAGGGCCGACTCTTCACCGCACACGTAGGCTCCCGCGCCGACGTGCAGCTCGATGTCGAAATCGAACCCGCGAATGCCGCGGATGTCGCGACCCAGCAGATTCTTGCTGCGGCGTTCGGCGAAGAGCTGCTCGAGCGGCGCAATGAGGAACGGGTACTCGCCCCGCAAGTAGATGAACCCCTGGCAAGCGCCGATCGCCAGCGCGGCGACGGTCATTCCCTCGATCACCAAGTCCGCACGATGCACGAGGAGCTCGCGGTCCTTGAATGTCCCGGGCTCGCCTTCGTCCGCGTTGCACACCACGTAGCGCTCCGGCCCGGGAGCCGCGGCGCACGCCTTCCACTTCGAGCCGGTCGAGAAGCCCGCCCCTCCACGGCCCCTCAGCCCGGACGCCGAGACTTCCTCGAGCGTCGCTGCCGCGCCCCGAGCGGCGGCGGCAGCGATGGCGTCGCCCGGCGCGAGGGGGGTCTCGAACAGCATGTCGCCGCGGCGAACGTGGGAATCGATCCGTCGCAGGTTCTCGGGCCACAGCTCCACCGGGGAGCCCCCTCGAATCAACGAGCAGATGGCGCCGATTCGAGCCGGAGTGAGACGCGCAATCGGCACTCCGTTGACGAGCAACGCAGGGCCTTGATCGCAGAGCCCGGTGCAGCTCGTCGTGCCAACGCTCACCAGGCCGTCGTGGCTCACCTCGTTCAACTGCAGGTGAAAGGCATCGAGCATGCGCACGCGCAGCTCACGGCTGCCCGCCATTTCGTCCGTGATGTTGTCACTGAAGAGGACGCGAAAACGACCGCGAGGCTCCGTCGCAAAGAAGGAGTAGAAGCTCGCGACGCCCGCGATGTGCGCGTACGGTAGGCCCAGCGCCTGCGCGAGCTCGGTGAGCGTCGAGGGCGGAATCCATCCGCGAACGGCCATGACCTCGCGCAGGATCTGAACGAGCCGCGACCCGTCGCCACGGTGACGCGCGACGATCTGGTCGATGCGGTTCTCCCCGGCGTCGGTCATGACACTTCGCTCCCTACCACAGGGGCCGGGTCGGGCGCGCGCGAGTCGGCAGGGTGGACCCGCACGATTTCGCCACCCGCCTGCGCGATCATGCCGCTCTCATCGGTCTCCACGAGGTAGCGGACCCCAGCGCAGCCCATGCGCTGGGCAAACGACCTCGCACCCTCGGTTGAGCGCGCCCGGGCGCAACCGCTCTCGAAATATCCGCAAGTTGATGGCCGATACGTTTCAAGCTCATGTCTCGCGCGGCCTCCTCTGCGCGCCCGGGCGAGTCACTGTCGAGATGTGGCCGGCTGAAGTGATATGAAGATCGGGGTTGGAGGGCTCAAGACCTCCGGCCCGTTGCGAGGCCAGCAGCGCCATGCGATTCAAGGTCGCGCACCAGACGCTTTATCGCTACGACACGCCGGTCCGTTTCGCGCCGCATGTCCTTCGGCTGACGCCGCGACCGGAGCGAGTCAGCATCCTGTCGCACGATCTGACGGTCACCCCTGCCCCCGCGGAGCGCGCCGACTTCGTCGACCTTTTCGGCAATCGGCTGACACGGCTTGTGTTCGAGGGCGAGGCCGATGCGCTCCGCATCGAGAGTCGTTTCGAGCTCGACACCCTGGCCTCCGCCGATCCGTTCTGTGGCGGCGCTCCGATGCCAGCGCTGCCCTGGCCCGACATCCCGGGCGACGGTCTCGAGGCGTACCGGCGTGAGACTCAGACCGATCCGTCCGTCCGCGCATTTGCCGAAGGTCTTGCGGCCCGCTCGGCGGGTGCCCCGCTCGCCTTCCTGTCGGCGCTCACCCACGATCTTTTTATGAACATGGAACGAGCGACCCGTCCGGAGGGAGCGGCGCGTTCCCCCGGCACGACCCTGGCGACGCGCAAGGGCGCGTGCCGAGACATTACCGTTCTTTTCCTCGCCGCCTGCCGGAGTCTGGGTATGCCCGCCCGCTTCGTCAGCGGCTACCAGGCGAAAGCGCATACACCTGACGGCCAGCGCCACATGCACGCGTGGGCCGAGGTCCACTTGCAAGGAATCGGCTGGGCCGGCTTCGACGCCACACACGGAATGGCCGTGGCCGATGGTCACGTCGCGCTCTGCGCCGCGCCGACGCAAGCGAGCACGATGCCGGTAGAGGGCGCTTGGTGGGGCAGCGCTCACTCCTCGACGCTCGACGTGAGCGTGATGATCGCGACGTCATGACTTGCGCGCGGCCTCCGCGCTTCGGGCGCGGCCGAATGGCGCGGCTACACGCTGGGGCTATCGCTGACTTCCAGCCGAGCGACGATTTGCTGGAGCAGATCGAGGTCGACGGCCAGAGCGTGCTGGAGCTCCCTCTTGTCGGTATGAACGAGCTCCCGCTCGAGGCCTTGCATGCGATGGCGCAATTGACACGCGAGAAAGTCAACCTCGCCCAACGAAAAATTGAGTTCCATGGCATCCTCTGTTTTTCTGCGGCCGGGAAACTCGCAGACGCGAATCCAATCGACGGCGCCCGGCACGACCGTCTGGCGGATGGCGTCAGCAACGACGGTGCCAGCAGAGGGCTTACGATTTCGATATTTGAGATATTTGAAGTGAGCACTTAAGTGAGCACTTGGCGTTTGACATTTCGCCGCGTCGAATCGGCACGTTCGCGGAGTCGGTTTTCAGGTTTGCGCCGAGCGCGACGCCGGGGCAGCCGCGATCGCGGCATTTCGTGCCGAACGCATGACGCATAAATTTCGATTGCGCGCACCGCATGCGCACACCGGATTTCGGCGTCGCGGCCCGAACGCCGAACGTCGAGCGGTTCCGTGCATAGTCACTCCTTGGCGCCCCAAATCCCCGTGGTCGCGACGCAGCCGACACAAACTTGGGCTCACGGCCTTCGCACGATTGCCGATACCGCCGTGAAATCGATCGCGCGGCATTTTGGTTCTGGAGTGAAAACGATTGGAGTGAACGATGGCGGAGTTCTTGATGCTGGTGCCCACAGCGCCGCATGTCGGATTGACCACGATCAGCGTCGGTCTGGTCCGGGCCTTCGAACGAGAGGGGGTTCGGGTAGGCTTCGTGAAGCCGATCGAGCAGCCGCGCTCCGGCCGCTCCGGGGGGTCGGAGCGGTCGACGAACATCGTGCGCGCGGCAGCCCACCTCGAGCCCCCGGTTCCGCTGACGTGGGAGCAAGCGGAGCGGGCCGTGCGCGAAGGCGAGGAGCAGCGACTCATGGAAGACGTCATCGCGCGCGTGAGCGCCATGCGCGAGCACGCCGACGTCGTGGTCGTGGAGGGACTCGTCCCGACCGAGGACGTACCCTTCGCGACCCAGTTGAACGCAAGTCTACGGCGTACGCTCGACGCCGATCTCATTCTCGTCGCAGCACCCGTCGCGGGCCCGGATGCCTTCGTGGAGGGTGTTCGGCTCACCGCCTCCAGCTACCCCCGGGATCGGGTGGCGGGCGTAATCGTCAACAAGGCGCGCGACGACGTCAGGCAGTCGGCGACGCCCGCCTCCCTCAAGTTTCCGTCGCGGCCTCCGACCACGTCCGATCGCTTAGCCAGTCCCTTCACGGCCAAGCTCGCCGACGCCGGGTTCGTCTGCATCGGGTCCGTCCCGCGCCGCGAACTGCTTGGCGCCCCCCGAGTGCGCGATCTCGCGGATGCGCTCGGCGCCCGGGTGATCCGCGAGGGGGACCTGGATCGACGGGTGCTGACGTTTCGCCTCGCGGCCATGACTGTCCCCCACTGCCTGACCGGGATGAACCCGGGCACGCTCGTCGTAACCCCTGCGGATCGTAACGACGTGATCATGGCCACGTGCCTGATGGTGCTGCGCGGGATCCCCATCGCCGGGCTCTGGCTTGCCTGCGGGCTCGAGCCCGACCCGCGTGTTCTGGATTTGTGCGCTCGCGCGTTCGAGCTGGGTCTGCCCGCGCTGCTGGTCGACGACATGACGCTGGAAGCGACGAGTGCGTTGCTCCACCTCGACAACGAATTACCGGTCAACGACCCCGAGCGGGTTGAATTGACGATGAACACCGTGGCCGACTGCCTCGATCGCGAGTGGATACGAAACAACAAGTGGCGTCGCGGTCACGCTCCGCGCCTCTCTCCTCCGGCGTTCCGTTACAAGCTCATCGAGCGAGCCCATGCCGCCAATCGGCGCATCGTTCTCCCCGAAGGGACGGAGCCGCGCACGTTGCGAGCCGCGACCATCTGCCACGAGCGCGGGATCGCGAGGTGCGTGCTTCTCGGAAGTGAGGCCCAGATCCGCCGCGTGGCCGCCGATCAGGGGCTCGAGCTGCCGGAGGACGTGGAGATCCTGGATCCCGAAAGCGCGATCGATCGGTACGTCGAGCCGCTGCTCGAACGCCGCAAGCACAAGGGCCTCTCGGAGCACGAGGCGCGCAACCAGCTGCACAACGAGGTGATGCTCGGGACCGTGATGCTCGCCCTCGGCGAGGTGGATGGCCTGGTCTCCGGCGCGATCCACACCACGGCCGACACGGTCCGGCCGGCCTTGCAACTCGTCAAGACCGCCCCAGGCGTGCAGCTCGTGAGCAGCGTGTTTTTCATGTGTCTGCCGGAGCAGGTTCTCGTGTACGGCGACTGCGCCATCAACACAGACCCGAGCGCTCCGGAGCTCGCCGACATTGCGCTGCAGTCGGCGGCGAGCGCAGAAGCGTTTGGTATCGAGCCGCGTGTCGCCCTCATCAGCTATTCGACGGGCACCAGCGGGTCCGGTGCGGAGGTCACCAAGGTTCGCGAGGCCACCGAGATTGCGCGAACGCGACGGCCGGATCTGCCCATCGATGGTCCGTTGCAGTACGACGCGGCCGTGATGCCCGAGGTGGCGCGGGTCAAGGCTCCCGAGAGCCCGGTCGCGGGCCGAGCGTCAGTCATCGTGTTCCCCGATCTGAACACGGGGAACACCACTTACAAGGCGGTGCAACGATCGGCGAAGGTCGTCTCGATTGGGCCGATGCTCCAGGGGCTAGCCAAGCCCGTCAACGATCTTTCGCGAGGAGCCCTCGTGGAAGATATCGTGTATACGATCGCGCTCACGGCGATCCAAGCCGCGACGCCGTCCGCCTCACCCCGACTCTTCACCACGGAATCGGTCGATCCGCACGGCCTGCCTGGACAGGGGGAGGGCGCACTTCTGCGTTCACGGCCTGCCTTCCCATGAAGGACTTTCACGAGGATTCGGGGCGCGCTCAGCGCAACTGCAGCGAAAAGCGCAAGACACAGTGGATGTGCTGTCTGTCCATGACCCTCACCGTGCGGCCGCGAAGGTACCAGCATGCTTGAGCCTTCCGCCAATTCATCGACGATGCCGTCCGGCGTCTTGTCCGGGCACCGGCCGGCACGCTTCGACCCCGCCGCGTTCCGCCGCGACGTGCTCGAGCACCTGCGGTACACGACCGTGAAGGATCCACGCGACGCGGAGCCGGCCGATCTGTACCGCGCCATGGCGCACAGCGTCCGCGATCGGCTGGTCCATCGCTGGCTGTGCACGCAGCGGACTTACGTCGCGCGCGACGTCAAGCGCGTCTACTACCTCTCTTCGGAATACCTGACCGGGCGCAGCCTGGGGCTGTGTCTCGTCAACTTGAACCTCTACGAGGTTGCGCAGAAACTCGCCGCAGAGTGGCATCTGGCGCTCGACGCCGTACTGGAAAACGAGGGCGACCCCGGCCTGGGCAATGGCGGTCTCGGGCGACTGGCGGCGTGTTTCATGGACTCGCTCGCCACCCTGGAGCTTCCGGCCGTCGGATATGGAATACGCTACGAATACGGCATCTTCGAGCAACGCATCGAGGGCGGACGGCAAGTCGAGAATCACGACGACTGGCTGCACCATGGCAACCCATGGGAAATGCCGCGCCACGAACGCACGCAGTCCGTGCGCTTTTACGGGTCAGTGACCATGCGACGCGCCCCGAGCGGTCGGTTGACGGCGGATTGGTCGAACGCGAAAACGGTGCTCGGCTTGCCGTACGACTCGTTCATCGTCGGGCACGAAACCGATACGGTGAACACGCTTCGCTTGTGGTCCGCGCGCGCTTCGCGGGAATTCGATTTGAGGCTGTTCAACGAAGGGGACTATCGCAAGGCCGTCGAAGAGAAAGTGGAGGTCGAAAACATCTCGAAGGTCCTCTACCCCGACGACCATACGCCCGAAGGCAAGGAACTCCGTCTGAAGCAACAGTACTTCTTCGTCGGGTGCTCGATTGCCGACATCGTCTCGCAATTCAAGCGGCAACACTCCGATTGGGCCCTGCTCCCGGAGCGAGCTGCGATCCAGCTCAACGACACCCATCCGGCCATCGCCGTGGCCGAGTTGATGCGCACCCTGGTCGACGACGAGGGCGTGGATTGGGAGCCGGCCTGGGACATCACGCGGCGCTGCATCGCTTACACCAACCACACGCTCTTGCCGGAGGCGCTGGAGAAGTGGACGGTGCCGATGTTCGAGCGGGTCCTGCCCCGACACATGATGATCATCTACGAGATCAATCGCCGCTTCCTCAGGCAGGTCACTACGCGCTGGCCCGGCGACGCGGGACGCGCGGAGCGGATGTCACTCATCGAGGAAGGGCCCGTCAAACAGGTCCGGATGACACACCTCGCCGTGGTGGGCTCGCACAGCGTCAACGGCGTGGCTCGGCTGCACACGGAGCTCCTCAAACACGACCTGTTGCCGGACTTCTACGATCTCATGCCCGAGCGATTCAACAACAAGACCAACGGAATTTCGCCACGCCGCTGGCTGCTTTATTCGAACCCCGCGCTGACGCGACTCATCACCGGGACCATCGGCACCGAGTGGCTCGACCGCAGGCTCGACCTGGTGTCCCGGCTTGCTCATCACGCCGATGACGTGGCGCTGCTCGACGCGATCTGGAACGTGAAGGCCGAAAACAAGCGCGCTCTCACCCCCTTGCTGCGCCGGCTCACCGAGAACACCGTCGACCCTCGCTCGATGTTCATCGTGCAAATCAAGCGGATCCACGAGTACAAGCGGCAGCTCTTGGCGTGCCTGGAGATCATTGCGCACTACCTGGACCTTCGCCGCGCCAAGAGCGGATCGCCCACCCCGCGCACGTACATTTTCGCGGGAAAGGCCGCAGGCGGGTATGCGATGGCGAAGGCGCATATTCAGCTCATCAACGATATCGCCGCGGTCGTCAACGACGACCCCCTGACGAAGGATTACCTTCGCGTCCTTTTCGTCCCCAATTATGGAGTCTCTCTGGCGCAGGCGATTATCCCGGGCGCCGACGTATCGCTCCAGATCTCCCTCGCGGGCAGGGAGGCGTCGGGGACGAGCAACATGAAGCTCGCGCTCAACGGCGCGCTGACAGTGGGCACCCTCGATGGCGCCAACGTGGAGCTGCGCGAGGCCGTCGGACACGACCATTTCTTCCTTTTCGGCCAAACTGTGGGGCAAGTCCGCGCCGCCCTGGCAGGCGGCTACAATCCCTCGGAATGCATTACCCGGAGCGCGGAGCTCGCCGAGGTGATTGCACTTCTGGACTCCGACTTCTTTTGCCTCGGCGATCGCAGTCGGTATTCGCCGATCGTCGAACAGCTCCGGGAAGTGGATCCATACATGGTGTGCGCCGACTTCCTCTCCTACCGGGCCGCCATGGCGGACGTCGCGCGATGCTACGAATCGCCCCGCGACTTCGCACGCCATTCCGTGTTCAATATCGCGGGCGCGAGCATCTTTTCGAGCGACGCCACGATACAGGCTTACGCGAGTGAGATCTGGGGCGTCGTTCCCGTCAAGGCCGAGGTCGAGCCCGAGGTATCGTGATCTCGCATCACGGGATCGATCGGATCCATATAAATCGCGCCGTTTTTTGGGATTTTTTATTCCCGGTTGGGACAAGAGTAGCGCGGCGCCTCACGCACCGACCGGGTGCCCGCATCCAGAACGGAGCAGCTATGGAAATTCACGTGCAGTCAGGAACGTGCCGACCCTCGTCGCACGTCACCGGGCCGGCGGCCCTCGGAATCACCGTCTGGGCGGGCCTCGGGATCGCCGTCTCGGTGGGCCTCGCGCTCGGGTGCGAGGGTGCTCCCCCTGCCCAAAGTCCGGCCGATCGGGCGGCCTTCATGGAGAAGACGCGGTGCGGGGCCGACGTCGACGAGAACGCCATTGCCCCTGTCCTCGACGCGAAGGCGGTGGAAGGTGTCAGCCCCATGTATGCGACCGTCGATTTCAACAAATCGGGGGAGCAGTCCCAGTTGCGAGGTGCAACCCTACGGGTCTCCGCGCTTCCGGGCGTGACCGCGGAATGGCTGGACCGCGCGCTCGAATGCCATGGGGCACGCGTCGTTCTCGGCCTGACGAAGCCGGCTACTCCCGACGACCCGTTCGTCCTCCCGGGCTCCATTTTGGACATCGACGTTCGTCCGGCCAAGGACGGCTTTCTCGTCGGGGTCGCGGGGTTCTCGGCCCAGGACGCGCGCAAGATCCTCGATCGTGCGCAAGCATTCGGGAAGGCCAAGACCGCCCCGCCGTCCTCGCCGTGAGCCGGAGGGGGCCGAGCCGAGAAGCTACGGCCTCATCGTGAGAAACGTGGGAGGGGGGCTGTCCATGACGGCGACGTACGAGTCGTAGAGCAGCTGCTGAACGTAGAGCGGATTGTGCACCCCGTAGGCGCCGCCCCTGGCGATGAGGATGTAGTTGTAGAGCGCGCCCGCCTGGCCCGCAGTGAGCGTGTGGCCCGGTGCCGGTGTATCGTCGGCCCAGTTTCCGTCGCCGACTTGCCCGCCGCCCCCGTCGGGGTCCGTCAGCGCCGCGTAGGGGGCGGCCGTCGAGCGCGTCAACCAGCCCTGATCGTTGAGCGCACGCTCGAGATCCGTCATTGCGGCTTTCGTCAGCGATTCGCCCCCCGCCACGTCGAAGCTCGTCGCGCCTGCGTGGCAGCTGACACAGACGCTGAGCTGGGGATTGAACGTGTGGTCGGGGACGTTCTGGTTGTCCGCGACGTTGGGCATGTGGCAGTCGACGCACGAGAGCTCTTGCTGGTGGGTCGACGTGCCGTAGCTCTGGCCCCCGTATTCGTAGCCGCCCTGGGCCGTGAACACGTCCGCCTGCGGCCCCTCGTGCGGGCCCCAGTAGATGCTCGTGATCGCCGTGCCCGCGTCGGCGGAGATGTAATTGGTCACGTCGACGCGCGACCGATGACACCACATGCACGTGTCACCGGGCCCGTAGAAGCCCGCGTTGGTGCCGACGACCACGCCCGCCTCGGGGCTCTTCTCGATGTAGATGGCTCCGGCGTCCGGGGAGACGTACAGGGGAAATGACCCGGGCGTCCAGGGGACGCCCGTGACGTGAGGATCGTTCTGGGGCGTCACGTCGTGGCACGTGGTGCAATAGACCTGCGCAACCGTGGCCGTTCCCGCGTACGTCGCGTAGTTGGCCGCGGGCGGATGCAGCGTCGGATCCCAGTACTGCAGCTCGCCGTACGCCAGGTTGACGACCCCCGCGTCCGCATCGGTCCCCACGTTTCCCGTGACGCGCTGCTGAATCCCGTCGATGGCGTGGCAGTTGCCGCACGGCAACCCGGGCGTGACCCACTCCTGCGCCGTCGTCGTGTCGACGTTGGCCAGGTACACCTGATAGTGAGTGCTCCCTTCGTACTGGGCCACGACGCCGTAGAATCCGTGACACGGCGACAGGCATCCGACAGGGATGAGTCCGCCATCCGCGCTCAATCCAGAAAGGCCCGGTGGACCGGCCTCACCGGCCGGCCCCGCGGGTCCTGTTGCGCCCTGAGGTCCCGTGGGACCGGTCGCCCCCGTGGCTCCCTGCGGGCCCGTGGGACCCGTGCAACCGAGCGTCGAGAGGGACAGGCAAACGACGAAAAGAGCGATCCCTGCCGATCGGACCATTGCGTTCCCTCCTGCCATCGCTCCGTGCGCGCGGTCCAGTGCAAAAATCGCGCGGCGGGCGCATCTTTTGCGTTTGCTGGCTATGCGAATGGGATTTCGAATCTTTTTCATTTCTATTTCGCTATTCGTCATTCGTGGCCGCCGATCGCCTATCGGCGAAACACGTGGCACCCCGTGCATACGGCCGCCTGCGGCTGATGATCGCGGCGATCGGCGTGGCAAGCCCCCGTACAGGTCGTGCGATCGTCGCGGGCCGGTGCATGAGGGGTCACGTGGCACCTGCCGCATTCGGCATGACCGGGGGCTTCGTGGAGCGCCGGAAGACTTGCAGGGGCGTGACAGGTCGGGCACGCGGGCGGCGAGCTAACCCCTTGGGGTCCGTGCGGACGATGGCAGGTCTCGCAACCGCCCTGGATCGATTCGTGTGCTCCTCTCGATTCCGTTCGATGGCACGTGGCGCACGGTGGCGTCGGCAGGCCGCCGTGGGGATCGTGGCAGCCGGCGCATTTCGCGTGGCCGGGGGGCGCGCTCGCCTGCTCCGCCGCATGACACTGCCCGCAGGCCGGAGCTCGTGCAGGCTCGTGGGCGGCGAGCGCCCCATGGCAGGACGTGCACGCCCGATGGCCTGCGTTCGTCGCCACGAGGGCCACTTCCTGCGCGTGGCACCGAGTGCAAATCGTTCCCGGATTGTCCGGCAGAAATTCGTGGGGAATGTGGCACGTCTTGCAGGTGATTCCACCCGCGTGCGCGGTCGTGTCCGAGGAGGCGATGCTCCGATGACAGTGGCTGCAGGGCGTTGCCAGCACGTCCGGGTCGCCGCCATGCGGCGAATGACAGGTGACGCAGGCGCCCTCGTTGCCGTGCCCGACTCGAATCTCCCCGTGACAGCCGCCGCAAGATGTCGAGGCTCCGGCCGGATCGTGGGGAGTGTGGCAGCTCGTGCAGACGGCGTGTGCCGGCGCGATGGTGGCCGCCAGCGTTGTCTTGTCGCCGTGGCACCGGACGCACGCGTTGTCACCACCCGCGACGAACGAGTGCGGTTGATGGCAGCCCACGCACGAGTCGTGGTCGGCGGGGCGCGGTCCGGCCGGCTGCGCGTGGCAAGTCGAGCACGTGGAGAGAGCGACGGCGGCCGGCGCATGCGCGCGGTGGCAATCGAGGCAACCCTTGGAGCCCGAGTGTTGCCCATGCTCCGTGGATCGTTCTTCATGACAGCCGGTGCAATCGGCTGCCGCGATCGAAGGTGAGTCGTGAACGTGATGGCATCGGGCGCAGTCGGCCGTCGCGTGCTGCTCGATCGCCGCGGCCTGCCCGTGACGCTCGGCGTGGCAGTCGACGCACTTCGGCTCGGCTCGATCGGGCGCGAAGAAGTGACAGGAGAGGCACCCGGTGGCCTCGGTTCCGGTTCCGCCGCGATGCGCGAGCGCCGTCTCCCTGGCATGGCAGTTCTTGCAAACGGCGGTACCCGGATTCCTAAAGCCCTCTCGCTCGAAGTCGTGGCATGACCCGCACTGGATATTGGCGCGTCCGACGTGGGCTTGGTGCCCAGGGCTCGTGCGGAACTCGGCCCAGGTCGCGGGCACGAGGCCCGGCGGGACCGGTCGAGGCGCTCGGGGCCACCAGTGCACGAGCGCTCCGATGCCAATGGCGAGCACCACGGCGGCGAGCGCCAGCGCGCTCCGCAGGCGGCGCGCGCCGCGGCTCATGGTCCGACTCCGTGACACTGTACGCAAGGCTGATCATGGTGCTGATCCTTGCGGCTCGAAAACCCAGGCCCGTGCGGACTGCCTCCGGGGCCGCCGACACTGTGGCACCCCACACAGAGCTGCTCGTTCGCTCCCCCGTGACATCCGGCGCACGTCGCCGGCTCGAGCCGCGCGCGCGGCCCGTGCTCCCCCCCGCTCGGCGTCAGCCATCCGGGTGGGTGAGGGCTCGGGGTGGTGGGGCCCGGCGCCACCCCGCTGCGCGCGTGACAGTCGATGCACGAGCTTTCCGTGTGGCACGTCGTGCAGACGCCTGGGTCGGCCCGTGCTTCCTCGGGGTGCCGTGCCGCAAAGCCGGCGCGGTGCAGTCCGGCAAGAGGGACGTCGTCGAACGCCAGCCGCGCGGGCAACGCGGGGACGGTGCCCTCACCATGGCACGAGGCGCACTGCCTCTCGGAATGACAGCTCGCGCACAGGTCGCGCTGGCTCGCCGCCCTCGTGCCGTGCTCGCGCATCCAGTCGCCGTCGTGGACGAGGTGATCGTCCGGTCGCTCTCCGTCGTTGCGGAGGTCGACGTGACATCCGTCGCAGTCGCGCAGCGTCCATTGATCGCGGTGCTCGTGGCAGCCGAAGCACGTGGGCATCTTCGGCAGCACGGCCTCCGGACGCGTCTCGGTCGCCTCGACGTGGCAGCGAACGCAATCTCCCCGGACCGCCAGCATGTGTCGTCGGTGTTCGAATCGAAGCCGTGAGCGCGCCAGCTCGATGGCATCGCGCACGTAGGATTCACCGTGGCAGTCGAGGCAGGGCCGCGAGTCGTGAGGTCGCTCGTGGCAACGGCTGCAGTCCGGGGCCGCCGGCAGGTGGAGCGGTCCGGTTTCGCCGGAGGATGCGACGCCCCGGTGGCAATCGACGCAGCTTATTCCCTTGAGGACGTGCGCGCGGTGCTCGAACGGGTGCGACGGCGGCTCCCTCCGTAACCCGAGCACCGACGCGCAGGCGGCCAGCAAGAGCGCGAAGGTCGCGAGTGTTACCTTCCGGCCGATCATCGGGCTTCCGAGATCCCTGCTGCCCACGGGGCCGGTGGAGCCGGGGAGGGAGTGCCGAAGGAGCGCGAGAGCCGTACGAGCGCGTTCGCCTCGTAGCGACGAAGCGGAGACGAGAGAGCCTCCACCGCTGCGGCGACTTCCCATCCGTCGCGCGAGCGCCACGACAGCGCCGACAGCCCCCAGGGCCACGCGGCTCCCCGGCCGTCGGGGTGGTCGGGGACGACGATCTCCAGCTCCGAGGACGTGCGGAAGCCCTTGCCGAGCGGCAGCGTCGAGACGAT
>DASPUY010000182.1:0-13046 GCA_035622655.1 Polyangiaceae bacterium
CCCAGAGCGAGATGGGGGCGACCGCCCCCCGGCCCGGGGGCCGCGAGCCCACGTAGAGCACCGGCCATTCGCAGCATTGCGAGTGAATGTCCTTCCGGGCTGGCCTGGATTGCGACCGACGTGCCAGGCGTGGCTGCCCAAGTCTATCATCGTTTGGTGACTCCCCTGCTCGAAACCAGTGCGCTCCGCATCGACGTGGCAGGCACCGTCGCCATCGATGGACTGTCGCTGTCCTCGACGGGTGAATGGGTGCTCGTGCTCGGCGGCGCGCGCGCTCTGTTCGAGGCGGTTTCGGGCCTACGTGCCATCGAGCGCGGGCAGGTGCGCGTCGAGGGATGCAGCCCGTCGGTCGCCATCCGCCAAGGGGTCGCCGCATCGGCGCCCCTCGACCCCCTACTCCCACTTCGGTGGACACCTCGCTCGTATGCACGCTGGAGCGCGAGCCTCGCGGGCCATCCTTCGGGCGTTGCGAAATCGATGGCCGCGGAAGCGCTTGCCCGACTGGATCTCCAATCATTCGCCGATGCGCGGCTCTCGGGGGCGACGGCGCCCGTCAGGCGCGCGACCGTCATCGCAGCAGCGCTGGCGACCGGCGCCACGACGCTTCTCGTCGAAGATCCGCTGACGGATCTCGCCGAACCAATGCGTCGTCCATTCGCGCGGACGGTCGTTCGCGCGCTCGCGGGTCGTCGCATCGCCTTCTTTGGCGCACACGTCGCCCTGGAATCACCGGTCGGGCTCGCGGCGGACGAGGCGATCGTCATCAACGGGTCCGACGTCGCTCAGCAGGGCCCTCCCGCCCAACTTGCCGCAAGCGAACGTGCCCTTGCGCTGCGCGTCGCCGGAAACACGGCCGCGTTCGCGACCGCCGTCTGCGCGGCCGGAGCCACCCTTCTCGGCCCGGTGGACGGCTCGCAGGAGACCCGATTACGAATCGACGCCGGTCCGCTCGCGACGCGCGACGTGCTTCGCATCGCGCTCGAATGTCGGGCCGTCGTCCTCGAGGTGCATCCGATCGCACGCGCCTTCGCGTAAGCTGGCTGCGCGATGGGCGAGCGCTCTTCTCTCTTGCAGTCCATGGATCCTTCCGCCGAACCGCTCGCGCACACCGCTCCCGCCGTCGGCGGGGGACGACTCGGCGTCTACGCCGCATTCGGCGCCGCCGCCGGGGCCCTCGCGCTCCCTTGGCTTCCGGACTGGCTCTCGAGCCACGTGCGCGGCGCGCTGGTCCACGACGTGGCGGTGCGGCACTGCGTCTCGCTGACCCCCGAAGCCCGCGCCGTTCTGGCCCAGCCGCTCGCGCCGGGTGTTCATCGAGGCGTGGCCGCCCGCGCGGCGCGTTTCCTCGGGGCGAGGCTTGCCGCACGCGCGATGCGGGGCTTTGGCCCGATCGGCTTGATCTGGCCGCTCGGCGGCGCGCTTCGGACCTATGTCCTGGGACATCTGTTCGACCGTTATCTCGAGCATCGTTCCGAGCGCGCGGTCCGTGTGGATGAGCGAGAAGCAACCCGCGTCCGCCGAGCGATCGAGGCCGCGCAGACGCGCGCGTTCACTCTCGATCCCGAACCGCCCCGCGAGCCTGCAAGCATCGACGATCACCGCGATCCGGCGACCGCGATGATCGATCGGCTCCTGGGCCGCGCCGCAGGCATTCCGGAGCGACTGGGGCGACGCCTGGATGCCGCCTTCGACGAGGCATTGCGGTTCGAGGGCGCGATCGCACAAGGACCGCCGGAATGAGCGCGACCGACGCCCGCGCCGCAGTCGCGCGGGCCCGCCGCATCGTCGTGAAGATTGGATCACGCACCCTCGCGGAGGATGCGGGCGGGTCCATCTTCGACCGCCTTGCAGCCGTCTGCGCGGCCCGGCGAAACACGGCTTTCGTGGTCGTCACGAGCGGCGCCATCGCGCTCGGAGTTCGCAAGCTCGGCTACCGGACGAGACCGAAGGAAGTCGCGCGACTTCAAGCCGCCGCCGCGGCAGGGCAGTCCCTTCTCATGCGAGCCTACGAGGAAGCATTTGCCGCGCGGGGCCTGACGGTGGCGCAGGTTCTCCTCACGTATGCCGATCTGGCCGATCGCACTCGTGGCAACAACGCGCGAGCCGCGCTCGCGGCCCTTCTGGAGGCGGGCGCCGTCCCAGTGCTGAACGAGAACGATTCGGTCGCCGTGGACGAGATCAAGCTCGACAACGATCAGCTAGCTGCGATGGTGGCTCCCCTGGTGGACGCCGAGCTCGTCGTGCTGCTGAGCGACGTGGAAGGCCTGCTCGACTCGCAGGGCCGGCGTATCTCCCTCGTCCGCGACGTGGCGACGGAGGCTCTTCCGCACGTCCGCAAGTCGTCGACCGGGATCGGCACGGGCGGGATGCCAAGCAAGGTCGAAGCGGCGCGGCGCGCGACCCTGGCTGGAGCGAACGTCGTCGTGGCGGACGCTCGCGCGCCGGACGCACTCGAGTCGCTGCTGTCGGGCGGCGACGTGGGCACCCTGTTCGTCGCCGCGGCCGAGCGGCTCAGCGCGAAGAAGTATTGGATCGCGTTCACGCTCCGGCCGCGAGGCGACGTCGTGCTCGATCGTGGGGCGTCCGAGGTCGTGCGCGCCAAAGGAAAGAGCGTCCTTTCCGTCGGCATTCTCGGCGTCCGGGGCGATTTCCGGGCGGGCGACGCCGTCCGGCTCGTCGACTTCGAGGGACACGAGATTGCCCGCGGGCTCGCGCGCTGCAGCGCCATCGACGCTGCGCGCGTCGCCGGCAAGACTCGGGACGAGCTTGCCGAGCCGCTGGCAGACCTGTCGGTCGTCGTGCACGCCGACGAGATGGTCGTCGGCGGCCACGGGTGACGGTGTCGCCCTACCAGACGTCGCAGCGGCTGTCCTTGGTCCGCACCATCGGGGACCCCTGGGCACACTGAAAAGCGGCTGCGAACTCCGACACGTTCGCGAGGGGGCCGTTCACCCGATACTTCGGCGGCGCGTGGGGGTTCGTCGCCACCAGGAGGCGAAGGGCTTCCGGGCGGTAGTTGGCGCACCATGCCTGCGCGAAGCCGACGAAAAACTGCTGTTCGGGCGTGAACCCGTTCGAGGGGGCGGAAGCACGGTTCTTCTCCGCTCGCTCGAAGGCTGCGAGCGAGAGCTTCACGCCGCCCAGATCCGCGATGTTCTCGCCGAGCGTCAGCTTCCCCTTGATGTGGCTGTCGTCGATCGCGACATAGTCGTCGAACTGCTTCTCCACACAGCCGGCCCGCTTGTCGAACTCGGCCGAGACCGCCGGCGACCACCAGTCGCGCAGGTTGCCGACGGCGTCGAACTGTCGCCCCTCGTCGTCGAAGCCGTGCGTCAGCTCATGACCGATGACCATTCCAATGGCGCCATAGTTGAGCGCAGGGGCCTGGAGGCTGCTGTAGAACGGCGCCTGCAGAATGCCCGCAGGGAAGACCATCTCGTTCATGGTCGGCTCGTAGTAAGCGTTTACCGTCGGCGGAGTCATTTCCCACTCCTCCTTGTCGACCGGTTTGCCCACCTTGGCGAGCTGGCGCCTGACCTCGAATTGTGTGGCGCGCTCGACGTTTTGCACGAACGAGCCTCGATCGATCTCGAGGGCATCGTAGTTTCGCCACTTGGTGGGGTAACCGATCTTGTTGGTGATCTTGTCGAGCTTGGTCTCGGCCTTCATCCGCGTCGGGTCGTCCATCCACGACAGCGACTCGATGTCGATCTTCATCGATTCTTCGATGCCTGCGACCATCCGCTCGGCAGTCCGTTTGCCGTCTTCCCCCAAAAATTGCCGGACGAAGGGCTGCGCCAGAGCCTCACCCATGAACTGATCGGCGAACCGGACACACCTCTTCCAGCGCGGCTGAAGCACCTTGGTCCCCGTGAGCACCTGCCGAAAGTGAAACCACTCGTCGACGAACTTGCGCGACAGCCACGGCGACGCCGACGCCGCGAGATGCCATCGTAGATACGTGCGCCAGTCCGCCGCGTTGACGGTTTTTGTCATGGCGTCGAGCTCCTTGACGAACTCGGGCTGCGCCACGTTGATGGCCGAAATTCCGGGAAAGCCAAGCTCGTTCAGGTACGCGTCCCACGCGACGTCGGGAGCGATCTTCTCCAGACCGTCGAGGTTCAGCAGGTGATAGACCTTCTGTGGGTCGCGCAGCTCGACGTTGGTCATCGAGGCTCGCGCGAGCTGCGTCTCGAGCCTCATCACCGTGTCGGCATCCCGCGCAGCCGCTTTCGATGTCTCCCCCAGAAGCTCGAGCGTCGCTGCGACGTGCTTGGTGTACTCTGCACGGATATCCTTCGTGCGAGCGTCCGAGCGGAAGTAGTAATCCCGCTCGGGCAAGCCGAGCCCCCCCTGCGACACTCCGGCGATCATGCGTGAGGCGTCTTTGAAATCGATCTCGCTGTCGAAACCGAACGCTACGGCGACGCCGATCGAATGCAGGTGAGCGAGCGCCTTGACCAGTGACTTCGCATCGGAAACGCGGTCGATTGCCTTGAGCTCCGGCTCGAGATCGTCGAGCCCCCGGCGCTCGATCGCCGTTTCATCCATGCAGGACGTCCACAGATCGCCGAGCGCCTTGCCGTACGCGTCGCCCTGCGAGTCGCCTCGCGCGTCGCGGTCGAGAATGTCTCGGAGGGCCTTCAGGTTGTCCTCGTGGATGACGCTGAAGCTGCGAACCCAGTTGGCTTCGTCTTCGGGGATAGGGGTCGCCTTCATCCAGCCACCGCACGAGAACTGATAGAAGTCGTCGCACGGTGCCGTGGATCGGTCGAGCGCCGCCTCGTCCGGTCCCCTGAGGGCAGGCGCAACCATCGCTGCAGGGGGGCTGCTCTGCGACGCGGATCCACTCGCGACAGCCGGCGGCGGCGCAGTGCTCGGGGGCGCGACGGTCTCCGGAGCACACGCCCCGGCCGCGGCGAGGACGCTCGGCGCCAGGACGACACTTGCGATCGAAAGTGTCCGCGATAGGGCCATGGGGCCAGCAATCTCACGCAAATCGGCCCGTGAGTCACGCTCCTCGACGTCGAGCCAGGGGGCGCTTCAGGGCGACGTGGGCGCCCCCTGGATCGTCCCCCTCGAAGATGGCGGACCCGAGCAATCGACGGCGGGGAGGCCGACTGCTTGAACCTGAGACGCCTCGGTCAGGAAGTCCGGCTGCAGCGCAGCCTCGACCGAACGGCCGCTGATGGAGCCGTGACAGCCGGCGCACAGGTGATCGAAGAACGGCTGAGGAAACGACTGATGGGCGACCTCGCCCGGAACGAACGTCATCGTCTCGCGCTGCCAGCGAGGCAGCTTGAGCTCGGAGGACTCGGCGTCATCCGAGAGGTGCAGGAGAATGGGCATTCCGCCCGGGATGACGAACTGCGCGGAACCGTCCGCTTGGAGGGGGACGGTCCCGATCGTCCGGCGCCGAACGTACACCATGCCCGTCGGCCCGAGGCTGTCGCAAGCGGTGTTATTTCCGCACGTCGTGGGGAAGCTCGATACGTCGGGCGGCAGCTCTTCGAACACGTCGAAGCTCTTCAAGTCCGGTTCGACGACTCGTCCCGTCGGGGTGTTCTGAAACAGAAGCGACGCGAGAACGGGCACGTCCAGGACCGTGATGTCCGCCGTCGTCTCGCCCGACTGAATGGTCGTGTGGCCGTTGGGCTCGTCCGGGCTGGAAACGAAGATCCCCTTGGGGACGCGCGGGTAGACGGCCACGGCCTCGATTTCTGCAGTCCCGCCGGCTCCCGCAATCATCGTCTTCTGACCGGTCACGGGATCCAGAACGTACAGATCGTAGTCGCCGCCGAAGCTGTCGGGCTGGCCGGAACCGAAGCTCACGAGGATCGTTCCGTCGGGGAGCGGAGACGGACTCGTGTACGAGCCGTCCGTGAACGGCGGGCTCAGCGAATGCAGGAAGAAGTCGGGCTCGGGTGACGACGCAGAGCTGGGGACGATGACGCTCGGATCGACGACGTAATCGCCGGGATTCGCACTTGCGAAGTCGAGCCCGACGGATCGATTGAACACGGCCAGGGCTCCGGCCCCGTGCAGAGCGGTCGTGTCGCTGAAGATCGCGGCAAAATCCTTGTCGGCGAGCTCGACCGGATAGGTGGCCTGGACCGCGCCGATGGTGGCTCGTTGCGCGAAGAGCGGATGGTAGTCGCCGCCGTCGAGGTTCTGTCGTCGAAGAGCGAGCTGATAGAAGCCCGGCTCGCGCTTCTCCGCGGTGAACACGAAGCGCCCGTCTTGCATGAAGCTCGGGAACCGCTCCATGTTGAGCTGCCAGGTAAGCTGGCGGACCCGCATCGTGCCCGGCGTGGCGTTCGGATCCGGGTCGGGCTCCAGCACGTACAGGTTGGCGTTCGGCTTCGTGGGATCCGACGGTGTCCGCTGCGGGCCCGAATAGTCGAAGGCCGTCGGATCGCCCGTGATCGAGTCGTTGCCGCGCGTGGATGCGAAGACGATCCGCTCGATGCCGTCCGGCCCCGGCGGGCTGAAGGACGGGTCGAAGTCGTGCTCGAGAAGCGTGTCTCCGTTCGGAAGGCTCATCCCCTCCGCCGGGTGGTTCGCAATGTCGGGCTGCAGCGCGCAGCCCGTTCCGTCCGCGTTGATCGTGTAGATCGCAAGCGGGTCGGTCTCCGTGGAACGCGCGGCAAACGCGATCGTCGATGCGTCCCACGACACCGCGGGACGGCGCACGTCCGCCCCGGCGCTCAGGCCGCACGTGGAGAGATCGACGGCGGTATCGGCGCCGAGCGTCAGGCCCCCGCCCGCGGTCAAGGAAGCCGCGACAATATGCAGCGAGGCACCCCCGGCGAACACGTCGAAGTCTTGGGGGCGGTCGGATCCCGTCGGGACCGGCCGACTGACGTAGACGATGGCCGACAGAGCCGAGAGGTTGCGCTCCGCGCGTTCGCGACTGTGCCACTCGCGTACCACGCAGTACGCCGGGATCGAGTCGACGGGCGCGTTGTCGAAGTCGTAGTTGGCTTGATCGCAGAGGGCGCCCCGGTCCGCCGCGACGGGCACGCCCGCCTCGTTCTCTGCCGTGCCGAAGTCCTCGAACAGCGGACCTCCACGGTGCGTGATGCCCGTCGATCCGGCGACGACGTCGGGACGAAAGAGGTTCTTCTGCACGAGCCTGCTGGCGTTCACGTCGTCGCTCTCGAAGGACATCTGCGCGATCGAGAACGTGTAGTTTCTCTGGCTCGTCGTGAGTGAGAAGCTGCCGGCGGACCCTCCGCGCAGGCGGAAGTCGTGGAACATGCCCGCGGAATGGCACTGCACCATCATGCAGCCCTTCTTTGCGAGCATCGGCTGCACTTTCTGCGCGAAGAAGACAAACGCCGGGTCGAGCGTTCCCGGCGGCTGCGGAGGGCCGTGCGCTTGCCCCCAGGAGACGAGCGCCGTGTAGCGCGGATCGGTGACCGACGTGAAGATCGGGCCCCCCTCGTGGTAGCTGCCGCCCTGCGCGGACGCGAGCGGGCGCCGAACGAGCTCGCTTTCCTCGGCGGTTGCAGCGAGGTAGTTGGTGGCTGCAAAGTAGTTCCACCGCACTTCCGGCGGACTGCTGCCGCACGTCAAATAGAGCGCGTTGACCGTCGTTCCGTGGCAATTGCCGAACGCGCACGACTCACTGAGGATGGGCTCGGCGCTCTGCTCGAACTGCGGATAGTCGGCCGTCGTCGGATCGTTATTGGGGTCGAACCCCGGCTGCGCAGAAGGCACCGTATGCGTGCAGATCGTGGTCGCAATGTCGACGGGAACGACGCCCGTGTTGTTTTCCGTCGCCCCGTTCTCGATCCATTGGCGGAGCGTCTGATAGTCGCCGCCGGTCGGATCGAGGACCGAGCCGCCGGCGTGGGTGATGTCCGTCGTGATCGGGATGCTCGTGCCGTCCCAGAGCTGAATCTTGATCTGGAAAGGCGGCACGTTCTTCACGAGAAGCGACGGTTGAAGATAAGGCCCGTAGTCGAGCAGCAGGTCGCGCCGGAGATTGACACCGTCGAACGTCGACAGATCGAGGTTGCCGAAGGAGTTTCCCTTCGCGTCGACGACGTGACAGCCGGCGCCCGTGTTCGAGTGGACGCACGAGCCCTGGAGGCCGGGCAGGATGATGCGATCGAAATACGTCGACGGCTGCGGCTCCTCTGTCGTGCAGGCCCCCGCAGCGATCGCGGCGATCACGGCGGGAACCAGCCCGCCGGCGAAGGTCGCAGCACGCATGATCGTACAGGCTACAGTCAAATCCTCTGGATGGCGATTTGAGCTGCGTCGCGCACGAAGGTATCGGGATCCGAAGTCTCGAGCGTTTGCAAGACCGGAAGCGCACTCGATGCGGCTGAACCGAACGTGCCCAGTGCGTGGCACGCGGCGGCGCGAACCGTCGCGTCCGAGTCGTTCTGGGCGGCCGCGGTGACGGCGGCCAGGGTATCGCTGGCGTCGAGCGCATCGAGAACGTTGAGAGCGTTGCGACGGACGTCGGCGTCCGGATCCATCAGGAGCGCAGCGACGTTTGCCAGCCCGGAGAACGTGTTGACTCGCGCCGCGGCGTGGAGCGCGGCGAGCTTGACCCCCGAATCGCTGTCGGTCAGCGCCGCACCGAGCGCGCCGTTGCCGTCGGTGTTCATGCGACCGAGGGCGAAGGCCGCAGCGGCCCTCACAGTGGCGTCCGTATCGCTGGCGAGCGCCGTCGCGCATACCGGGATACCCGACGGTGCGAGAAACTCGCCCAGCGCGTACGCCGCGTCGGCGCGCCGTACCGCGCTCGGATCGGTCTGGAGGGTCTGGACGGTCTGCGAGTAGACTTCGCCCGGCCCGAACACGCCGAACATACGCCTGCGCAGCCACCAGGCGGCAATCTCCCGCGTCCGGGAGTCCGAGGCGTAAAGCAGTGGCGCGACGACCGGGATGCAGTCGAGGCACTCGACTTCCTCGCCGTGCTCGAGAACCTCCCAGACGAGCGAAGGGGCTCCCGTTGCCGCCGCGTTCTTGATCGAATCCGGAGTCGACAGGAACTCGGCCTGGCTCGCCGGAACCTGCCCGTATACGGATGCGAATCCGCCGGCGTCGGCGTTCGGCGTGACCTGCCGCGGTGCCGACTGCCCGCGAGCACCTCCCGCGACGAAGAGGGCGGCGGCCGCCCAGGCGAACGTGGTAGCGACCTTGAACTTCGAACTCTGGCCCAATCGCATGACTTCCTCGCTGCAGGCCCTCACGGGGCCGCTCCGGACGGGTTGACCGGATCGCCGGTGACGACCGGAACGAAGTTGACGTTCTGGCGGGAGTAGTACTGGCCGCCGAGATCCATCGGGTAAACAGCGATCGTCCTACGCTCGTCGTCGGTGAGCTGGACGCCGGCGTTGGGCTGATCGCCCTCGGGATGCAGCGGGGTGGGCCAAGCCGTCGTCCCGTCCGCGGCCCGCAGGTTCACCTTCTGGGTGAGAACCGATGCGCGCGCGCTTCCCGGGACCCCGTATAGCGGCGGCACCGTGCCGCTAATCTGCACGCTGCCCGTGGTGTCGGGGTCCATCTGCATCGCCGCCGGATAGAAGATCGACACGTACGAGGCCGGCCACGTCGCCACGTTCTCGTCGTAATAGACCGTGACGGGATTGCTCGAGAGGTCGAGCGTCGGGATCGCGTAGGTCGTCTGTTGGCCGGTGACGGGGTCAGTCCGGGTCATGTAGTAGTACGAGGTGGTCGACGAATTGTGGCAGCTGACGCACTTCGCATCGAGGACCGGCTGGACCTTCTTGTTCCACGGAAACTCCACGCGATCGGCGATGGGCTCCGTGAAGGGCTGTGGACCGGCGAGGTCCGCGGCCGTCTGGTTCTGTCCGAGCGCTAGGGTGCCGGGATCGGTGCGCGACTCGTGACAGCCGATGCAGCGCCGCGTCTCGCCCGGCATCCCCTTGATCCAGAGCTGCTGGTTGCGGATGGAGAGGCCGTACTTGTCGATCGGCTGCAAGTGGATCGGGATGTACGGCGGCACGGCGGCCAGCCAGCTCCCGTCGCCGTAGATCGGCGCTTCGCCGAGAACGGCCGCTCCTTCGAACATCGTGAGCCCGAACATCGATAGACCGGGCGAAATCTCGGACGAGAAGCCTTCGATGACCCGGACCGCGACCGCGCCCTGCTGGAGCGCCTGTCCGAGGGGTACGTTGTTGAACTCGGCGCCGGTGACCGTCTCGTCGAGCGACGTCTGAGAAATGTTGACGGAGCCCACGTGGGCCGGGATCGTCGAGTCCTGCGCGTGCTGCGCCGGCGGGATGACGGGCGGCTCGGTGCGCGACGTCACGGCGAGGGCGTTGAGCTCCCAGGTCACACGCTGGTTGTAGACGAGCTCGTTCTTCCCGGTCGTGGGGTCGTAGAGATAGATGCCGAAGTCGGGCGGCGTCAGCGACAGCTCGTTCTGATCGTTGACCGCGCCGTCGGCCCACGAGACGAGGAGGCGGCCGTCGGGCAGAACGCTCGGTTCTCGGTACCGGCCGACCGACGTCGCCGACGGATCGGCGGTCAGCGGCACCTGCGGCGTCAGCACCGTGTACGAGGCGTTCTGTTCGTCGAGGCACGCATGACCCACCGTGCCGCCGTTGGAGTAGGCGGCTGGGTCGACGCAAACGGGATCATTTTGGTTACGCGCGTCGACCTGCAGCAGCGCGCCGGCATGGATGGTCCGATCGCGAGCGGTGCCCACTCCGACCATCACGTTCGGCGAGATCTCGCGCATGTTGAAGAGCGCATCGCAGGGCTTCGTCTCGCTGCCGCCGTTGTCGTGCTGACCGGCCACCGCGACTTCCTGCGTGCCGTCGGGGTTGACCGCGCGCAGCTTGACATCGTTGATGGGTCCGAAGTGCTCCCACTGCGAGAAGGCGATCTTTCCGTCGTAGCGGAGAAACGGCGCTACGGAGTGCGACAGGTTCTGCGCGAACAAGCGCCGGTCGGCGTCGCCGCCGGACACGCTGATGGTCGCGAGCTGGAGCGACTGGCGCTGGTGCTCGTATTCGTCCGCACGGGTTCCCATCGCCGTGTACATCTCGTCCGTGACGAATGCGATGAGGCCGTTAGGAACGTAGATGGGAGTAACGTCGTTCCACGCGCCGTTCGTCAGCTGGTGCACCGTGAACTTGCCGTCGGATCCGGGGGAGAGCTGAACCGTGTAGATGTGATAGGTGTCGTTCTGCGACGGCCGCATCGAGAAGACAGCCTGCGTCCCGTCGAACGAGACATCGGCCCCGTTGAAATCGGCCGTGGTGAATGCCGACGTCAGGTTCGTGACCGTGCCGTCCGGACGAGCCGGAGAGAGCAGATTCAGGCTGCCGCCGGGGATGTACCGCGTGTAGTCGAGCACCTGCGTGTTGCCGCTGTCGACGTCGTACGTCTGCGAGGTGGTTCCATCCGCGTTCGTCTGGGTGACGACGACTTGACGCTGGATGAACAGAATCGACTGGACCCCTACATTGGGACCGCTCGTGGTCGACTGGCTGCAGCCGCCCATCGCGGCGACGACTCCGGCGAGCGCGTAAACCGTGAAAACTGCGTGTCCTCGGCGTTCCATGGAAGACTCCCCGATTGGGCCGTCTTGGAGCACGAGCCAGGCCAACTCATAAAATTGTCGGATTTCAACTGCTTGAATACCTCCTGGACCCTCGGCCACCGAGGGGTTGAGGACCCGGGATGGGGGGGACGGCCCCCTCGGACCCGGCCGGAACCATGGCCATCGCGCGGACCGAGCAGCCGCCCCGCCTCGGAACCCATGGCCATCGCGCCGACCGAGGAGCCGCCGCCCCGCCTCGGAACCCATGACCATCGCGCCGACCGAGCAGCCGCCGCGGGCGGCGTCGAGGCCGAGCGAGGGCACGGGATGATGACGCGACGGCGCGCGGACTGGAGGTCGACGACGATGCCCGGCGGCCGCGACGGAGAGCGAACGAAGTGCGAGCGCGCGCCCCGGCTCCGGCGTCCACGATGGGTGCCTGCGTGGACCGCCGTCGTCTTGCGTGGATCGGAGACGACGTAGTCTTAGGTGCGTTTCGCGAACGTCGAGAACCGCGTTTCCTTCACGCAATCTGGTTTGCGGACGTAAAAGACTATGGCCTAGAAAGCATGTTTGAAATGGGCATCGGGCGGGCCACTCTGGCGTGTGTCATCATGGGCCTGAGCGCGTGCTCGGTCGCCGCCTGTGCGCTGCTCGTCGGACCCGTGCAGGGCCAGCAGCTGCTCGAAACGGAGGACTCCGCGGCGCAGGCAGGCGGCGAAACCTCCCTCATCGAGGCGGCTCCAGCCGATGCGCCCCCCGAGGACCAAGCGGACGTGGTGACCGACACGTGGGTCTCTGACAGTGAGAGCGCCGCGCCCGACACGGCGCCCGGAGATGTCTGGATCGATGCGGGGCCGTGCCAGATCCCCTGGAACGACCTCATCACGAACGGCGACTTCTCGATGGGCACCAACTACTGGGCGCTCGTCAACGGGACCAGCGGGGCATCGATCGTCCTCCCAGACGCGGGCGGGCTCTGTGTCCAGACGACCGCCGGCGACCTCGCGATTCTCGGGTGGACGAAGGGGGTCGGCCTGCCACCGAACTCGTACGACTTCTGGTATTGCGCCTGGACGAGCGGGGAGTCCATTTCCGTCTACCCCGTGGTGGGGCATTCGAGCTACCCGAATACTCAGGACTACTACGGGCTCGATACCGTGACGACGGCAGTCCAGGAACTGGACCATCAATTCACGCTCGACGGCGGCGACTGGGACGATTCGGGAGGCCTGTCGTTCCAGTTCACGTCCCCGGTCAATCAGCAGGTCTGCTTCCTGGCCGTGAACCTGAGCGTGCGGAATTAGGCCCGCCGCTCGAGCTTTGCACGAGAGACGAGAGAGCGGCCAGTTGCGGGGCGGTCGACCGCCAAGCGAAACGCGCTTGGAAGGAGTGCGCGGAGGCGCGCCCGTCGACGCGACGTGATCTTTCCTCGAGCGTCTTCGGCGACCAGAACGATGAGCAGGTCGCCGGCGAATTCGAACAAGACCTGGCGGCAGATGCCGCAGGGCGC
>DASPUY010000183.1:0-5685 GCA_035622655.1 Polyangiaceae bacterium
CAGAAACGCCTGCTCGCTCTGACGAGACGAGGCATCGCGCTCGCGGTGGTCAGCAAGAACGAGGAATCCACCGCGCTCGAGGCCATGCGCGCCAATCCCGAAATGATCATCCGCCCCGAGATGCTGGCGGCGTTCCGTATCAACTGGAGCGATAAGGCGCAGAACATCGCGGACATCGCCCAGGAGCTGAACCTCGGACTGCAGTCGGTGGTGTTCATCGACGACAATCCGATCGAGCGCGGCCGCGTGCGAGAAACGCTCCCGGAAGTCTATGTTCCCGAGTGGCCTCTCGACCCGACTCACTATTCGCAAGCGCTCGAATCGCTGCGCTGTTTCGATACTCCCCACGTCAGCGCGGAAGACCTCGAACGCAACGCGATGTACGCGACCGAGCGTGAAAGGACGGCTCTCCGAGGCAAGGTCTCATCCATCGACGAGTGGCTCGCCACGCTCGAGCTCGTCGTCCGCTTCGAGCGACTCGGATCTGCGAACATCGCGCGCGCAGCCCAGCTGCTGAACAAGACCAACCAGATGAATCTGCGCACCCGCAGGCTCAGCGAGCCCGAGCTGATGGCCTGGGCGCGCGAGGCGGGACACGAGCTGTGGACCATCCAGGTCGCCGACCGATTCGGCAACGCCGGACTCACCGGGCTACTGGGGCTCGCTCGCGAAGCGGAGGTCGTTCGAATGTCCGACTTCGTGCTGAGCTGCCGCGTGATGGGGAGGCGCGTCGAAGAGACGATGCTGTGGGCCGGCAAGCAGCGCGGGGCAGCGCTGGGCGCGCGTGCTCTGGTCGTGACGCCGATCCCCACGAAGAAGAACAAGCCGTGCCTCGACTTCTTTGCGCGAACGCAGGGGCTCACGTCGACAGACGAGGGCTACCGCGCTCCTCTGGACGACGGCGGCGAGCCAGCGCCCGCGCTCGTGCGCATCGAGGGCCTGTCATGACGTTCGGAGGCACGTTCGCGAGAACCGCGCTTCGGTTGCTCGACGCCGGGCGAGCTCGGATCGCGCTCGACGGCGCCACACACATCGGCGGCGACGTGCGCGTCCTCGGCTGGATGCGGGTAATCAACGAAGGCGAGCTCGTCGTCGGCCGCGGCGCCGCTTTCGTATCGCGCCCGGCCCCAATCGAGCTGCGCGTCGCCCCGGGCGCGCGCTTGATCATCGGGGATCAAGCGCTCCTCGAGAGCGGCGCCACGGTTCGAGCTCGTGGTCGGATCGAAATCGGGCCGGAGGCTCGCCTGGGGGCTGGTTGTGTGGTCGACGACGACGGACCCGATGGTCACGAGATCTCGATTGGGGCCGGAGCCTGGATCGAGAACGGGGTTGTCCTGCTCGGCGGCTCGATTGTCGCCGCGGGCAGCGTGGTCGGTCGAGCCCCGGAGGTCGATGCGGCCGAAGACGGACGGAGCCCGTTCGGTCGTTCGACCGACTCGAGCCGCGATCCCCGGACCCGGAACGTCGAAACACGCGTACGCGCCGTCATTTCGCGCGTCGTAAGGGGCGCCGATGGCATCGACCCGGGGGACTGTTTCGTGGAAGTCACGGGCTGGGACTCCCTGGCTGCGCTGAGGGCGCTCGTCGCGCTCGAGAAGGAGTTTGCGATCGTCCTACCCTCGCAGCTCTTCACGAAGCAGTCGAGCCTCGCGTCCGTCACGTCCACCATCGCCGCACGCTTGGCTCGACGCGAGGAGGTTCGGGCGTGACCCATCCGCTCGCTCGCCCCCCGCTCGAAGGTGGCTGCTCCGAATCGTTCGACTCGGCGGCGGACCGCTCCGAGGCGGTACGGCGCACGCCGACGCACCAGATCGAGGGACTCTTCGACGAGCTTCACAGCTTCGCCCGCGCTGCGGACTTGCGCCGCATGGCCTGGGGCGCAGTCCGCTGTCTGCCTACATTCGCGTTGTCCCGCGCTCGTGGACGGTTGCTCTCCGCGGTTGGCTGCGAGATCGGCGAGAGAGTCGCGATCTGCGGCTACGTCCACCTGATCGGGCCGCGCGATTGCGCTCGCAGACTGCGCATAGGCCCCGGCTGCATTGTCGGGCCCGACGTGACCTTCTGTCTCGACGCCGCTGTCAACCTCGGCCGTAACGTTTCGCTCGGACCCCGCGTCACACTCTATACGGCAACACACGCATTCGGCACCGAGGAGCGCCGTATGCGTTTTGACATCATGGCCCGTCCGATCTTCGTCGAGGATGGAGCCTGGATTGGTCTCGGCGCCACGGTCCTCGCTGGCGTCCGCATCGGGCGAGGCGCGGTCGTGGCGGCCGGCGCGGTCGTCAATCGAGACGTGCCGGCGAACGTGCTCGTCGCCGGAAATCCAGCGGTCGCTGTCGAACCTTTGCCAAGTGGCTGATGGCCCAGCGGCCGCGACGCCGCGTCGATCGAGGGTTCGGTACCGCCTCGTTCAACGAGCCCCCGGGCTGTGGCAAAGTGGCGGTTCCAAAACCGTGCCCATCACTTATCACCTCGGAAACGACTTGAACGTAAGCGCAGTGGTCGACGTGTATCGGTCGTCCACGCTTCAGTCGCGCCCGCTGGGCGATCCCGATGCCATGAGGCAGATGCTGGCTGCGGCGGACATCGTCGTCAGCGCGTGGGAGGGCGAGACCCTCCTCGGCATCGCTCGAAGTCTCTCGGACTTTGTATTTTGCACCTACCTCTCGGACCTTGCGGTGCGGCTCGAATACCAGCGGCAAGGAATCGGCCGTGAACTCGTTCGCCGCACCCAGAAGGCGGGAAAAGGGGCTACGGTGTTTCTTTTCGCGGCACCCGCCGCGGTGGGCTACTACGAGCGACTGGGGTTCACGGCCGGTAGCGGTTGGTTGTTGACGCCGCTTCAGCGATTGAAGTGATCGAGCAGGCGCAACCCCTCTCGTCCCGCCACGTCTCGGCGCTGGACGGTGTTCGAGGCATCGCGATTCTGGCCGTGACCGCATTTCATTTTGTGTGGCAGGCGAACCAGCAGGTGCCCTCCACGCAAGGGTGCCGCCTCCTCACGCGGGTCGCGGACCTCGGGACCAACGGCGTGGACCTTTTTTTCGTTCTGTCCGGCTATCTCATCACCGGGATCCTCCTCGACACGAAAAACTCGCCACGCTTCTTTCGCAACTTCTACGCGCGGCGGTTCCTACGGATTTTTCCACTCTACTACGCCTTCCTGACGCTCTTGCTCGTCGCAGCGCCGATCTTTTTTCCGGACAGCGCCCTGGTCCGGCAGGCGGGACGCAATCAAGCGTGGGTATGGCTCTATGCGACGAACATCAAGCTGGCACTGGCGGACGCATGGGCGTTCTGCGGCGCCCCGGTGTGCGGACAAGGCATCGAGCTCAATCACACGTGGTCACTTGCGGTCGAGGAGCACTTCTACCTGGTCTGGCCTCTGGTCGTTTTTTGCTGTTCGCGGCGGCGGCTGATGCACACGTGCGCGGCGCTCTTTCTACTTGCCCTGTTCTTTCGATTGCGCCTGCGAAATTCGTGGTTCGCGATGTACGCCCTGACCCCCTGCCGGATGGATACTCTCGCGACGGGCGCCTTCGTCGCCGCGGCCGAGCGAGAGCTCGGGCTCGCCTGGCTCCTGCGCGTCGACCGGCTGCCCGCCTCTGTCGCCGCGCTGGCCTTCGCGGTGATCGTGGGCCTGCCCGGAGGGCCGGCCGGTCGTGTGCCGGCAGTTCAGGCAGCCACTTTCAGCGTGACGGCGGTTCTCGCTGCGACGCTCATCGTCTCCGCGCTCGCTTCTCGGGAGACGGGAGCGCGGGGTCGGATCGCGCGCGCACTCGATCACCCCGTGCTTCGCACGTTCGGCAAGTACAGCTACGGCTTGTACCTGTTCCACTCGGCGCTGCGTCCCCTCCTGATGCGCATCTTCCCGGCGGACCGCATGGCCGATGCGTTGAGGTCACCGGCTCTCGGAATCGTTGCGTACTACGTTCTTGCCACGACTTCCTGCTTGGGCCTCGCCTGGTGCAGCTATCACCTGTTCGAGAAGCACTTGCTTCGGCTCAAGGTGTACTTCGCCGATCGCGCCGACGGCCTAGCCGGGAGAGCAGAGGTCCTGGCGACAACGGCGAGCGATGCGGCGCAAGGCCGCCGGTAAATCGCAGATCATTTAGCGCCCGCTGCTCCCAAGAGCGCGCGCCAGAACGAGCAAAAACTTGGGATCCCGGACAAGGTATCGGCGCCAGAGGCGCCGCGGCTCGCGAGCCAGTCGGAACGACCATTCGAGTCCGGTGCGGGCCATCCAGCGGGGAGCGCGCGGCATCGTGCCGGCCAGGAAATCGAGCGTTGCGCCCACCCCGAACAGGACCGCCGGCTTGAGCTCGTCCCTAGCTCGGTCGATCCAGATCTCTTGCTTGGGCGCCCCGAACGCGACGAGCACGAGATGGGGGCGCGCCGCCCGAACCCGGGCGACGACCTCCGCCTGGCGCTCCGGCGGCTGGTCGACGTCGAATCGAGGCGAGTCGACACCGACGATTTGTAGGTCCGGATGGCGCGCGAGCGTCTTCGTGCGCGCCATCTCCGCCACACCCGAGGCCCCTCCCAGGAAGTACACGCGCCACTGCTCGCTGGCGGCCCGCTCGAGCAACAACGGCACGAAGTCCGACCCTGCCACGCGTTCCGGGATCGGCTTTCGAAGCAGATGCGACGCCCAGACGATCGGCATGCCGTCGGCGATCGTGAGGTCCGCGCGGGTGTACGCCGAACGCATCCGCTCCTCCTCGTGGGCGATCATGACGTGATCGACGTTGGGAGTGAAAACGGCGCCTCCGGCGCCTGCGGCCACCAGATCGACGACGGCCTGCAGCGCCTCGGCGCGCGTCACCGAATCGATCCGCACCGGTCCCAATCGAAACGAGCGCCTCATCGAACGGGCCCCTTGCTCGTCTTCGCTCGATTCACGAGTCAGCCTTCGAGACGGGGTGCGGATGGCCGACGCGGGCCGAGACGACGGGAGTGGGTGCCTCGACGAGCGAATCGGGCGGTACCGACGTGCGTACGAAACAGTTCGCGCTCACTTTCGAACGTGCACCCAGGGTGACGGGGCCGACGATCGTGGCGCCGGCCCCGACGTGGACGTCACGACCGACGGTCGGTGCGCCCGTCGTGCGGGTGGCCGGATCGATGCTCATGCCGAGGGTCACGTTCTGGAAAAGGATGGCGCCGCGCTCCACGCGTGCAGCGCGGCTGATGGCCAGCCCCATGCCGTGGACGAGCACGACGCCCGGCTCGAGCCGAGCCTCCCAGTGGATGTCCGACCCGTACAAGTGTCGGATCGTCCGTGAGACGACCTGGGGAGCCAGCGGAACCTCGGCTTCGACGAAAAAGCGCATCGCGCGGTAAAGGGCGAGCATCTGAAAGCCCACGCGCGTGACGAAATCTCGACCGATCCTTGGACTTCCGCCACGGGCGCGCTCGGGCGCGTACTTCGCGTCGTAGTGAAGGAGCATGTCGTGATCGGCTTTCACGCCGTCGATCATGGCGCGCCACGCCTGAACCACCTTCGACCGGCCGATCGGATACGCGTTCACCGCTCGTTTCCCTCACGCGTCGTACGCACCCATTCGCGCTCGCGCGAGGGCGAGGAGCGCAAGGCAAGCGCCACCTTCCACACGATATAGACGGGAGCCCAGGCCAAGTCGAGAACGCCGCGCCAACCGACCTTCGACAGCCACAGCCCCC
>DASPUY010000184.1:0-19086 GCA_035622655.1 Polyangiaceae bacterium
GGCTTGCCGCGCCAATCGATCAGATCCTCGGGCTCCTCGCCGTCCTTGCCCTCCCACCACACGTCCCCGTCGGCCGTCATCGCGACGTTCGTGAAGATCGTGTCGTGCGAGATGGTCTTCATCGCATTCGCGTTCGTCACCGAGCTGGTGCCCGGCGCGACGCCGAAGTAGCCGGCCTCCGGATTGACGGCATGCAGGCGCCCATCGGCGACGTGCAGCCACGCGATGTCATCGCCCACCGTCCATATCTTCCACCCCTGGAATCGCTTGGGCGGGATCATCATCGCGAAGTTCGTTTTGCCGCATGCGCTCGGAAAAGCCGCAGCGACGTACGTCATCTCCCCCTCGGGGGATTCGACGCCCATGATGAGCATGTGCTCCGCGAGCCAGCCCTCGCGCCGGCCCAGGTAGCTGCCGATGCGCAGCGACAGGCACTTCTTTCCCAGCAGCACGTTGCCGCCGTACCCGCTGCCCACGCTCCAGATGGTGTTGTCTTGCGGGAAATGACAGATGTAACGACGCTCCGGGTTGCAGTCGAGCGACGAGTGGAGCCCACGGTTGAAATCGTTCGACGTTCCGAGCCGCACGAGCGCCACCCGCCCCATTCTTGTCATGATGCGCGTGTTGAGCACGACGTACACGCTGTCGGTGATCTCGACGCCGACCTTCGCGTAGCGCGAATCGATCGGACCCATGACGTAGGGAACGACGTACATCGTGCGACCCCGCATGGCTCCGTCGAAAAGCGCGCCCAGCTTGCGGTACGCCTCGTCGGGAGCCATCCAGTTGTTGGTCGGTCCGGCTTCCGCCTGCGACGGGGTACAGATGAACGTCAGCTGCTCCACGCGCGCGACGTCGTTGGGATTGCTCCGGTGCAGGTAACAGGCCGGTAGCTTTTGAGCGTTGAGCGGCGAGAGGATGCCCGCAGCGACGGCCTCTTCGGTCAGCCGGTGGCGCTCTTCTTCGCTGCCGTCGCACCACACGATGCGGTCCGGCTTGGCCAAGCGCGCCGTCTCCTCGACCCATTGGGACAAGTGCGGGTTCGTCGGCAGAGCTCTACGCGATCGTTCCGAGAGCGGCTCCATGTCCTCGAGATCTCCCTTCCTTCGGCAAAATCCGCGAGCCTCTGCTCCTGAGTTTTATCACCACCCGCAAGCCGTCGCTCCTGGGCGCGCTCGTTTGCTAGGGTCCCACCATGCGTTTGCGGCGGATGGCTTGCGGGGCCTTGACCGCTGGGCTCGTCCAGCTCACCGGATGCGCATCCTCGGGTCCGGCTCATCCGTTGCTGGTCGGGCCCGCCTCGCCGAAAGACGACGGGCGGACGGCCGGCGGCGGTACGGGCGGAGCGGAGCACGCCGCCGCGCTCGAGCAGCTCAAGGTCAGCCCTCTCGCATGGCGGACCGATCCGCAATCCAGCGTCCGGCTGCTGCTTCCGGACGCAGCTCGCTGGCTGGGCGTGAAGTTCTGGGGCTTCTCGAGCCTCGTCGCGTTCCGTTACGGTCAGGCCCATCATGCCGTCGTGGCGGGGGTAGTGACCCACGTCGATGACGAGGTATCGCCAGGTGCGTGCGACGAGGCTTTCGAGCGTTCGACTCGCCCCTGGATCGATACTTTCGACGTCATGCTCGACCGCGACCCGCCACGAGCGTTCGTTTGGAAAGGCAAGATCGTCGACGTCGACTCGCTCGTGGCCACGACCGCGACGCTGGGCATGCGCGAGCAGTACGCCATCGCTTACGCGACATTTCCGGCCTGGAAGGGTGCGTGCCTGGTGCTCGGCATCGCAGTGCCATCACGCGACGAGCTCGCGCGCTCCAAGGCCGTGCGTGATCGGTTCGTCGACGAGGTCCTTCCCAAGATCGAGGTGATCCGCCGCAGCGAGCCGCAAGCCCGCTACTGATCGCCCCGCTCCCCGATGCCAGGTGCCGGGACCGACCACCCTGCGGCCCGACCGCGCGTCGAGACTCACGCCTCGTGGCGCGCCAACTCGCGAAGCGTGGTTGCGACTTCCCCGACTTGGGGCACGCTCGCCCGCTCGAGCGCATCGGCGAGACCGATTCCCGGAACGTGAGCGCCCGCGAGGAGACGAGGCGGCGCATGCAGCTCGTAGAAGAGCTCTTCGGCAGCGCGCCGCAATAGATGCTCGCCGAAATTCGTGATGTCCGTGTCCTCGTTCAGGAACAGCACGCGGTTGGTCTTTCGGATGCTCGTCCGCACGAGAGGCCAGTCGTAGGGAAAGAGCGATCGAAGGTCGATGACCTCGGTCTCGATTCCGTCCGACGCCACCTGCGCCGCGGCCTGCATCGCGACCGAAACCATGCGCCCGTAGGTCACGACCGTCACGTGGCGCCCTTCACGCCGCGTTCGCGCCTCGCCGATCGGGACGAACACGTCTTGCACCGGTGGCCAGTCGGGTCGCCAGGTCGAGCGATCTCCGAGGGGAGCATCGATCATCCTCGAGAGCGTCCGATCGTCGTCGGGCTCACCGGGAATGCGCTCGTCAGGCTCCGCCTTGGCTCGCATCAACGCTTTGGGCGCGAGAAACATCACCGGATTCGGATCGACGATCGCCGACAGCATCAGCCCGTAGGCATCGAACGGATTGCTCGGGATCACGATCTTCCACCCGGCGATGCGGGTGGCCTGGGCGTCGAAGGAATGCGAGTGGTAGATGCTCCCGCGGATTCCGCTGCCGACGGGCGTCATCAGCACCATGGGACAGTTCCAGTCGCCAGCCGATGACCAGCAGATGCCGCCGGCGAGCTTCATCAGATCGATCGAGTTGAACGCATAGTCGCAGAACTGAATCTCTGCGATGGGCCGCTGGCCGGCAAGCGCGAGCCCGATGGCCGTCCCGACGATCCCACGTTCGTCGAGGGGCGAATTCCACGCCGTTCGAAGCCCTTGCGACTGGGTGAAGACGCCGCCGAGGGGAGGCCCGACGTCCTGCCCGAAGATGTCCGTCACTCCCAGTCGCTCTTCGCCGACGTGCAGCGCCAGACGGATCGCCTGAACGAGGGTGGCCATCAGTGAGGGGTCCCGTTTCGACCCGCGTCGGCCCGGCGCTGCACGCCTATCGCCGGATCGCGGCCTTCGCCCGCATCCCGGTCGGCGAACACGTGCCGCCAGATCATGTCCCCCGTCGGCTGCGGCTCCTCGCGAACGCGCTTGCTCGTCTCGAGCAGCTGTTGCGTGTACGTGGCCCGTAGTTCGTCCATCGCGGCGCGCGAGAGCACCTTGCGCTCCTCGAGCTTGCGTTCGAACACGGCGAGGCAATCCACTTCGTCGGGGACGAAGTTGGACCCGGACGCCGAAGAGTGGCCGTACAGGCGTGAGACGCGCGCCTCGAGCAGAAATGGACGCCGCTCCGTTCGGACGTACTCCATGGCGCGCCTGAGCTCGCGATAGGCGACTTCCGGATCGTTGCCGTCGATCGTGACGCTCTTGATGCCGAACGGCCGGCAGCGATCCGCGATGTGTCTCTCGGCGTGCTGCTCGGAGGCCGGCGTCGAGATTCCCCACGCGTTGTTCGCAACGATCATCAGACAAGGAAGCTCGTGTCCGGGCCGCGAGCACCAGACGAGACACGTCTGGAAATCCCCCTCCGCCGTACCTGCGTCGCCGCCCTGCACGATCGTGATTCCTCGTCCCCCCGCACGCTTGTTGGCGATGGCCGTTCCGGGCGCCATCGAGAATTGAACCTCGATGGGCGACGACACGGGCACGACGTTCCACCGCCGAACCGAGTAGTGATTGCAGAAATTCCGACCGGCCGAGTACGGATCGGTCGCGGTGCTCTTCATCTGACGGAGCGCGTCGATCGGGTCGGCGCCCATCGCGAGAAGGGTCGCGGTGGAGCGGTAATGAAGGTGCAGGTAATCGTACATCGGCCCCTGTCCCTTGTTCACCAGGAGCCCGAGGCTCGCGTTCAGCGCTTCTTCCCCGGGACCCCCGATCCAGAAAAAGCCGTCACCCTGCTTGTTCATGCGGATCAAGCGCTCTTCCAGGCAGCGGGCGCGAAGCATGACGTCGTGAATGCGAACGAGGAGGCTCGTCGACAAAAGGGCGCCGTCTGCGGCCCCGGGCGGTTCCGTGATCGCACCCGGCCCCCCCCCGGTCTCGCGCGGAGGAATCGTCGTCACGTCACCGCTTCCTTGGGCCACATCATTGGTTTAGCGCGTGCGCCACGGGGTCGGAAGAACACGAATCGTTATGCACCGCGTCAGAAAGCAACCGCCCTCGTCCGCTCGACTCGGATGGGCCGTACGCAGGCTCTGCCGGCTTCCCCGGTCGGCCTCGGACAGCGCGCAAGCCGGCAACGGTCATACGAAGGTGAAGGGCTCCCGATCCGCGGCGCTGCACCTGACCGCGACCCCGCCGAGCCGCTCGGAGAGCATCCGTTCGAGGCTCGCCATCGCGCGGCGCTCGCTGACGGAATGCAGCGTGCAGACGACCGTGACGCCCGATGCGATCGCTCGGAGCGCGTCGTGGTGGCGGAGCTCGCCGGTCAGAAAGAGATGGACGCCCATCCCGACGGCGTCGCCGAGAAACTCGGCGCCGCTTCCCGCGCAGACTGCCGCGCGCGACACCGGCCGGTCGAGCGGTCCGGCGACCAGCACCTGAACGACGCCGAGCGCCGCCTTCACGCGGTCGACGAACCGTCGAACCGGCTGCTCGGCCACCGCTCCGACGCGCCCGAACCCGACCGCGGGCTCCGAGACCGCCGGACGGAGGGGCCGGCGCTCGGTCATCTCCAGCGCGTCTGCCAGGACGTCGTTGGTTCCGCCAGCAGCGGCGTCGAGCGCCGTGTGTGGAGAGTAGATGGCCACTCCGGCGCGGGCCAGCTCGTACGCCATGGTCCCCGACACGAACGACTTCTGCCCCTCGAAGAGAACCGGGTGGTACGCGACAATCGCCTCGCAGCGCGAACCGTACGCTTCCTCGGCCACCGAGGGGGTGCAATCCACGGTGAGAAGGACGCGCGCCAGAGGTGCGCTCGCGTCCCCCACGAGCAATCCGACGTTGTCCCACGCCGCCGCCAGTCGCGGCGGCGCGATCGACTCCATCGCCCGGACGAGGTCGCCCACGTTCATGGGCGCCGAAGGTAGCCCTCCGCCGCTCGGCATGCGAGCACGGTCGTCGTGCGCGGCCGCGTCGTGGCGAACCGGCGCAGCGCAATTACGCTTCCCGGCGAGCGAGGCCATCGGATGAAAATCGCCCTTGGGAGCGACGAGAAGAGTGTTTTCACGGATGCGCTCATCGAAGACCTACGGACGCGTGGGCACGACGTCATTCTCTATGGTCCCGTCGCGCCCGACGACCGCGATGTCGACTGGCCGCTGACGAGCGGTCGAGTCGCCGAGGCCGTCGCCAGCGGCGCTGCAGATCAAGGGATCGTGTGCTGCTGGACGGGAACGGGAGCGTCGATCGCGGCGAACAAGATCCGCGGCGTGAGAGCGGCGCTCTGCCACGACGCTCCCACGGCGAAAGGAGCCCGGATCTACAACCATGCGAACGTGCTCGCGCTCAGCCTGCGTGCGACATCGATCGCAGTCGCGAAAGAGATCCTCGACGCCTGGTTTTCGACCCCGTGGTCGGACGACGAGTGGAACCGTCGACAGATCGCTCGCTTGACGGAGCTCGAACAGAAGCCTGTCCCGGCCCGGCGATGAGCCGTCGCAGGGCGGCCCGCTCGCCAGGCTCGGAGCGCGGAGCGAAGCGCTCGGGGTGACCCGAGAACCAGAGCGCTACTGAGCCGGAGTGGGCTTCGCGGCCGCCGTCGTGGATTCGGTCTTCTTCGCCCGGGTGTCGATGCGCATTCCGTAGAAGCTCCGCCAGATGAAGACGACGGCGATCGCGAAGCAGAGCGCCGAGATGACCGCCGTGGTCTGCCGCGCGATGGGGTGAGCCTCGTCGTTTGCGAGCTCGACGGCCAGAAGGCCGAACAGGGTCGTGAACTTGATGATCGGGTTCATCGCGACGCTGCTCGTGTCCTTGAACGGGTCACCCACGGTATCGCCGACGACGGTGGCATCGTGGATGGGCGTTCCCTTTTCCTTCAGCTCGACCTCGACGATCTTCTTCGCGTTGTCCCAAGCGCCACCGGCGTTGGCCATGAAGAGGGCCTGAAACAGGCCGAAGAGAGCGATCGAGATGAGGTATCCGACGAAGAAGAACGGATCGAGAAACGCGAAGGCCAGGGTACCGAAGAAGACGACGAGGAAGATGTTGAACATCCCCTTCTGGGCATAGGTCGTACAAATTTCGACCACTTTCTTGCTGTCGGACAGCGACGCCTTCTCGACTCCTTCGAGCTTGATGTTCGCCTTGATGAACTCGACCGCACGGTACGCGCCGGTCGTCACGGCCTGCGTGCTCGCTCCGGTGAACCAGTAGATGATCGAGCCGCCGGCGATGAGGCCCAGAAGAAATGGAGGATAGAGAAGCGACAGCTTCTGGATCTTTTCGGGATTGGTCAGCCCGTCGGTCAGAAGCACGATGATGGCGAAGATCATCGTCGTCGCCCCGACGACGGCCGTGCCGATGAGCACCGGCTTCGCCGTTGCCTTGAAGGTGTTGCCTGCGCCGTCGTTTTCCTCGAGGAAGTGCTTGGCGCGAGCGAAGTCGGGCTCGAACCCGAAATCCTTTTTGATCTCCTCCCTGATGTTCGGGATGGTTTCGATGACGGACAGCTCGTAGACACTCTGCGCGTTGTCGGTGACGGGGCCGTATGAGTCGACGGCGAGGGTCACCGGCCCCATTCCGAGGAATCCGAACGCCACCAGGCCGAACGCGAATACCGGGGAAACGTCGTTTCCTCCGATGGTCATCGTCGCGGCGAGCCCCATCTGGCTGACGAAGTAGGCGATCCCCATCAACGTGACCAAGACGATGCCCATCCAGAGAGAGCTGAAGTTGCCCGCCGTGAGCCCGGAGAGAATGTTGAGCGACGGACCCCCCTCGCGCGACGACGTCACGATCTCGCGCACGTGCGCGCTCTCGGTCGACGTGAACACCTTGACGAGTTCGGGGATGATGGCGCCGGCGAGCGTGCCGCACGTGATGATGAGGGAAAGCTTCCACCACTGTGAGTCGTCGGTGCCGAGCGTCGGGATCAGCGCATAGGACGCGGCGAACGTGAAGAGGACGGACACGATCGACGTGATCCACACGAGCTGCGTGAGCGGCGCTTCGAAGTTGAGCTTTTGGGCGTCGCCGTAACGGGCCTTGGTGATCGCTTCGTTGATGAAGTAGCTGATCGCGCTCGAGACGATCATCAGCACGCGCATCACGAAGATCCACGTGAGAAGCTGCACCTGGACGATGGGGCTCTCCACGGCCAGGAGGATGAAGACGATGAGGGCCACACCGGTGACTCCGTAGGTCTCGAACCCATCGGCGCTCGGACCGACCGAGTCGCCGGCGTTGTCGCCCGTGCAGTCGGCGATGACGCCGGGGTTCCGCGCATCGTCCTCCTTGATCTTGAAGACGATCTTCATCAAGTCCGAGCCGATGTCGGCGATCTTCGTGAAAATGCCACCCGCCACGCGCAGGGCCGCCGCTCCCAGCGACTCGCCGATGGCGAAGCCGATGAAGCACTTGCCCGCGTACTCGTGGGGTACGAGCGTCAGGATGCCGAGCATGAACGCCAGCTCGATGCTGATGAGGAGCATTCCGATACTCATCCCCGCTTTGAGCGGGATCGCATAAACGGGGTATGGCTTGCCGCGCAGGCTCGCGAACGCCGTCCGCGAATTCGCGAACGTGTTCACGCGGATGCCGAAGAGAGCGACCGTCGCGCTGCCTGCGATTCCGATGATGCTAAAAACGAGGACTAAAAGGACGATCCCCGGTGGCTCCCCTTTGAGGACCGCGTAGTAGATCACGATCACCGCGCCGATGAAGAGCCAGAGCAGGCCGAGGAACTTGGCCTGGGTGACGAGATATGTCTTGCACGTTTCGTAGATGAGCTCCGAAACGTCGCGCATCGCCTTGTGCACGGGAGCGTCCCGGAGCTGTACGTATACGACGAGCCCGAACACCGCCCCGAGGGCGCAAACGATGAGCCCGAGCATGAGGAGATGGCTCGCCGGGAGCCCGAAGAACGGCAGCGTGTCGATCTGCGCGGGGACCTTCAGTGAATCTTCGCCTCCGTGGTGGACCGACGCAGGCGCCAGGCCGACAGGAGCGTGCTGCTGGGCAAACACCACGTGCGCCAGTGCGGTCGAAAGCAAGAAGGCGATGGGCGCCGAAAGCAAAAATCCAATGAGCCGCGCTCGGATCGCACGCTGTAACGAGATGGACTTCATGCAAACCCTCGAGGTTTTCGTAGGGGCGTCCCCCCTTGAGTGACGACGCCCGCGATTCCGAGTGGTTGGCCGCCTGCATTTGGCGCAGACGCTTCAGCACGCCTCGTCTCGTTGACGCCCACACGGTCGCGGGGCGGACGAGCGCGGGACGTTTAGCAGGATTTCCGCGACGTGTAAACGCGAGCCGCCTCCGGGCGAGCTCGGATGTGTCGAGCTCACGCGTGGGAAAAGCATGCCGCCTCCCTCGGACGGGATAGACCGGGCGGGATAGACTCCACGGGGTGGACGCCGAAACGCTCGACGCACTCTACGTCGAACACGTCGCGACACTGGAGCGCGGTGCCGGGGTCGCGCTCGAGTCGACCGGGTGGGACGCCGTGGTGATTCATTCCGGCAGCCTCATCAAACGGAGCGAGTTCGACGATCAGTACTGGCCCCTCCGGCCCGTGCCCCACTGGCAACACTGGCTGCCGCTCGCCGAGCCCGACTGCGCACTGGTCATCCGGCCCGGCGCCCGCCCCATTTTGCTCCGATCGACCGCCGCGACGTTCTGGGAAAAACCGCCTCTCCCCGAGACCCTAGTCTTTTTCGATGTTTTCGACGTAACCGGGCTCGAGCGCCTCGCGCAGGTCGCCGACTACCTTCCCAGACAGCGCGTCGCCTTCGTGGGCCAGGATGCCGCGGTGGCCACGGCGTGGGGCATCCCCCACGAGGCCTTGCGCCCCGCTGCCCTCATCGACGCCCTGGACGCGCTGCGCGTGAACAAGACCGCGTACGAGGTGGCCTGCATTGCCGAGGCGAATCGCCGAGCGCGCGCCGGCCACGAGATGCTGCGCCGGGCATTCCGCGACGGGGATGTTTCGGAGCTCGACTTGCACCTCCTTTACTTGCAAGCAACCTCCCAGGACGACTGGGAGACGCCGTACAAGAACATCATCGCGCTCGGGGCCAATGCGGCGACGCTCCATCACGTCGCCTACGGCAAAGCCGTCGCAGCGCGAGGAGTCGAGTCGCTGCTCGTCGACGCGGGGGCCACGTGCCGGGGCTATTGCGCCGACGTCACGCGCACGTGGGTCAAAGGAAAGGGCGCCGCCGCCGACTGCTTCGGCCATCTGGTGGCAGCCATGGACGATTTGCAACTTCGACTCTGCGCTGCGGCGCGCGTCGGCGTACCTTACGAGTTTCTGCACGACCAGTCGCACCGCGAGGTTGCCGCGGCCTTGAGAGACGTGGGGCTCGTGAGAGCCTCGGTCGACGAGGCGGTCGGCACCGGGATGACCCGCGCATTCTTTCCCCATGGGCTCGGACACTCACTGGGACTTCAGACGCACGACGTAGGTTGCGCGCTGCGAAAGCCTCGCGCGGACAACCGGTACTTGCGCAACACTCGGGACATCGAGCCGGGCCAGATCTTCACGATCGAGCCGGGCGTCTACTTCATCGAAGAGCTTCTCGGGCCGCTACGCAGCGATGCGCGCAGCCCGGCAATCGACTGGAACGCGGTCGACGCAATCGCTCCGCTGGGCGGGGTTCGCGTCGAGGACGACGTGCTGGTCGTTTCACCGGACGTTCCCGTTCGCAACTTGACGCGTGAGCACTTGGCGAGCGGCGGCGGCGTGGCCTGAGCGAGCGGCGGCGGCGTGGCCTGAGCGACGATCGTTCACGACCGTTAAAGGGCTTTGCTGTATGGTTCCCTCGCGATTAGAGACAAGATTTCGGCGACAGCCTCGTAAAGGGTCTCGGGGATGGGATCGCCCGGGTCGAGCTGGACGAGGGCCCGCGCGAGATGCGGCCGGCGGACCACCGGTACACCGCGGTCGCGGGCGACGTTTGCCAAACAAATCGCGAGGCTGCCGCTGCCTCTCGCCGTGACGACCGGCACGTCGTCATCCAATCGGCCTTCGTAACGTAGCGCGCAGGCAAAGTGCGTCGGATTGACCACAACGACGCTCGCCCCCTTGACGTCGGCGATCGTCGCTTGCGCCAGCATCTCGTGATAGGCGCGCTCGCGCGCGGCCTTGTTCTGCGGATCACCCTCGGAATCGCGCTGCTCGCGTCGTACTTCGTCCTTGGTCATGCGAAGTCGACGTAACCAGGATTGCCGAACCGCGACGGCATCGATCGCCCCGAGCACGAGACCGACCAGCCCCGCTCGGACGGCGAGGGCTTGCGCCGCAGCCGATATCGCGTGGCCCGCGAGGGTCGGTCGGGCGGCGAGCCGCGCCCACTCGGACAGGTGCTCGCGCAGCGACCCATAGGCGAGCCCCCCGACGGCCGCCGCAGCAACCAGCGCCCGGATGACGGACAGCAGGCGGATCCCCGAGAAGAGGGCCCTCATCCCGGCCGCCGGGTCCAGGCGGTCGAAGCGCGGCGCCAGCCGTCGAAGGGCCACGATTCCGTGGGTCTGCGCCGCGTGAACCACCAGCGCGGCGGCGGCCACGGCCGAAACGAGGGGGGCCGATAGCGCCAGGACTTCGCTCGCCAGGTGCAGCGGCTCGAAACGAAGGGGCGCCCTCCTCGCGGACGCGCGGAGCACCGCGAACAGATCCGCCCTGGCTCTGTCGGCCGTCGCAATGCCCGCCGCCGGAGCCACCGCCACGGCCACGAGAAACGCGACTGCCTGCGTCGCGTACGGGCTGGCGCCCGAATCGCCTTCGTCGCGTGCCCTCCGAAGCCGTCGCGGTGTCGGTTGCTCGGTCTTTTCGCTCACGGCTGCCGGAGGAGCGTGTGAAGCGCAATCAATGTGTCGCGCACCCCCTCCCCAGTGGTCGCCGAGATCAGTTTCACGTCGACGCCACGGCGAGCGAGCTCTCGGCTCACGCCCACCCATTGCTCTCGCACTTCGGGGAGATCGGCTTTGCTCATCGCGACGATCTGCGGCCGCTCCGCGAGCTTCGGATCGTACTTGGCGAGCTCGGCGTTGATCGCATCCAAATCGCCGATGGGATCGCGCCCCTCGCCGGGGTCGACGGTGATCAAGTGCAGCAGAACGCGCGTCCGCTCGACATGCTTGAGAAAACGGGCGCCAAGCCCGGCTCCTTGCGCAGCCCCCGGAATCAGGCCGGGAATGTCGGCGATGACGAAGCTGGCGTCCGAATCGAGGGCGACGACTCCCAGATGCGGGATCAGCGTCGTGAACGGATACTCGGCGACCACCGGGCGCGCGCGAGAAACGGCGCGGATGAATGTGCTCTTGCCGACGTTCGGGAACCCAAGGAGGCCCACGTCGGCCATGACCTTGAGCTCCAGCCGCAACGTCTTCTCCTCGCCCGGCTCGCCCCGTTCGGCGCGGCGCGGGGCCCGGTCGTACGGCGTCGCGAAATGGATGTTGCCCCGACCTCCGCGGCCGCCACGCGCGACGACGACGCGGGCGGCGGGGGCACCGACGTCGAAGACCAACGTGTTCGAATCGGCATCGAAGCCCTGCGTTCCGATGGGCACCCGCACGACCAGATCTCGACCGGCCCTGCCGTACTGATCCTTGCCCCGGCCCGGCTCGCCGCCGTCGGCGACGAGACGGTGCGTCAGCGCCACGTCGAAGAGCGTGGTCTTTCCTTCGTCGCCCACCACGACGACATCGCCGCCCTTGCCGCCGTCGCCGCCCGCCGGGCCGCCGTGCGGGACGAACTTCTCGCGCCGGAAGGCGACGCATCCGTGTCCGCCGGCGCCGGCCACGACACGCACCTGGCAAGAATCGACGAACTTCACGGACCCACTGCCGCTGTAGCACGCATGCCCACATCACTCCGCTGACCGCAGGGCAGCGTGCCGGGGGGAGGCGTGGGAACCCTCCCCCCTGAGCTCTCCTCAGATGCCCAGCGCCCCCGTTCGCAGAAGATACGCGAGTTTCGCTCGCTGCTCGGCGTCAAGCAGGGAGTGGATGCGACCGAGGGCTCGGGTCACTGCGGCCTGCACTCGGTCCGCGCTCTTGACCCTGTCGGCGGCCGCGGCCTGTGCCTTCGCTTCGTCGAACGCTTCTGATGAAACCGCGTCGGCGAGCACCGACGTCGTCCGCCGGTGATCAACGGCCGCTTGGGCCCGCTCGGTCTTGAGCTCGCTCAGAATCGTCGCGAGCTCTGCCACCTGACTTTGATCGAGATCGAGCTTGAACGCCAGGAAGCGGAGCGGACGGCGAACCCCGAACCCTCCGCTGAACTCATCCCCGCCGCCTCCGCCAAAGCCGCCCCCGTGCCCAGGGCCCCAACCCGAACCCTCATGGCCCTCGGGGCCTCCACCAGGGCCGCAATGCCGACCCGAGCCGCACGAACCACCACGCCACCAACCAAACATTCCAGGATGCATTTTCACCTCCGCGCCGGGGCTCATCGCTCCCGACGGGCACTTCCAGACGCGACAAATGCGCCGCGAATGGACACGGGCTCATCGCGCCGTGCTGGGTGGCAGCATGCGTCTGGACTTGGCGCTGTCAACTGTGCGGCCGACCCGTCGGGCCCGGGCGCACGGTTCAGCCCGGCGCGGGTCCCGGCAACCGTCAACTCGCGGGAGCCCCGTCGGATGGCCGCGTCGGACGCTCGACCCGAGAAGCGGCTGCCAGAATCTCCCGGACGACGCTTCGCGCCGGAGACGTCAGCGCCATGGTGACCACCGACATGGCGACGCCGCGCAGGACTTCGCTGAAAAATGGCCCTCGAGCGGCCCGCAGAGCGCGGTCCGGACGACGCCAGACGCTGCGTGCCAGACGCCATCGATCCCGCCGGCGCCGCGCCGCCGCGCCCGGCATGCGGGCCACGGCAAATCCCACCGCCGAGCCGGTGATGACGAGCGCAACGAGCGCGATCGCCGCCAGCGTGCTCGCGTACCGCTGCAGCTGGAGCTTGACATCCAATACCTCGTGGCGCCGACGATCCAGGCGCTCGACGGTCTCGAGGAGTCTCGCACGAACGGCGTCCGCCTCGTGCAGGAGATTGTCGCGTGACTTGCCGCCCTGGCTCATACGATGCGCTCCTTCAGCTGCTTGACGTGGAGCTCGAGTCGGTCGCGGGTCTCGTTCATCAGCCGCTTGGGAAGGGCCCTCCAACCCAGAAGGGCCGCGGCGGCTCCGCACACGAGCACGATGACCCCGAGGATGAGGGCCGCCAGCCACATGGCCGAGAACGCCGCCGCCATCGCTACGAGGCACAGTGTGCCGCCCATCACTCCTGCCGCGGCGGCGCCGCCGATCGCGGCGGCGCCGACCTTCGCTTTCGTCAGCTCGTCCTTGATCTCTTCGCGCGCGAGGGCAACCTCGAGCCGAACCAGCGCTCGGGTCTCGTCGAGTGCTTCGCGAACGAGCTCCCCCGCCGACTCCTCCCCGGCCGGTGAAGGTGCGGGCGCTCCACGATGGATCGTCTCATCCATGGCTCGTGGCTCCGGTGTTCTCGGGCTTCGTCGGCCGGGCAGACGCGTCGGACGGCCCACCCTCGGCCACGAAGGCTCGAAGCAAACGCGCTGCCAGGGCGTTCCCGTCTCGCTCCGCCGCCTGCGGCCTCGAGAGGCCAGTCAGGCGGCTCCGCTCATCCGGTGCACTGCACTCGATGCATCCACAGCTCGGGCTGCCCGTCACGTGTGTCGATGTACATCACGCCGAACTCGGTGCCGGTCCAGACGACGTCGGGGAATCGAGCGCCGCCCTTGGTCCCGTCCGAGATCTGCATGTCGGTGGGCGCGGCCCGCGAGCCCATCGAGTCGAAGAACGTCATGTAGACCTGCGGAAGCCCAGTTCGCCATTGGTAATAGACGATGCCGGCATACGAGCCGGTCCAGGCGATGTTGGGCCAGTTGGCGTCCCCCGTGTGGGGTTGCTCGACAAGGCCATTTTTTTGAACGGAGCCGCCCGAATCGAGAAACGCCATCTGAATCTGGTTTTCGCCGCCGTCGCTTTCCTCGTCTTCCCATGCCGCGATGAATCCGAAGCTCGTCCGGACCATTCGTCCGAGCTGCTGGTTGAAGGGGCCATCGGCCGGAAGATCGCTTATCGACGGGGCCGACAGCGACTGCGCGTCGACCGGCGAAAACTCGATCTCGTAGGCCGGCGTAGCGGCGTCGTCATTGGACGACAGATCACTCCAAAGCATTCCGATCACCTGGTCGTCGCCTGCAACCCACGGCCACGATGCCTGGTCGTTCGCCGGAATGCGCTGCGGCCCGGTGACGGCAAAGGACGATGGATCCGGGTTCAAAAGCGCGAAGTCCACGCCGGGGATTCCATTGAACTCGTCCTTCCAGACCACCGCCGTTTCCCCTCCGGGCGCAGTGCTGATGACCGGACGCGCGTCCGACACCTGGGTGGTCCCGATGCTGACGCCGCTGCCGACGGGCGACGACCCGTCCGACCCGAGCGCGTGAACGTAAATCGATTGACCTGCCGTTCCCTCCTCCCACACGACGACGTAGCCTTGGCTGGTCTTGACGAGGCTCGGCAGGTCGCTCGCACCCGGCGTCACGTCCACCGCAACGGGAGCCGTGCGCATCGAGCCATCGGCCGCAAGCGTCGCCACGTAGATGTCTCCGCCATTGCCTTGAGTGGGGTCGACATACACGACCACGTAGTGGTCGGTGTCCCATGCCCACGCGAACGCGTCGGTTCCCGTACCGAACGGCAGCTTCTGCTCGTTGCCATCGGGAGCGCACGAGAAGCCACCGTCACCGGCAATCTTCGTCGCCGCCTGCACATCGGCGCCGGCGTCTGCAGGGGGATTTCCGCTCGACGACGGCGCGCCCGCCCCGACGCGCAGCGCGCATCCCGGCTCCGAAAAGGCCAAAGTCAGCGCGGAGCCGACGAGTCCGGCGTACGCAATTCGACAGCGCATGGCGTGCCTCAACGCTGTGCTCGAGAGCAAACTCCACGCCGAATTGACGGCGCGTCCGCGTCTCGCGCGCGCGTGCCCTCGGCGCACGAAGCGAACCTGCGAGGGCGCGGTCACGCACGGGGGCGCGTCTGCCCCTGCGCCACAGGCCCCCGCTCACCGAAGGATGGGACCGCCAACAGTGCCCCGCTGAGAAGCGGCGGCGTGCCGGGCGAACCGGCTCCGCCGACATCGGACGACCTGCCGTCGACGGACCTTTGCGGCTGCGCCTCAATGAGCCGACGGGACCGACGGCGTCGTGCGCACGTACTCCGCTCGGATCGCGAGCCCGATGGCCAGCACGGCGACCAGGACCAGCGGCACCGCGATCGCGACGACGAGCCCGATACGGCGCCCGCGTGGAGCGACGGTCACCGCGGTGCGCGCGCGGCGTTCTTCCTCGGTCGCCGTCACAGCCGGGGACGTCAATATTCCCTGCTGCTTGGCCAGTGCTGTGAGGAGATCCGTCTGCGCGACGAGACCCAGATCCAGCAGCACCCGGCCAAGCAGCTTGCCGCTTTGCCGTTGCTCATCGAGGGCCCTCTGCAGATCCTTCGGCGAGAGCAGTCCCTCGGCGACGAGAATCTCTCCGAGACGACTGCGGGGCCGCTGCGCCTCCGCAATGGCCGCTACGCTTTGGGCCGGCCCGAATGGCGCGAGAGCATCCGAGAGCTCGCGCATGCTCCGGAAGCGCTCGGCCGGGTCACGCTTCAGCGCACGCATGACCAGGCGCGCCACGTCGGGCGGCAGATCGGGCCGAAGCTCGAGCGGCCACGGGATCGGATCGGTCATCACACGAGCGATGACCGACGTAGGATTTCCGACGAACGGGGGCCTTCCGGTGAGAAGCTCGTAGAGCACGATCCCGAGCGACCAGATGTCGCTCCGGGCGTCGGCTTCGCTTGCCGACCGCAGCTGCTCGGGCGCAGCGTAACAGGGCGTTCCGAAATATTGCCCGTCCTGTGTGAGACGCGACTGGCCGTCGTCGCTGTCGGTCTTCGATATGCCGAAGTCCAGGACTTTGACGAGCTGGCGATCGCCCATCTGACACACGAACAGATTGGATGGTTTCAGGTCGCGATGGACGATTCCGAGCGAATGTGCCTCCGCCATCGCCTCCGCGACCTGGCGGACGATGTCCACGGCGCGGTCGACCGGCAGGACTCCGTCTTTCTGCAGAATGACGTCGAGGTCGGCCCCCTCCAGATATTCCATCACGATGTAGGGCAACCCGCTCGCCAACGTATCCACGTCGACGATTCGTGCGGTATGGATCGAACGGAGCTGCGCGGTTGCGCGCGCTTCGCGTTCGAACCGGGCCATAACGTCATCGAAATCCGGTGCGTCGGGGCGGAGAACCTTGATCGCCAGGCGCTGGCGCAGACGAAGGTGCGTGGCCTCGTAGACCGCGCCCATCCCCCCTTCCCCGAGCAGGCGTACCACCGCGTACTTGTTCGCGATCGTGTCGCCGGGATGCGGCAGGCCGTCGCGCCCCGTCGCGGGCCCAGCGCCGCTCTCGGACCTCCGCAGGCGAGAGGCGGAAGGCTCGTTGGGGGCGCGGGCTTTCGTCATGGCCCCGACCCTCCCTACGGGCCTCCTCCGGAGCCTCTTAAGGGCTGCGCGCGTTGGGGCCGCGGCATCGTCTCAGATACGGATGCGCTTTTTCAGGACCGCGAGCTCCTCGTCGATGTCGCCCTCGTTCGCGCCGGCGCCGGCGCGGCCGCCCATCCTGGATTCGAGCTCCCGGAACCGGGCTTCGAGGTCGTCGGCCTTCGCGCCCTTGCCGAGCGCGTCGTCCACTTCGACCATGGCGGCTCCTTCCGCCTCGCGTCCTTCGATCTTTTCTTCCATCCGGCGGAAGTTGTCGAAGGCGCTCGAGCCTTTCCTCGCACCGAGGCGCTCGGCGCCCGCGCCCTCGCGCGACTGCGCAGCGCGGGCGACGATGGTCCCCTTCCGCAAGCGGAGCTCGGCGAGCCGCTGTTTCATCCTCTCGAGCTCCTCTTTCATCTTGAGCGCGGCGTCACGTTGCTCGCCGCGAATGCGCTCCGCGGTCTCGAGCTCGGAGGCGATCCGCCTCTTCTGCTTGAGGGCTTCGCGCGCCAGCGCCTCGTCGCCACTGCGAACGGCCAGCTCGGCACGTCGATCCCACCGCTCGACGTCGGCGCGCAGGTCCACGCACCTCTTGTCGAGCTGTTTCTCCGCGGCAACCGCCTGGACGACCTCCTGATGCCCGGCCTTGATCTGCCCATCCATCTCGTCGAGGTTGAGCTCGACCAATTTGCGGTCGTCCTCCGTCTTGTCGAGCAGGGCGTTCAAATTGCTCTGAATCACCTTCCCCATGCGATCGAAGATTCCCATGGCGTTTCCCGCGAGAGAATCGCAGCGTAGCACGCGCTCGCGGGCCGCCGGCTCCGCCCCCGCTCGGGTTTCGCGGACGGGCGCTTCGCATCCGCCCTAAGCGGCTTCTGCGGCGCTGGAGACGGCCTGCCAGCAAAAAAGCGGACCGGCGTCCGCGAGTCTTTTGCCAACGCCGATCCGTCGGTACAATGCATGTCATAGTGGAGGACTGGCACCAAAAGCTGGCCCGGGACCTGGTCGCCCATGCCCCCAGCGCTTCGCACGAGGACCATTCGACGGCGCTCGAAGTTGCCTTCGGCCGCGCGCGCTCGGCAACCGCATACGTGCTCGAGCTTGCTCGCGCCCATCGCGTTCCTGCGAGCGGAGGCGCGGTGGGCGACGACATCTGGGTTCAGCTCGGCGACGGTCGAGCGCGCTTCACGCTCAATCGCAGGGCCGCCCAGATTGCTGTTTGCACCGGTCGCGAGGAGCGACGTCTGCAGTGGGACGTCACCCGGCGGCTGATCGTCGACGCGCACGGCAATCCGTCGGACGTCGAGCAGATTGCGCGGGCCGCCATCGATGCGCTGGTGGACGAGTGGCGCAGCAACCCAGCGGCCGAGCGGCTCTCGAGCGTTCCGCCACAGCCCGGATTGGAACGCGAGGACGAGCCCACCAAGGGATAATTCATGGCGACATGCAAGGAATGCGGGGACGAGGTCGATTCTCTCGTCGGCGTGAAGGTCGGCGGCAAGACGAAGAAGGTCTGCGAAGACTGCGCGGACCGCGTGCGCGAGCAGGGCGAGATCGCCGAGCAGAGCGAATCGGTCGTGCAGGCAATGATGGGATTCAAAGGAAGGCGCTGAACCGGCGGCCTCGTCGAGAAGCGAAGTCGATCGGGCAGTAGTTCAGGCCCGACCCCGACGACGCCACTTGATGTTGCAGCCGATGCTCGGTTTCTGATCCGACGATGGAGCTTGACCAGCCGCTACCGCGTGGATCGCCGCCCTCAAGTCCTTGCCCGAAACGGTCTTCCCGTTGCCGGGTCGACTCTCGTCGAACTGCCCCCGGTACGCCAGACGGTGCTGGGCGTCGAAGAGATACAGATCCGGAGTGCACTCCGCGTGGAGGGCGCGAGCCACGTCCTGCGTGTCGTCGAACAAGAATGGGAAACGCCAGCCCTCCTCGCGAGCCAGCCGCGCCATCTCGACGGGCCCGTCCTGGGGGTAAGTCGCGACGTCGTTCGAGTTGATGGCGACGACGGCGAAATCGCGATCGAGTGCCTCGTGCGCCGCCTTCACCAGCTCCCGCCGAATATGAACGACGAAAGGGCAGTGGTTGCACACGACGAGAACGAGCGTCCCTCGCTTGCCCTGCGAGAGCTCGGTCACGTCCACCACGGCGCCGTCGACGGCGTTCGTGAGGCGAATCGGCGGAAGCGGCGTTCCGAGTGACAGCATGCTCGAAGGTGTCTCGGCCATCGGGTCATCCCTCCGGCGATGGAGACTAGTGCGGTTCGCGCACGCCACCAGGGCAAGCCCGGAGCCTCGGTCAGAAGCAGGTCACGTCGTCGGCGAACGGCACGGGCGCCGGCG
>DASPUY010000185.1:0-28136 GCA_035622655.1 Polyangiaceae bacterium
GTCGACACGGACGGTCCATTTCGCGAGCTCTTCGCTCCCGAGCGTCACGTAGTAACTGACCGGGTGCTCGACTTCCCCCGCACGAAACTTCGACTCGAGCTCCGAGAACAGAGTCACAAGGGGGTTTTCACGCTCGGCCGCCACGGCATCGCCTCGCAATGCGCCGCGCAGATCGAGCACGTGGCCGTCGCGAAGGGCGCTGACGGCGGCTTGCGCGAGGCGCGCGACCTCACGCGATGCGTGCGCGGGCGACAACCCGTGCGTGAGGCGCTCGAGGTCACCGACGCAAAGCACCGGCCCGATGCGTGCCACGAGGTCACGCTGCGTCGGAAAGGCCGCCCCCTTCGGCAGGGCGGCGTGGGTCCCCGAAAGAAAGATCGGCAGGATGTCGACTCGCTGCGCGAGCGCCAGGTGCCCGACGAGCGGCTTGAACTCCCCCATCTCGCCGGTCGGGCTGCGCGTTCCCTCCGGGAAGATGAGAACGGTCTTGCCTTGCTCCATGACCTCGGTGGCCTGACGGATCGATTGCCTCAGCGACGCGTGCCGGTCGATGGGCTGGAGATTCGTCAGGTTCTCGAAAAATGCGCGTTTGATCGTCCCGCGCTCGAAAAAGTAGTCCTGCGCCGCAAGGGACACGATGCCGCGTCCGTACGCACCCAGAGCGTGGCGGACCAGCCCCATGTCCAGGTGACTCGCATGGTTGGCGACGACGATGACGCTGCGGTTGTAGGGAATGTACGCACGGCCATAGACCCGAGGTCTCATGACTCCGCCGTAGAAAAGGTCCTGCGCCTTTCCCACGAGCGCCTTGCCGATCGTTCGCGCCGGTTCGGCCAGCAGGAGCCGCGACTCGTCCTGCGGAGGCTTGGCGCTCGTCGCCGGAGGCGGCGAAGGGCTCGCGTCGAGGGCGGTGACGAGGCGCTCCACGTCGTCCACCGTCGCGCATGCCTGAAGGCGCGCGCCCTCGATTGCACCGAAGCGCGCCTCGAGCAGCTCGAGGAGCTGCGCCATGGCCAGCGAATCGAGTCCCAGCTCGCCTTGCAACGATGCGGTCGGCCGCACTTCCTCCAGCCGTATGCGGGCCACTCCGGCGATCGCGGCTCGCACCGGATCCGCGATCGCGTTGCCACCGTCCGTGAGACTGCCCGCCTCCATCAGCCGCACCAGAGTCGCTCGCACCTCGTCGCGCTTGATCTTTCGTGTCGCGGTGCGTGGCAGGGGCAGGTCGACCACATGAAGAATCGAAGGACGCTGCCCATGGGGCAGCGCATCGATGGCTCGGCGCAATGCTTGACGCGCACGGTCGGTACGCTCGGCACGGCCGAGGGCGTCATCCTCGGCGGCTACCGCCAGACACGCCAGGCGCTCTGCGCCGCGCAGCTCCACCCCAACGACGGCGAGCTCGGCCACATGCGAGACGGGCCCGAGCCGCTGCTCGACGTCCTCGGGGTAGACGTTCTCGCCGTTGGGCGAGATCACCACATTCTTGATTCGCCCGACAATCTGGAGGTTCCCATGCGCGTCCAGGTGTCCGAGGTCGCCCGTGTGCAACCAGCCGGCGTCATCGATGGCATCGGCCGTCGCTTGCGGGTCGGTGTACCCCGCCATGACGTTCGGACCGCGGGCAACAATCTCGCCTACTCCGCTCCGATCCGGGTTGTCGATCCTCAGCTGGACGCCCGGAACCGCCTTGCCCACTCCGGCGCGCGATCGGCTGCCGGGCCGCGCAACGGCGAGCACTGGCGCCGCCTCGGTCAGACCGTAACCCTGGGTGAGCTCGAGACCGAGTCCCGCGAAGCGCTCCTGAGTTTCTCGTGGAAGGGCAGCACCGCCGGAGATGAGCAAGCGCACCTTGCCCCCGAGCTCCGCGTGGACCTTGCCGAAAAGCAGAGCGCCCGCCTCGACTCCCAGCTTGTCGGTCAGAAAGCGGTTGGCTTCGAGAGCCGCGTCGAACGCCACCCGCGCCAGTGGCCCGTGCGCGTCGACCCTCTGCATGATGCGTCGCTCGATGAGCTGCCAGATCGCCGGAACTCCCACCATGGCCGTGGGGCGCGAGGCTCGTAAGCCATCGGCGATGCGCTCGGCGCTGACCTCGCCCACGTAAACGACGCGCGCGCCGCGCGAAAGCGGAAGAAGGAGCCCGCACGTGAACTCGAACGTGTGGTGCAGAGGCAAGACGCTCAGAACGACGTCGCGAGCGCCGAGGGGGAAGATGGGTGTCAGCGCGGCGACCAGGGACGTGAAGTTCCCGTGGGTCAGCATGACGCCTTTCGGCCGTCCGGTCGTTCCGCTCGTGAAGATGACGCTGGCGACGTCCGTCGGATCGACGCGGGTTCGCGGGGCTTGAAGCACATCGGGAAGCTCCACGGCGGTGCGGAGGTCGAGCTGGACGACGGTCGGGTGCGTGCCAGCCACGCGTTGCTTGCATTTCACCGTGTCGTCCCAGACGACGGCACGCGCGCCGCTCTCCTCGATCACGCTGTGCCACGCCGTCTCGTCGAGCCCGGGGTCGACAGGGATCGCAATCGCCCCGGCTCGCACGATGCCGAAGTACGCGATGACCCAATCGGGATCGTTCCTTCCGCTGATCGCGACCCGATCGCCTTTTCCGATCCGGTGCGCCGCGAGGCGGGCGGACACCGCGATGGCTCCGCGCCTGATGTCCGAGAAGCTTGTGCGCGTCAGCCCTTCGTCGGTCGATCGCTGAAGCGCCGTCGCCGTTCCATGAAGCTCGGCGGCCTCGTCGAGCATCGACACGAGCGTCGCATGAGGTCGCAGCGGCCTGACGGCCTTCTTCAGCCGTCGATCCATCTCCGGAATGATTCGCCTCTCCATCGCGGGCATGTGGATCTTCATCATCCAGTCTGCCCAATCGATCGACTCGGGCGCCCACGGCAGCTTTTGCTTGTCCTCTTCGGACAGGCGAGCGTACGCGGCCCGAGTGTTCGAGCAGTCGAACGGGCCGATCACGTTCGACGTGAAGGGTTCGAAGAGCCGCTGGATATCCGCGATCTTCGCGTCGCGCCGCGCAACGCGGTCGAGCATGTCAGCGGCCGGGGCGAGCGGGGGGATCGACTTTCTTATGAACGACGCGATGCCCTTGCCGACGGCCGCCCTGGCGGGCGCCCCCGTTCGCTCGAACTTCGCTCGATCCACGAACGTCGGCTCGTACCGGGCTTGCAGCGCGTCGAACAGGAGACTTCCCGTGCCCTTCTTGCGGTAGTGCGACCGCTTGTACAGCCCGACCAGCTCTCCAAACCTCTGTACGGTGCACGGGTTAACGTCTGCCGCGCCGAGCTGATAGACGGGCTTCGACGTCCCTTCGAGAAGCTCGGCCAGGGCAAGAACCATCCCCGCCACGACGTGGTCGGCCGGAATCAGATCGAGCGGAACGTGAGCCCCCAAGATCTGAGGCTCGCCCTTCATGATGAGGTAGATGAGGGGAGCGCTGGTGTTGATTCCCTCGTTGAAGGCGGGCTCGGGGAATGCAAGCGTCGACTCGCACGCCGCGGGCCGGGCGATCGTGAACGGTAGACCGCTGCCGGCGACGACCTGTTCGCCGATGGCCTTGGTATACGTGTAGATGTTGGGCCATCCCCAGTGCGTCGCGCGGTCGAGCCCGGCCTCGACGATTCGCTCGCGCACGAACGCGCGCTTGACCGATGCGAGCTCACGCTCGTACGCCTCGCCCTGGATCGGCTCTCCCAGCGCGATCAAGTTCTTCCGAGCGCGCTCGGAGAACTCGGTTCGACGGAATGCATCCTCCGACCGATGCTCCGCCTGAGCGATCAGATCGAGACATTCCGCAATTTCTCGGTCCGGGTCCCATGACTCGACGTCGATCGTACCCACGAGCGGAAACGGCACGCGCCGCGGATCCTCTTCGAGGATGAGGCCTTTGCGGTTCCCGGCCACGTAGCACGTGCTCGTGTGGAAGACCGGAGCGTCGCCCAGGGCACGCGCGAGACTGACCAGGTTCTGGGCGCCGAAGGCATTGGCGTCGAGCGCGTCGTCCAGTGGGGGATTGAAATCGACGACACCCGCCACGTTGACCACGGCATCGATCGTTCCTGCAAGCTGCGCGACCAGCGCCTCGTCCAATCCGCACAGAGTTCGCCCCATGTCACCGTCGACCGGAACGACCTTCTCCTTCAGGAATGCCTCGTACGCGACGCCGTGCGCACGTCGAAGCGGTTCGAGCGCTTCGCTGGTGGCAATCTCGTTGGCAAATCGAGACTCGGGAGTCCCGCTTTCCGCCTCTTTGTCGGCGTCCTTCGGGCGGACGACGAGGTAGATACGGCCGACGCTCGGATACCGATCGAGCAGCATCGACCAAAACAGCTTGCCGAGAAAGCCGGTGCCGCCCAGGACCACAATTCGGGCGCCGCCGATGACCCGAGCGACATCGAGCGTGCCCGCGCGCATCGACACCTCAACCCGCCGCATCCATGACGTCGGCCATGACGATGGGTGGAACATGAAGCATCGTCACCTCGGGCTCGCGATTGCCGTCGCTCGCCATGAGCAGCGCCTCGGTGAAGTTGCGAGCCCGTTCCCAACCGAGCAATTTCGGAACGTATTCGTTGTCGGCGCCCACGACGATCACCCGCCCGAGGTGTTGGCGACCTGCTTCGCCCCAGTACCACATGAAAAATGGATGCGCGGGATGATACGCGTGTCCCCGCCGGTACATTTCGAGATATACGGGGTTCGTGGCGAATTTCTCCTCGAACTTCGCGTGCATGACCATCGCATCTCGCGTCTGGGGCAGCACGTCGTGCACGAACTCGACGTAGGAGGCATGCTGCGACTGATCGAACCGATCCGTACACGGGTGAAAGACGATCATCGTCCCGCCTTTGCGGACGAGCGGCGCGCCCCGGTACATGTTGAACAAATAGCCCTGTGCCATGACTTGCACGAGCAATGGATTCAGGAACGCGTTGACGTTGTACGGGCTTATGTACGGGATGCCGCAAACGAGGACGTCGGCCTGACCGCCGACGGGGACCAGATATTGTGCGTATGCTCTCTCGAGCGTCTTTGCGTGGACGGCCTCGCATTCTCCGGCGAAGACGCCCGTCATTCCATAAGGTGAGGGAATCCGCTCGAAGGCGAGCTGCCGCGCGCCCTGGGGAAGGTTCGACAGGGTGTACGAGAGCCCTCGACAGGCGGCTCGCTCCGAGGCCGTCCAGTCGTCCTCGTTCTTGTGCAAAAAACCCAGCGGCGGGCCGTACATCCTGTTGTTGACGGTCGTCTCGATGTGAAAGACGTCGAGCGTCCTCTCCGCGAGACGTCCCATGCGCTCCACGCTCGTCGCGAGCGCGCTCGCCGCCGGATCCATGTACGACCAGCATCGCCGCATGACCTGAGGCGTATGGTGGGCGCGCAGGCTTCGGTATCCGCACAGCCCGACGGCCACCGACTTGTGCCCGCCACTCATCGGAACGAAGTTCAGGCTCACGTAGATGAGAAGGTCCGACTCGACGGCCTTGCGATTGAGCTCGACCACCTCGCCGCGTTCGGTGGTCCCCACGAGCTTCATTCCCCTCGGATCCTCCGCGTCGTGGTTGTACAGACGATCCGGCCAATACGCCTTGAAAATGCGTTCGCCGACCACATGGCGGACCTCCGACGCGGTCATTCGCCGATGAACGGAGGTGGCAATGATCATCTCGACGTCTTCGACACCGTGGTCGGCGAGCATCTGCAGCACGACCGTCAGCACGCGCTCGCGCAAGTCGGGGCTGCGCATCGACGGCAGCGGCACCGAGATGTCGTCGATTGCGATGACCACCTTCATGCCCGGTCGGAGCTTCGCATGCAGCGGATCGCTGCCCAGCGGATGATTGAGCGCATAACGAATCGCGGCGTCCGGATCCTTGAGGGGCTCGATCGGCGGCCGCGGGTAGACGACGCGCGCGCCCCGGGGCAGATCGATCTCGACAAGGCGATCGCCGCTGAACACGACGCGTGGACCGCTGCTCTTTTCGATCGTGACGACGAGAGGGTGAGCGTTACGGGCGTGCGATCGCGGCGCGACGCGGGAAGGTACCGTCAACGAAGAACGAACGCGCGAGTCGCTCTCCTCGGAAGGATCGGGAGCCGGCGAGTGTCTCGTGGTCACGGTATGCGCTCCAGGAGCTCGGTGATGGCCGTCGGCCGATTGCCCAACCGAACGACGGGCCATCCGTAGGTGCGTGCGAGCTTCAGCAGCCGCAAATCGGGGTTAACCGCACAAGGATGGCCGACGACCGAGAGCATGGGAACGTCCGAGTAACTGTCGGAATAGCCGAAGCAGTCCTCGAGCTCGAGCGCGTGGTCGCGCGCCCACGCGCGCACGAGACGGGCTTTTTCGGGACCGGCAACGATGGGCCGCCTCAGCCTCCCGGTCGCGTAGCCATCCTGAAATTCCAGTCGGTTGGCGATGACGGCCGTCGCTCCGAGGTGTTTTGCCAGGCGGTCGACCAGAAAGTCGAGGGTCCCGGAGACGAGGACGACCTCGTGCCCCTCGCTGCGGCAGCGATGGACGAGATCGCGCGCTCCTCGAAAGACAGCCTTCCGCAGCACCCGGTCGAACGCCTCGTCGGCCAGACAGAGCAGCCGGTCGCGGGAGATGCCCGCGTACGCGGCGAAGAGCAGCTCGTTGAAGCGCCGCCGGTCGACCCATTCGGCAAGGGCCATCCGAGGCCCACGGCCGGCAGCGCGGGCGAGAGCGCCTAGACTCCGCAACGGATTCGTCTGGTTGGCGAGATAGAAGACCGTCGGATGAAGCAGATTGGTCCCGACGAGCGTGCCATCGACGTCGAAGAAGCTAGCGGGCACCGGCCGTGGCTAGCTCCAGACTGACGCTCGTGTCAACGATCTCGACGAGTCTCCGGGGCTGCCGCGATGCAGCAGAGCTTCGGTTCAGCTGACACGGGTGTCAGTCAGGCAATCGGGCCTGGCAGCGGCTTCCTGGGCCTTGCGACATCCGCCCCCCCGATCTTTCATCTCCCGACCTTGAATGGGCGATTGACCGTGGAACTTTATCGCAAGCCCGCCGACGAAGGCAGCCCGGAGTCCCGCCAGCGCAGCGACGCGGACGAGAGGCCACTGGGACCGCGCCAAGCCTCGCTCACGCGCCTCGAGAGATTCCAGATCGGTCTCGTTCGCGCGACGCTGGATGCTGGACCCCTGGACTCCGCGATCCGGTTCTGCCAGCGGACCGTCGGTCAGCGCTGGATTCGTGCGGTCTCTTCGCGCCTCAGGCGGGTGTACGGCCTGGAGCGGCTGCCCGCATGGGACCCGGCGCAGAGTCTCATCCTCGTTGCAAACCACCGCTCTTTTTTCGACCTCTACGTCACGACTGCCGAGCTCGTGGGGCGAGGTCTTCCTCAGCGCATCCTTTTTCCGGTTCGTTCCAATTTTTTCTACGACCACCCACTCGGACCGCTCGTCAACGGAACGATGAGCTTCTTCGCGATGTATCCACCGATCTTCCGCGATCGGCGACGCGCCGCGCTCAACCTCGCAAGCCTCGACGAGCTCGCCGCACTCCTACGGCGCGGAGGATTTTTCGTCGGCATCCACCCGGAGGGGACGCGCAAGAGAGACGAGGATCCGTACACGCTCCTGCCGGCCCAGAGCGGTGTCGGTCGCGTCGTGCACAAGGCCCGCGTGCCGGTCGTACCGGTGTTCGTGAACGGCCTGGGCAACGACCTCGTGCGCCAGCTGCGCGCCGGAATCACCGGGCGAGGGGACCCAATCCATCTGGTCTTCGGCGCCCCGATCGAGTTCGGCCCCTTGCTCGACGCGCCCTCGGGACCCAGCACGTACCGGCGCCTGGCGGAGCGCTGCCTCGAGGCCATCGCGGTGCTCGGACAGGAGGAAAAGAGGCTTCGCACCTCCACCAGCCCCCTCGGTTGACTCGCGACGTTCTTCGAGCGAATAGCACGAGAGTGAAGCAATACATCGATCTCGTTACCCGGGTGCTCCAGCATGGAACACGGAAGCCCAATCGCACGGGCGTCGATTCTCTGTCGATCTTCAACCACAATTACGAGATTGACCTCCGGCGCGGCTTCCCGCTGCTCACGACGAAAGAGATCTCGTGGAAGAACATCGTCGTCGAAAATCTATGGTTTCTGAGCGGCGAGACCGACATCCGGCTGCTCAGGAAGCATGGCTGCAGGTTCTGGGACCCATGGGCCGACGAAGACGGACGAGTGCCCAGCGCCTACGGGAACTTCTGGCGGCATTTTCCCGTCCACGACGCCGATGGACGCGCCTCCTTCAACGACCAGGTGCAATGGGTCTCCGACGAGCTCAAACGCAACCCGATGAGTCGCCGCCTGGTCGTGACGGCATGGGCGCCGGGCAACGCTCAGACCAGCCGACTACCCCCCTGTCACCTTCTGTTCGCATTCAACGTTCAGCTCGATGAGCGCGGCGAGCCGCTGCTCTGCCTGCACCTGACGCAAAGGAGCGCGGACGTGGCGCTCGGCGTCCCTTACAACATCGCCGGTTACGCCCTCCTGCTCGAGCTCTTCTCCAGGTTCAGCGGCATCCCCGTGGGCGTGTTCGCCCACACGCTCATCGATGCGCACGTGTACACGTCGAAGTCCGACGGTTCGATGGCCGAATTCGATCACGTTCCCGGCCTGAAGACGCAAATCGCGCGGGCACCGCGGGCGCTGCCCCGCCTGTCGATCGACCCTGCCATCGGCTCGCTCGCCGACCTCAAGCGCCTGCTCGAAGCCGATACCGATACGGTCGTGAAACACTTCGCGCTCACCGGGTACGATCCGCACCCGGCCATCGGATTCAAAGTCGCAGTCTGACCGATCATGCGCGGCATCATTTATGCCGTGTCCGCCGACGGAGTGATCGGCAAGGCAGGCACGATTCCCTGGCACTACCCCGGCGACCTGAAGCGATTCAAACGAATCACGACGGGTTGCGCCGTCGTGATGGGGCGAAGGACGTTCGAGTCCATCGGCAAGGCTCTGCCCGGCCGGCGCAACATCGTGGTGACGAGCCGCCCGATCGACGCACCCGGCATCGAGTGCGTCGGCAGCGTCGACGAAGCACTCGCCGTGGCCGGCGACGCGGACCTATGGTTCATCGGGGGCGCTCGCGTCTACGCCGAGGCCATGAAGTACGCCGATCGCATCGATGTCGTTTACGTTCCCGATCGCGTCGGGCGCGGTGAGGTGGTGCTGGCTCCGACGATCGACGATCGGATCTTCGAGGCCGGACCGCTCGTCGTGCACGAGGACGATTCGCGCCTGAAGAGGCGGGTCTATACCCGCAAGCGATGAAGGCGCTATCTGCGGACGAGCGCCCCGGCAGGCAAAAGCGAGGCGGTGTGGTGGGCGGCGACCTCGCTGGCAGTCCGCGCAAGCGCTGCCCCGATGCGCGCATTCAGGGCCGCATCGGCCGCCTGGGGGCCCGCGGCGCGCAGCACGGTCCGAACGAAGACCTCCGCGGCCTTGTAGGAGCTTCGAACGAGGGGCCCAGAGGCGACAAATGCAAATCCCATCGCGCCGCCCTCCCTTTCGAACTGCTCGAAACGCGGGGGCTCCACGTACCGATCGACGGCGGCGTGTTTCGGCGTCGGCCGAAGGTACTGACCAATCGTGACGATATCGACTCCGGCTGAGCGAAGATCACGCATTGTCTCGAGCACTTCGTCGTCGTTCTCACCGATCCCAACCATGATCGAGCTCTTCGTGAGCAGGTTTGGCGACCGCTCTTTGACCCTGCGCAGAACCCGCAGCGATTGCTCGTAACCGCACCGCACGTCGCGAATCGTCCGCTGCAGACGGCGCACCACTTCGATGTTGTGTGCCCAGACGTCGGGCTGCGCGTCGACGGTAACGTCCACCGACTCGAGGTGCCCTGCGAAGTCCCCGACGAGCGTCTCCACGAGCATGTCCCGGCGGAGCTGCTTGAGACGCCTCACCGTCGATGCGACGTGACCTGCACCGCCGTCGAGCAAGTCGTCGCGATCGACCATCGTCATCACGACGTACTGCAGGGGCATCTGTGCCAGGGCGCGAGCGACGTGCTCAGGCTCGCGCACGTCGACTGCGCCGCGCGGATGCCCGGTCGTCACGGCACAGAAACGACAGCCGCGGGTACACGTATCGCCCAGGAGCATGATCGTGGCGGTGCCCTCGCTCCAGCAGTCGCCGACGTTCGGGCAGTGGGCCTCTTCGCAGACCGTGTGGAGGTCGAGCCGACGAAACGTGTCCTTCAGCGCGCCGTAGCGCTCGCCGCCCGGAGCGCGCACCTTGAGCCACTGGGGCTTGGGCGCAAAGCGAACAGACTCCGCCATCGCACCGCGTCGTCTAGCATGCCAGCGCCGAGAGAGCGCGCTCGCCCGGCGGGCTCACCTCGCCCCGCTCCGTGAAAATCGCGCGAACCAGGCGCGCTGGGGTCACGTCGAACGCGGGGTTGTCGGCGCGGATACCCGGTGGGGCGATGCGGGCACCGGCCAGGCTGAAGACCTCGTCTTCACTGCGGCTCTCGATGGGTATGGCCTCCCCGCAGTCGCACGCCAGATCAACGGTGCTCCACGGTGCCGCCACGTAAAAGGGGATGGCATGCACGTCGGCAAGACAGGCGACTCCGTAGGTCCCGATCTTGTTGGCGACGTCGCCCGAACGAGCGATTCGGTCGGCGCCCACGACCGCCGAGCTCACCGCCCCCCGCCGCATAAGCTGCGCCACCATCGAGTCCGTGACCAGTGTGACGTCGAAGCCGTCTCGCGAAAGCTCCCATGCCGTGAGCCGCGCACCTTGCAGCACGGGCCGCGTCTCGCAGACGACGACGCGCACCCGCTTTCCCTGGCTTCGGGCCGCGCGGATGACGCCGAGTGCGGTACCGTATCCGCCTGTCGCGAGAGCCCCCGCGTTGCAATGCGTCAAGACGGTCGAGTCGTCCGCGATTCGCGCCGCCCCCACGCGACCGATGGCGCGGCAGGCTTCGACGTCCTCGACGTGGATTTTTCGGGCCTCCGCCGAGATTCGCGCGACGCGCTCGTCCGGGCCGAGGTAAGCGACCTCTCGAGCGACACCCATCATTCGGTCGAGCGCCCACGAGAGATTCACCGCAGTCGGACGCGTCCGCCGCAATCGGCCTTGGGCGCGAGACACTGCGTCCAGAAACGCCCCGCCGCGTCCACCCTCCTGCGCGGCGGCAAGGACGAACCCGTAGCTTGCCGCAATCCCGATGGCGGGAGCCCCGCGCACGGCGAGGCACTCGATTGCCACCGCCACTTGCTCGACGCTCGAGAAGACTTGGTACCGCTCTTCGCCCGGAAGTGCTCGTTGATCGAGCAGCACGACCTCGCGATCGCCCGGCATGAGCTCGACGGACGAGAACGACGCGCCACTGAGGGGCTCGGGATGCGGGAGCTTCGTGACCATCGGTCGAGGGAGTGTCCCTGCAGCACGCGCCCGGCGGGAGAGCCGAGCGCCTATGCGACCTCGGCGGTTGGACCCGAGGTTGCTCGTCGGGTCTTGGACAAGAGCTCCTCGGCGCGTCGCGCGTGAAGCGCGGCCTCGGCCACGAGCTCGGGGCTCGTCCGATGCTCCGGCATCTGCCGCAAAGCTTCCGCATACGCCCGGCAGCTCCTGGCAAGCTCGATCTCATTGCCAATCGCCTCGAAGATGCGAATCGACCGCCTCAACAGCTCCGCCGCCTCCGACAAGCCGCCGCCGCCGGCCGCACCGACTCGCACCTCGGCGAGCGCGCGCAGCGCCACGCCCAGATCGATCGGACTCTCCACCGCCGCAAATAGGTCGACGGCCCTCTGCGCGAGCTGACGAGCTCGGTCGTAGTCGCGCCTGGCGAGGTAGGCCCTAGCAAGCCCGAGCAGCGCGTCACCAAGGCCTCGCCGATCTCCGTGCTCCTCCGTCAAATCTTCGGCTTGCTTCAGAAACGACAAGGCCCTCGATGCATCGCCCGCCCGATCGTGCATGGCGCCCAGGTTGGTGAGAATGACCGCGATCCGATTCCGATCGCCGGTCTCCTTGCCCGCCTCGTACGCCTCCTGGAAGAACGCGAGGGCTTTTTTCGGTTCGCGCATGTCACGAGCGACCATGGCCAGGCTGGCAAGCGTGACGCTGACTCCGACCAGATCGCCGATCTCGCGCCGGATCCGCAGCGCCTGATCGAACGCTTCGGCCGCAGAAGCATAGCTGCCGGCGTCGTGATGAACGAGACCGACATTGTGCAGACTCGAGGCAACGTTCGCGAGATCGCCAATTTTGCGCCGCATCGCGAGAGAGCGAAGGGAGTACTCGAGAGCAAGCGCGTGGTCTCCCCTGAGCCGGTGCAGCTTGCCGATGTCGTCCAGCGCCCCGGCGATCCCGCGGTCGTCCTGCGCCTGTCCGAAGAGCGCCAGGGCTGCCGTGAGATGCCGGCTCGCCTGATCCATCTTCCCCGTCTCCCGGTGGAGCCTCCCGATGCGCGAGTGAGCGGTTCCGCCGACGCTGCGAAGATCGAGGCGCCATGCCCGCGCGAGCAATTGCGCGAAAGCGCGGTGCGCTTCCTCGTTGCGGCCCAGCGCTTGAAGGACGTCGCCGTAATGGTGGACAGCGCGCAGGCGCAAGTCCTCGTCGGCGTGATCGCAGTCCTCGAGCAGCTCGAGGCCCTTGGCGAACAGCTCGGCCGACTTCGAATTCGCGTACCGCGACCGAGCCACCTCGCCCGCCCGCACGTAGGACGAGGCCGCAAGCGTCACGGCGCCGGCCTTCTCGCGGTGACGGGCGAGCATTTCGAAATATTCTTCGCTGCTCGCCACAGCTCCACGGAAGCTGAGCCACTCGGCAATGGCGCGATGATATTTCCGGGCCGCCGCCGGCGGTGTGAGGCGCTCGAGCGCCTCGCGCTCGAGGTTGTGCTTGAAGACGTACTCCTCGTCACCGCCGAAGGTGCTGTCCGGCAGGCGGAGCACGTAGTCGCGGTCAACGAGCTCGGAAAGTCGTCGGCGCAGCGCATGCACGTCGTCCGCCTCGCCACCCTCCCACACCTCCGGCGCCGACTCGCCCTGCCGATCGATCGCGACCAGCCCCCCTAGCCAGAAGACGCCGCCCATCACAGCCGCGCGCTCGAGCACTTCCCGCTCCTCGGGAGCGAGTGCGGCGATCCGCGCCTGCACCGCGTCCTGCACGGTCAGCGGCAGCTTGACGCTCGCCAGCTTGTCGGAATGGATGACCCAACGCTCGTCTTCGAAATCGTCGGTCGCCTCGAGCACACCTGCGTCGTGATAGATGCGAACGATCTGCTCGAGGAGCGCGGGATTGCCACCCGCCAGGGCGACCGCCGTGTCGACCAGCCCCTCGAGCTCGACCTCCGGCGCGCCGGCGCACGGACCGAGCAGCTCCCGAACGATGGAAGCCGCGTCCTCGTCGCGCAGCGGCCCGATCTCAATCAAGGCGTGCCGCTCGCCCCCGTAGCGCCGCCACCCGTCATGCCGCGTCAGGACTTGGGGGCGGGCGACACAAAGCAGCAGGATCGGCCCGTGAAGGTTCTCCACGAGGTAGGCAAGAAGCTCGAGCGAATCGTCGTGCGCCCAGTGCAGATCGTCGAACACCAGCACGAGCGGATCGGTCGCCTTGCTCGCATCGGTCTCGAGAAAGCTCTTGATGACCGCGCGTCGCATCGAACGCATCGGCTGCGGATCGCCGACAACGGCGCGAACGAGCGGCGAGTCCTGAAATCCAAGCTCGAGAAGCTGGCCGAGAAAGTACGCGACGTCGCCGACCTTGCGGTCTTCGAGCACAGCCGCCAGCTGGGTCCTCACCTGCGCCTTCGCCGCTTCTTCGTCCATCCCTTCGACGATGCCGAAGCGGCCACGGAGAACGCGGGCGAACACTTCATACGCGGGGCCGCCTTCACGCGCCGACCCGCGAAAGACCCGGGGTGTGCCCCCTCCGCCCAGGTCGCGCACTCGCAGCAGGAAATCGCGGACCAGACGCGTCTTGCCGACCCCGGGCGCGCCGAGAACCGTGACGGTCTGGGCCTGAACCAGATCGCGCGCCGTGACGTACGCTCGTTCGAGCTCTGCCAGCTCGCGCTCGCGCCCGACGAGGACGGCGCGCCGGTCCGCGACCGAGAAATGAAGGGCGGGAAACAGGCTGTCGGTCGGCAAGCTCAGGGAGGATAGCGTACGACAGCCGTTCCGCCTGCCTGTCGGCAATCGACTCGCCTTCGCGAACTTGGCCATTGCGGGGGCGGTGTGCTTTCCCTTGGGTCGCGCGCAGCCGCGCCGGACCCTTTTCCCGTCGGGGCGTCGGCCGAGCGCCGCGTGCCCCGCCCGTCGACCGACTTTCATGCGCACAGCAACCCTTGCTCTCGCCGCCCTCACCGCGATCTCGACGATTGCAACCGGCGCGCTGCCCGGCCCGGCCCGGCCCGCAATGACCACTGCACGCATGAGCCTTGGACCCGCCGCCCTGCGCTATGGCCGAAGCATCGGATCGCCGACCGAAGGGCATCTCGTCGGGGGCACGCACCTGGACGAGACCGCTTACCTTCGCGTCATGCCGGCCGACGCTGCCGGCGACGTTCGCTGGGGCCTCGAGCCCTTGGTCGAAATGATCGATCGGGCCGCCCGCACGGTCCGCCGTCTCTTTCCGGGAACGGTCACGTCGGTGGGCCACCTGTCGCGCGAAGGGGGCGGAGACATCGAGCGGCATCGGTCGCACGAGAGCGGGCGCGACGCCGACATCGGGTTCTTCGTTCGCTCGTCGAGTGGACGGCAGCTATTTCCCGAGCACTTCGTGGCGTTCCGGGCCGACGGAAGCGCGGTGGGCTGGCCGGGCGCCTATTTCGACGACGCACGAAACTGGGCCCTCGCGGCGGCAATGGTCGAGGAGACCGAAGCTCACGTGACCCACATCTTCATCTCGTCGCCGCTGCGCGCGCGGCTGCTCGCCTATGCCCAGGGCAAAGGAGTCGAGACGAGCGTCCGCGCTCGCGTCGCGGAAGTGTTGCAGCAGCCGCACGGCGCGCTTCCTCACGACGATCATTTCCACGTCCGCATCGGCTGCCCCAGCGGCATGAATGGATGCATCGAGAATCCGGCCACTCGGGCCGCCCCGAGCGGCAGACGCCCCACCCACCGCCACGTGACGACGCCCCCGACGCCCCGCCAGCCTCGGCCCGCGCGCAGTGAGGACGACCTTCCGATCGCGCCGCGCGAGAGCCCGAGCCGAACCGAGCACGGGGTGTCGTCGGCGTCCGTCGACGACGTCGACGGATGACCAGGGTCGGAGCTACGGTGAGCGAGACGGGCCGGACGGCGACGAGCGGCTCGCAGCGAGTCCCGAGGCGACGAGACGAAGCGACAAAAGGAGAGAAAACTTGAACAAGGTGGTTTCGTCCGCAGTCGAGGCGGTGCGAGACATCCCGGACGGAGCAACGATCCTTGCCGGCGGGTTCGGGCTCTGCGGGATTCCGGAGAACTGCATTCATGCCCTGCGTGTCCTGGGAACCAAGGACCTGACGGTCGTCTCGAACAATTGCGGCGTGGACGACTTCAGTCTGGGGATTCTGCTACGCAATCGCCAGATTACAAAGATGATCTCGAGCTACGTTGGGGAAAACAAGGAATTCGAGCGGCAATATCTGTCCGGTGAGCTCGAGGTCGAGCTGACGCCGCAGGGGACCCTCGCCGAACGCCTGCGCGCCGGCGGAGCAGGAATCGTCGCGTTCTACACACCGACGGGCGCGGGAACGGCCATCAGCGACGGAGGGCTTCCCATCCGCTACGGACCAAACGGACAAATCGCGAAATATTCGGCCAAAAAGGAAACACGTGAATTCGAAGGTCGCACCTATGTCCTCGAGACGGCCATTACCGGGGACTTCGCGCTCGTCAAGGCATGGCGGGGCGACCGGTTCGGAAACCTGGTTTACCGGCACACGGCGATGAATTTCAATCCGATGATGGCCACTGCGGCGCAGATCACGATTGCCGAAGTCGAAGAGCTGGTCGACGTCGGCGCTCTCGAGCCGGACCAGGTGCACACCCCCGGCATCTACGTCCACAGGGTTCTCGTCGGCGAGCGGTACGAGAAGCGAATCGAGCGGCGCACCCTGAGCCAGAGTGGATCATGAAGGGTCCGCCGAAGGACGAGCGACAGGCGGCGACTCTCGAGCGCGATCGGATCGCTCGGCGGGCCGCGCAGGAGCTCCGCGACGGATTTTACGTGAATCTGGGAATCGGCATGCCGACGCTCGTGTCGAACTTCGTGCCACGGGGCGTGGAGGTCGTCCTCCAGAGCGAGAACGGCCTCCTCGGGGTCGGGCCCTACCCCACCGCCGACCGGCTGGACGCCGACGTCATCAATGCCGGCAAGGAAACGGTCACGATGCTCCCGGGCAGCGCCGTCTTCTCGAGCGCGGAAAGCTTCGCGATGATCCGCGGCGGCCACATCGATCTCGCGATCCTCGGCGCGATGCAGGTGAGCGAGAGCGGAGACCTGGCCAACTGGATGATCCCGGGCAAGATGGTCAAGGGCATGGGGGGAGCGATGGATCTGGTGGCCAGGGCGAAGCGAGTCGTCGTCGTCATGGAGCACACCGCCAAGGACGGTACCCCGAAGATCGTTCACGAGTGCTCCTTGCCGCTCACGGGACGACGCGTTGTGCACCGCGTCATCACCGAGCTCGCCACGCTCGACGTGACGCCCGAGGGTCTGGTCCTGCGTGAGGTGGCGCCAGGGATGAGTGCGCGAGAGGTTCAGGAGAGGACGGAGCCGACGCTGAAAGTCTCCCCGGATCTGGTAACAATGCAGTCGTGACGAACGACGGCCGTCGCGCGTGCCTGAGCTGTCCTCTCGCGCGATAGCGCGACCCGCTTCCATGCCTTGGCCCGAGAAAAAGCCTCCGGAGAGAGACGCCGCCGAGAAGAAGACGATCGGCAAGGGCGTGTTCCGCAAGTGCGACGGCTGCAGCGAAACGCTCCCGTCGGACGCCTTTGCCAGCAATTTCGAAGTGTGCCCCCAGTGCGGTCGCCACCACAAGCTCGGGGCAGCCGGCTGGCGTCAGCTGCTTCTCGACGACGCCTCGCTCGAGGAATGGGATGCTCACCTCGCGCCTGCGGATCCGCTCGAATTCGTCGACGGCAAGAGCTACCCCGATCGCGTGGCGTCGGCGCAGCGGTCGTCCCATGCCCGCGAGGCGGTGGAAATCGGCCGCGGTCGAATCGAGGGGCGGGGCGTCGCGTGGGGGGCATTCCTGTTCGCGTTCATGGGCGGGTCGATGGGCAGCGTGGTCGGCGAGAAGATCGCCCGTCTGTTCGAGCGCGCGCGAGAGCAGCGTCTGCCGGTGGTCCTGCTTCAAGCTTCGGGGGGCGCGCGCATGCAGGAAGGCATCCTCAGCCTGATGCAAATGGCGAAGACCGTGGCCGCGCTCGAGCGTTTCAAGGACGCGCGGCTTCCCTTCCTCAGCATCCTCTCGTACCCAACGACGGGTGGAGTGGCGGCGAGCTTCGCCCTTCTCGGGGACGTCAACATCGCCGAACCTGGCGCGCTCATCGGCTTCGCCGGACCCCGCGTCATCGAAAGCACCATTCGCCAGAAGCTTCCCGAGGGCTTTCAGCGCAGCGAATTTCTGCTGGCTCACGGCATGATCGACCGCATCACCAGTCGGCTGGAGATGAAGCACGAGGTGGCGGTCGTCCTCGGACATCTCTTGGGCCGGGCACAGCAGTCCGTCAACGGACACGTCCTGCATCGCAACGAACCGGCCGAGCTGCGGCGGGAATGAATTGAGCGCTCCGCTCGAGATCGCGCTCGCCCGGCTGTACGCGCGAATCCCGCTCGGCATGCGGCTCGGCCTCGAACGGATGCGCGCCGCCTGCGCGGCGCACGGCAATCCCGAGCGTGACTTCAAGACGGTTCACGTGGCAGGCACCAACGGAAAGGGAAGCGTCTGCGCGATGCTCGACTCGATTGCGCGCGCGCACGGCCTTCACACCGGCCTCTACACCTCGCCTCATTTGTGTCGTTTTTCGGAGCGAATTCGCGTCGACGGAGAACCCGTCGCCGACCCGGTTCTCGCGGCGCTGCTCACCCGAGCTCTCGACACGACCGAGGATCTTTCGTTCTTCGAAGCGTCCACCCTCGCCGCATTTCTCGCGTTCCGCGAAGCACACGTCGACCTTGCGATCGTCGAGGTAGGGATCGGCGGACGTCTCGACGCGACGAACGTGCTGCCGACTCCGGCCGGGGCGACAATCACGCGCATCGCTCTCGATCACGTCGATCGCCTGGGGCCGACGCTGACCGACATCGCGCGCGAGAAAGCGGGGATCGCCAAGCCAGGGCTGGACATCGTTCTCGGCCCGATTTCGCCCGATCTTCGCGCGGTCATCGACCAAGTCGCGCACGCGAGCGGGGCAACCACGAGCGGCTCGGAGGATGCGACCGTCGTTCCGATCCTCGGGCTCGCGGGCGACCATCAGCGGGACAACGCCCGTATTGCGGCGGTTCTCGGCGCGCGGATCGGGGCATCGGCGGAGGCCGTTGCGCAAGGCCTCACCCGAGTGACCTGGCCGGCGCGTCTCGAACGCATCGGCGACTATCTCTTGGATGCAGCACACAACCCCGACGGGACGGAGGCCCTCGCTCGATACCTCCGGCGCAGCGGACCGCCTCCGGACCGCGTCTCGCTCGTCTTCGGGACCCTGGCCGACAAGGACTGGCGGTCGATGCTGGGGACGCTTGCTCCACTCGCAACCACACGCATCTACCTCGCGCCGCAGGGGTCGGCGCGATCGGCGGCCGATCCGCGTGAAATGGCGGCCGTCCACTCCGGCTCGCTGGCGTCGGACGTCGAGGAGGCCCTCACGAGAGCGGCCAACGACACCGCACTCGTCGTCGTCTGCGGCTCGATCGCCCTCGTGGGCCAGGCCCGGGCCAGACTCTGCCGATTGCCCTGCGATCCATCGGTCGCACTTTGAACGGTCGCGCTGAGCGGCTACCATTCTATCCGCACTCATGCCGAGCTTCGACATCGTTTCGAAAGCACAATTGAACGAAATCGACAACGCGTTCCATCAAGCGCAAAAAGAAATCGCGCAGCGCTTCGACTTCAAAGACACCGATACCAACCTCGAGAAAACGTCCGAAGGAATCACGATTCGTTCGGGGAGTGAAGAGCGGGCGAAGGCCGCGCTGGTGGTCGTTCAGGACAAGCTCGTGAAGCGCAAGGTCTCACTCCGCTTCCTCGACGTCGGCAAGCCGGAGCCGACCGGCAAGGGCGGCGCCCGCATCGTGGCGAAAATCAAAGAAGGAATCGAGCTGGAAAAGGCCCGCGCCATCGTACAACTCTTGAAGGAATCGAAGCTCAAGGTTCAGGGCTCGATTCAAGAAAACCAGGTACGGGTCGCAGGCAAAAGCAAGGATGACTTGCAAGCGGTCATCGGCGCCATACGCGGGCGCGACTTCGGCATCGAGCTTCAATTCGTGAATTTCAGGGATTGAATGAAAAAATCCACGATTTTCCCCAAGGGGACCAACGGCGCCGCGGGCGCCGCCCCGCCACGCAAGCTCTTCGGCACCGACGGCATCCGCGGCATCGCCAACGAGCACCCGATGACACCGGAGCTCGCGCTGCAGCTCGGGCGCGCCGTGACGTTCGTCGCCGGCCGCGGCAAGGCGCACGTTCCACGGATCCTCATCGGCAAGGACACGCGGCTTTCCGGGTACATGCTCGAGCAGGCGATCGCGAGTGGCGTCTGCGCCACGGGCGGCCGCGTCATCTTGTGCGGCCCGATGCCCACGCCAGCCGTAGCGCACCTGACCGTGAGCATGCGCGCCGACGCGGGAATCGTCATCAGCGCGAGCCACAACCCGTACCAGGACAATGGCATCAAAATCTTCGGCGCCGACGGCTTCAAGCTCCCCGACGAGGCAGAAAGCGAAATGGAGCAGCTGATGCAGAATTCGCACCTGCTCGGGGTGCGATCGACAGGTCCGAAGATTGGCCGTGCCGAAAAGCTCGAGGATGCTCGCGGACGATACGTCGTATTTCTCAAGCAAACTTTCCCGCGCGATCTGTCGCTGGACAGCGTGCGGGTCGTCATCGATGCGGCCCACGGGGCCGCCTATCGCGTCGCTCCACTGGTCCTGCAAGAGCTGGGAGCCCAGGTCACGGCCATCGGCGTCAAGCCTAACGGCGTGAACATCAACAAGGAGGCGGGCGCGCTCTGTCCCGATCACGTTCAGGCCGAGGTGATCAAACGCGGAGCAGCGATCGGCATTGCCCTCGACGGAGACGCCGATCGAGTCATCGTCGTCGACGAGAAGGGCCAAATCGTGGACGGCGATCACGTGCTCGCGATGTGCGCGAGACAGATGTGCCTCGACGGCAGCCTGCGAAAGCGGACGGTGGTCGCCACCGTGATGTCCAACCTGGGGCTCGAGCGCGCACTCGCGCGAGTGGAGGCAAGGCTCCTTCGGACGCAGGTCGGCGACCGGTACGTGGTCGAGGCGATGCGAAGCGGCGGATTCAATCTGGGCGGAGAGCAATCGGGCCACCTCGTCTTCCTTGACCACGCATCGACCGGCGACGGCATCCTGGGGGGGCTGCAAGTGCTCGCGCTCATGCTGCGAACGGGCAAACCGCTGAGCGAGCTCGCTCGGGAGTCAATGCAGCGCGTTCCACAGGTCCTCGAGAACGTGACGCTGCCCGCGCGGAAGGCGATCGACGACATGAGCAAGCTATCCAAGGCCATGGCGGGCATCGCCAGCTCGCTGCGCAACGACGGCCGGGTGCTCGTTCGGTGGAGCGGAACGGAGCCGAAGCTTCGGATCATGCTCGAGGGCCCGGAGGAAGATCAGCTGCGGCAGTGGGCGAAGGAGTTGGCGGACGCGGCGCGGCAGGATTTCGACGGCGTCGCGCCGGATCCGTAGACGCGGGCCGTTGCCATGAGAAGCCGCTAGAATCTTGGCATGGCGCGGCGGTCGGTTCCGGAACCAGGTGCAGGCGGTGTGCGCGACAACGCCTCGCGCAGCGCCCAGTCGCCAGACGAGCTGGAGGCCGTGCGACAGGCCGCCAGAGAGTGGCGAACGGGTGTGGTCTCGCCTTCGGTCGCAAAAGTACCCCCGCGAAGTGAGCGTTTTTCGACCTGGAGCGATCTCGAGGTGCCGGACGTGCTCACCCCGGCCGACGTGCCGATCGACTACCTGCGCGATCTCGGGATGCCCGGCGAATACCCATTCACCCGCGGCGTCCAGCCCACGATGTACCGCGGCAAGCTCTGGACGATGCGAATGTTCGCCGGTTTTGGAACGCCGGAGCAGACGAACGCGCGCTTCAAGTACCTGCTCGCTCAGGGACAGACCGGGCTGTCCACGGCTTTCGATTTCCCGACGCTCATGGGCTACGACAGCGATAGCCCGCGAGCGCTGGGGGAGGTCGGCATGTGTGGCGTGGCGATCGACACGCTCCGCGACATGGAGGTGTTATTCGCCGACATACCCCTCGAGGCCGTGACGACTTCGATGACAATCAACGGCCCGGCGATCGTGCTGCTCGCATTCTACGTGGCGCTTGCCGACGCCCGGGGAATCCCGCGCAACCGCATCGGGGGAACGATTCAAAACGACTGTTTGAAAGAGTTCATCGCACAGCACGCGTGGCTCGTACCTCCCCAGCCAGCGATGCGAATCGTCACCGACATGATTGCGTTTTGCACCTCGGAAGTTCCGCGCTGGAACACGGTGAGCGTCAGCGGCTACCACATCCGCGAGGCCGGAGCGACCGCGTCGCAGGAACTCGCCTTCACCCTCGCCGACGGCATCGCATACGTGAAAAGCTGCGTCGACCGCGGTCTCGACGTCGATCGGTTCGCGCCTCGACTGTCGTTTTTTTTCGACATCCACAACGACTTTTTCGAGGAAGTCGCCAAGCTCCGAGCGGCGCGCCGCATGTGGGCGCGAATCGTCAAGGAGCGATTCGGCGCGAAGCGCGCGGACAGCATGAAGCTGCGGACGCACGCGCAGACGGCGGGCGTGTCGCTCACGGCGCAGCAACCCCAGAACAACGTCGTTCGCGTGACGATCCAGGCGCTCGCCGCGGTGCTCGGCGGCGCTCAGTCGCTCCATACCAATTCGCTGGACGAGACCTACGCTCTTCCTACGGAGGAGGCCGCGACGATCGCACTTCGGACCCAGCAGATCCTTGCGGAAGAGAGCGGCGCGGCGAACTCGATCGATCCGCTGGCCGGCTCCTGGTACGTGGAAGAGCTCACCCGGCGCCTGGAGAGCGAGGCATCCGAAATCATCCGCCGCATCGACGACATGGGCGGAATGGTAAGCGCCATCGAGAAGGGAGTCCCGCAGCGCGAGATCGCCGCCAGCGCGTACCGTTTCCAGCGGCAGCTCGAGGCGGGAGAGCGTGTGATCGTCGGGGTCAACAAGTACGCCGCGGAAAAGGACGCGCCGATCCCGATTCTGCGGATCGACCAATCGGTCCACACGACCCAGGTCGATAACCTCAGGCGAGTGAAGGCGACGCGCGATGGTGCGCGGGTGGAGCGAGCTCTGTCCGCGGTGCGGGCCGCGGCGCAGGCGCCCCCCGGCAGCCCGGGGTCCAACTTGATGCCCCCCACCATCGAGGCCGCAAAAGCCTACTGTACCGAGCAGGAGATCTGCGACGTATTGCGCGACGTCCTCGGCTCGTACAGCGACCCGGGCGAGTTCTGACGGGCTTCGGTCATCCCATGGCGAGACGAGCGAGCGTGGACCGCGCGACCTGCTCGAGAACGCCGATGAAATCGTCGGAGGCGTTCAACGAAGGGATGCGCGCAAACGTCAGCCCGCGGTCTTTCGCCATCGCTTTTGCCTCGACGTCGAGATCGTAGAGAATCTCCACGTGATCGGCGAGAAATCCGATGGGCGCCGCCAGCACGTGGCGCTCCCCGCGGACGACCACCTCGTCGAGGATCGTGGGCAGGTCGGGGCCCAGCCATTCGACGCGGCGGCCATCGCCACCCGCCGACGCTCCCTGGCTCTGGAACGCGAGCGCGAATCGCCCGGGAGCCGGCGCTCGACCCAGGACGGCCGCGGCAATCCGGTCCGCTGCCGCGCGCACGTCGCGCTCGTACGGATCGCCCGATTCGACGACGGCTCGCGGCAGACTGTGCGCAGTCATGACGACGCACGTGTGCAGAGGCGATGGCATGGCCTCGAGGGCGGCGGCGATGCGCGAGGCGAACGCCTCGCAAAGTCCAATGCTCGACCCCCAATTGGGAGCGCACGCCAGGGTGATCCCTCGAGCGTCTGCGGCCACCCTGGCGTCGGCCTCGTAAACGTGCGCCGAGTATTGCGCCAATGGGACGAGCGCGATTCGCTGGACACCTTGCGACGCGAGGTCGGCAATGGCGTCGCGTATGTACGGAGCCCACAGCCGATTGGCCCAGGCGACCCTCGTGCCAAGCCGGACGTGGAGCTTGCGAGCGACCTCGGCGTTGATGGAGTTGAGCGGCGAACCGCCGATCGCTTCGTATCGGCGCCGAAGCTCCGCCACGAGCTCGGGGGGTGCAGGCCGGCCATGTCGGATATTGGTCAGGAACGCTCCCAGCTCGTCCAGGTCCTGCACGCTACCGTGCGAGACGAGGAGCGCAGCCGTCGTCATCGAGCCGTCCGCGCCGCCACGTGATCGATCACGGCTTGCACGGTCTCGACCGGGGTTTCCGGCAGAATCCCGTGGCCCAGGTTGAATATGTGCCCAGGCCTGCCGGCGGCGGCGTCGAGCACCCGTTCGACGTGCTTCAAGGCCACGTCACGTGGAGCCAGAAGCGCGCACGGGTCCATATTGCCCTGGACCGCGTGATCGAACCCCACGCGACGCCACGCATCGTCGAGTGGCGTACACCAGTCGATGCCGATCACCGATCCTCCAGCATCACGCATCATTTCAAGCAACGTCGCCGTTCCCGTCCCGAAGTGCACGACCGGCACCCCCATGGTCGCGACGTCGGCGAGAATGCGGCGCACGTGAGGTTGCACGCTTTCGACATAATCGCTCGGCGACAAGGTTCCTACCCACGAGTCGAACAGTTGAACGGCGTCGACTCCCGCTTCGATCTGTGCGCGCAGGTAGCGGCGAACCACCTCGGCGAGCTTGTCCATCAACTCATGCCACGCGTCCGGAGCGCCCCACATGAGCTTCTTCGTCTTCGCGAAGCCGGCGCTCTTGCCCCCCTCGATCAGGTAGCTCGCGAGGGTGAATGGGGCACCGGCGAATCCGATGAGTGGGACGCTCAGATCGCGCTTCAAGAGGCGAATCGACGACATGACGTAGGAGAGCGATTCTTGAGGCTCGATTACCCGCAAGCGATCGATTTGCACTCGATTCGCGATGGGCTCGTGAAAGACCGGCCCCTCGCCTTTCGCAAATTCGAATGGCGCCCCCATCGGCTCGAGCGGCAGCAGAATGTCCGCGAACAGGATGGCCGCGTCGACGCCGAGCTGCACCGGCTGGAGCGTGACCTGTACCGCGAGCTCCGGTGTCCGGCAAAGCTCGAGCATCGAGTACTTCTCGCGGAGCCGGCGATACTCCGGCATGTAGCGTCCCGCCTGCCGCATGAACCATACGGGAGTGCGATCGACGGGCGCGCGGCGGCATGCTCTGAGAAAACGATCGTTCACGATATCACGCTAACCCTTGATGTAGCAGCGCGACGAGCGCCTCGTACATTGCTCGGTCGCCGGGCCGGGTCGGACGTCTCGCGTGTGGCCGCGACTCTGGGCCGACCGTCAACTTTTCTGGTTGTAATTCGTGTTCTCCAGCAAGATCACGTTCGTCTTCGAACGTGACTCGCCCACGTTCGTGACATAAACCGCAGGCTGGTCCTGGACGGGACAAACCTTCTCGCACGCGCCACAACCGACGCACAGGCTGGGGTCGACGTGCGGCCTCTGCAGGTGCACCGTCCTGTACGGAGGCGGCGCACCATCCGGCCCCGGTTTGCTGTCGCGAAGCGGCGCATCCACTTCTTCGACCCAGATGGCCTTGGGCGACGTAGGGCAGAACTCCTCGCATACGATGCAGGGCGTCTGCATCGACCACGGCAGGCACCGGCCATGATCGTAAAATGCGGTACCGATCTTGATGGGAGGCTGCCCTTGCCCCATCTTTTCTTTTTCGTTGATCTTCTGGATGGCCCCCGTGGGGCACACCTGGCCGCAGAGCACACAAGAATACTCGCAGTAGCCGATCCGCGCGATGAGGATGGGCGTCCACAATCCCTCGATTCCCGCCTCGAACAGCGCCGGATGCAGCGCGTTGTTGGGGCACACCTTCATGCATTCCGCACAGCGAATGCACCGCTCCAAAAAGGAGCGTTCCTCGACCGCTCCCGGCGGCCGGATCACCTTGGAGTGGTAGTTCACGTCGAGGGCATCCGCCACGCGAGCCGCGGGGAGGAACATCGCGCCCGCCCCGACGGCCGCAAGGGCAGTCCGCCTCTGGGTGTCGGGCACCGCGACGGTGCTGCGGCGATTCGGCAGGAAGCCGAACTTGATGACGTCCTCCGGGCAGGCGTTCTCGCAGTTCAAGCACATGTGGCATTCGTCCTGCCGCCACTTGACGCCCCCTTGGGGCGAATCAGCGCCCTGGCAGTGGACGAGACACAAGTTGCAATCGGTGCACTTGGAGTGATCCTTGGTCATTCCAAAGAGCGCAAACCTCGCCACCACACCGAGAAAGGCTCCCAGGGGGCAAAGTACGCGGCACCAGAACCTCGGAATGAATCTGTTGGCGAAGAGCACCGCCACCAGAAGGAACAGGATGAACCAGGTCTGGTGAAAGTAGAATTGCTTGCTCTGCCAGACGGTCTGGGCGAGCCAGTCCTGCGTGTGATCGGCTGCGCCCTGCACCGGGCGCCAGTGCATGTCCTGGGCGCCGCCGAGCGCGCGGTGGGTCACGTACTGCAGGCCCGGGACGACGCCGAGACCGATCGACCGGACGGCGATGCAGATCGGGTCGAACAATCCACCGATCGCGCTTCCCGCCACCCCTGCGACGAGGAACGCATAGAGCAGATAGTACTTGGCTCGCTGATACGAGTGCGTTCGATTCGCGTCGACACGGGAAGCGCCGCGTCCTCGCTTGCTCGGCAGCAGCCATGCGAAAAAATGGTGCAGTGTTCCGAAGGGGCAGACCCAACCGCAGAAGGCCCTTCCGAAGACGATCGTCAGTGCGAGCAAGCCGAGGCTCCACAGCAGGCCCCGATAGACCGTGTGGGTCGACAGCAGGGTCATTGCCGCCACGAACGGATCGACGAGCAGGAAACCCTCGACCGGGAGCGGCATCCGTACCGGCGAGTCGGCTCGCGCCGCGAAGCTGCCGCGAAAGGTCGTCTGAAAAAGAAAATAAATGAACAGCGCGAAGAACAAGACCTGTGAGAGACGACGCGCCCATTTGAGAATCACGACGATGCGCCGCGGGGGAATGCCGCTTCCAGGCAGTCTTTTCGACGATCGGCCGCGCGACGTTCGGCCCGCGACGGCAGCAATTGCGGCGACGGGGGCGGAGACCGGGGACGCGGCTGAACCCTTGAGGCCGGGTGTGGCCGGAGGACCCTGCAGGGCGCCACACGCCGGCGCGTCGAGCGTCGCCACCATCCCCACCCGGCCCGTCTTCCAAGGAATGGGCTCGACGTGGAGGTCCTCGCCCGCCTCGGCCCGGGCGCCCACGGCGGGGTCGAGACCTACGCCGGCGTGGTCGGCGACACGATGGCTCGGCGTCACGCTAGACCTCCTTCACCCGAAGGCTCTCCCACCGGGTGGTTCCGAGGCCGCGCTTTTCGCCCATCGTCAGGTAAGGAAGGTTCTCGCGCTTCTGGCCGATGAGCGTGCAGGCGAACGCGTCGGCGGCAACTTGATCGACCGACGCGATCACGGTGTGCATGTCCTTGGCGTCGTCGATGTTTCCCCCCTGAGGACCATTGCGCATCAACACCCGCCACGCATCGACGACCACGAGCGAAGGACGCATGAACGTAGCCAGATCGGCGATCGAGGTGTCGATGTTCTGGTGCAGCCGGTTGCGCCGACCGCCGAGCACGCCGTACCAGTTCTTCATGGCGGCGGTGAACTTTGCCAGGTTGTGGTGCTTCGCCACCGGTACGTTGATCACTCTGTCGGCATCGATGAGCGTGGTGAAAATCGGCCATTCATCGAGCACGTCGCCCTTCAGGCGCATCGTGCGGTACCGGTGCTCCTGAGGCAGCACGACGTCGGCTCCGAGCTCGTATGCTGCCCGCCAAATGCCCGAGCGCTGGAAGCAGCGGTTCGGGTCGTTGCACGATCCGTCCGCGACGACGACCTTCTTGGCGCCGGCCTCGTACGCGAGCTTGATGACCGCGCCCACCACTTCGGGGTTCGTATTCGCCGCGTGAATGGGCATCCGATCCCAACCGATATTGGGTTTCACGACGACGATGTCTCCCCGCGACACGAACTTGCGCATTCCGCCCAGCGCATCCAGCGCCCGGCGAACCAGCTGATCCGGGGTAGCGGTCGCGTGGGGCGAATCGTCGGCGGCCTCTTTGGCAGGCGCTCGCGCGATCGCGAGCTGCGCGTGCTCGGCGTCTCGCTCGACCACACGGTAGTCGCGAACCTGACGCGGCGCACTCGAGCGAGCGACGTCGTATCCGCCGCGATCCCAAAGGAGCCGCGACACCGCCGCCGATGCGCCGAGCACCCCGACGGCGCCGCCTGCCCGGACGATCAATTCCCGACGCGACGGACGGGCGACGTCGGGCGACACGTTCGGCGCGGGATCGCCACTTTTGGGGCTCACGAGCTTTTTCATACCCCGCCGGCCGTCGGATCGGCAACTTGCGGCCTTTTTCCGCTGGATCTCGTCAGCGAGCCTCCGACGAGCTCGAAGACGACGCCAGTCCGTGGCCTGGGCCGAGAATCTGCTTCATCTTGGCCTCGGGATCGAACTCGTCGACGTGGGGCGGATGGTGGCACCCCAGACACAGCGACGGGGCCGGCCTGGCGACGATCGCGGCGTCGTCCTCGGGCGCCTCGACGTGCTTCGACCCCGGTCCGTGACAGACCTCGCACTGCACGTTCCGAAGCCGCTCGACATGGGTGACGGTGCTTCCGCCCGGTTTC